>JAJJPK010000153.1:0-14079 GCA_032907565.1 Cyclobacteriaceae bacterium | reverse complement strand
GTACCTCGTAGCAGCCGTCGATCAATGTCGGTAAGAACTGAAACAAAGGACGTCGAATTTTGTCTTCACCACACGGCGGGTATCGAAAATAGCGCACCCGCCACTTTAACGGGGCGAAGGTACCGCTTTCCCTGCACTTATCGCAAGGGCGCGTCGGCGAAAGCGCTCATGTGCCTTCAGGCGCCGTTTTCACAGTGCAATGTCCCCGCTTGTACCGGTGGTTTGGCGATGACGGCAGGGCTGGGCTATATTTGAATTGAAACAGGCCATTTTGTGGAATGCAGCGTCATGAGAGGTCGGAAGGTACCCGTTTGGTGCATCTGGGTGTGCTGATACGCTCCGTACCGGCCATGACGGCTGTGTTGCTCGTTTTGGCAAGCGCTGCCCTGGCGCAAGTCCGCTACAATCAATTCTACAGCATTGAAAACGTATTCTCCCGCGAGCTGATTAAAAGTATTGCCAAAGACGGGGAGGGCTATGTATGGATTGCAACCGACGATGGGTTGCTGCGCTATGATGGATTTCAAACCAGCGCGTTCTACCGCGGACTTCCCAGTGTGTATACCAAGGCGTTCCTCAGGAGAACAAACGGGCAATTCTGTGTGCTAAGCGACTTTGGCCTCAGTGAAATCATCCAACGCAACGACAGCATTCACATCAGACCGCTGCAAATCGGCGAATTTGTTTTCGATCAGCCACTCAACTATCCCAAATCGATCTACGAAGATCGCGATGGAAATATTTGGATAGGGGAGCATAGCTCGATCGTGAGAATGAACGCCAATGGATTCCGCAGGTTTGAGCTCGGTGAAGACTTTCGTTCGATCGACTACCATCGCTCCTTCTCCTTTGCCGAAGATGCGTTCGGTACGCTTTGGATCGCACCCTTCAAAGGCCCTGTGCTCTGGTTCGATCGTCAGAAAGAGGCGCTGGTCCCCGTGGATCTCGACGTTCCGGCACAGCAGTTTCGCGCCATCTGTGCCGTGAAAGGAGATCACCTGCTGGTGGGCGCTGCAAATGGATTGCTTACATTAAAGATAGACTCGGATCGCCGCGTACTGGCGTCGAAGTTCGACGAAACGGTGACGGGTATTTCCTCGATCGTTGTACTCGACGACAAAGACGTGTTTGTCGGCACTCGCGGATTCGGTCTCTACTATTTCAGCCTGGATGGATCCGCATCGACCTTCGACCGGCTTACCAATGTCCCGATCGCCAACATTGTCGACTTATATTCGGATCCGGAAAGGGAAGAGTTATGGATTACCGGTGACGAAAATCTTGGCCTTCTCAAACCTTCCGTAGTGTCCGCGCTCAGGTCGGTAGGACAAACCCGGGTCGAGTCGCTAACCCTCGGCGATGATAATGAGATCTACTTCAGTACTGGAGAAAAGCTCCTGCGCGTCGATGAAAAAGATGGCGCACCGGTCGTCCTCGTTGAGGTGAACGACAACTACTTCGAACGCCTTCACCTCGAAGGCTCACGCCTGTGGATTGGCGATGCGTTCGGAGGAATCTCAACGCTGGACATCAATACCACCAGACGACAGCAAATCCTTGAGGGTGACAACGTTGCTATTCGCGATCTCTACCGCGATCGTCAGGGTAACAAGTGGTTCACGGGACATTCGCGCGGTCTAATCCGGGTCGACGACAGGGATTCATTGACGTTCTTTCCCGAGTTGAATCAATCCGTGCTCGTACGCGAGTCGCCCGACGGCGAGCTATACTGCGGCAGCAATGGCAAGAGGAAGCTCATCAGCCGATGGGACCCGGCACGCCAGTCGTTCCAACCGCTCGAGCTAAGCTTTACGTTCGCCAGTCCCGACAGCATAACGCTCCGTGACATGCAGTTCGATTCCCTCGGAACGCTTTGGGTCGGGACTGATGAGGGACTCTTGCGGATAGCGAAAGACGGCAGTGGCAATCACATTGTCGAGAAGGTTGTATTCGAGGGGTTGGATCCTAATGAGCCGGTACGATCCATTGCGATCGATGACAAATACCTTTACGTGGCCCATGGTCAGGGTCTGCTCGTGTCGCGAGGTAGTGAGTACATTCTTTTCGACCAAAGCTCCGGCCTGCCCTCAAGGATCTTTGAGGAGCGCGGCCTGGTTTTCGACAGAGACGGCAATTTGCTGGTGGCCACAGCCAAAGGAATGGCGGTTGTGTGGGTCAACGAGATAACATTTCGAAAGACTGAAACGCCACTGGTAAAAACCCTGCGCATAAACGGGGCTGCCATGGACGTGGCGTCCGTCGCGGACAGCCAGTTCCCCTATAATTCGTCAGTGGCGGCCTCCTTCATCTCCCTGGCTTATCCAGCTTCCAATATTGTTTATCAGACTCGGGTTGCCGGTGGCAGCCAGCCCTGGTCAGAACCGTCGACCAACCGGAACCTGAATGTTATTGGATTCCAGGAGGGAACCCATTCCGTGGAGGTCCGAGCCCGGGAGCAGGGCAAGCTGTGGAGCACGCCCCTGGTAATCCCGGTGTCCGTGGCCAAGCCATGGTACCGAACCTGGTGGGCGATGCTCGGATTTGTGGCCCTGGGGTTGGGAACTGTGCTTGCAGCCACCCAGATACACAACCTGAACCTCATCCGACAAAAGCGAAACCTCCAACGGATCGTCGAAGAGCGTACAGCCGAAATAAACCGGCAAAAGAACGAGATCATCGAGCAGCAACTAAAGATCATTCAACAAAAGGAGGAGCTTCTCGCGAAGAACGAAGCCGTTTACCGGTCGCAGCAAGCGCTTGCCGATGCTGACCTCAACTATATGCAGCTGAAGGAGAAGCAGTTGCGGGAGCAGATAGAATTCAAGAACAAGCAGATTACTACCCACGCCCTGAACATTATCCAGAAAAATGAAAGCCTCAGGAAACTCAAGGGGCACCTCGAATCGATCGTGAAACACAACGGTAGGATTGCCCTGACCGACATACGACGGACCCTACGGGTCATCGATGACAGTTTCCGCCTGGATAAGGACTGGGAAGACTTCTCGCTGTACTTTGAACAGATTCATACGGGATTCTACTCAAAGCTAAAGCTCAGCTACCCCGACCTTACACCCCATGAACTTCGCCACTGCGCCCTGATCAGGTTGAATCTGACCCTTGCCGAATGTGCCTCGATCATGGGAATCTCGCACGATAGCATCAAGGTCGCCCGCAGTCGCCTCCGCAAAAAGCTGAAGCTGGCCCCTGACCAAAGTCTTACCCGCTTTATTTTGGCTATGTAGTGGCCGACGTTGGGGAGGAGTATTTAACTCCCTTGTTAACCGTTTGTTAACCGTAGTTTACCTGAAAATCCTTCCTATTTGCGCTTTTTGCGGGTGTGTGTCGTGTGTTTTTTAGGCTTGTGCGCTAACAAAATGTACCCGAACGGGATTTGACTTTGGGTTTTGACCGGGCCAGATTGTAAACGTTCCTGCAAAGGATTTCGGCGCGCTGTTATCGCGGCCAGAACCCTGGCGAACACCTGGTTTCCAAAACAACTAACCTGATCTTCTATGATGAAAATTTACCGCTACCTAACCGCGATCCTGGTGCTGTCGTCTGCCCTTGGGGCCTATGCGCAGCACACCGTGGTAGGAAGAGTGACCGACGGCTCGGACGGCTCCGGCCTTCCCGGGGTAAATATCCTCGAACGGGGTACGTCGAACGGCTCACTGACCGATGCTAACGGTAATTATTCGATTACCGTCCCACCAGATGCTGTTCTGGTGTTCTCTTTTGTGGGGTTTCAGTCGCAGGAGGTGGCCGTTGACGGCCGAACAACTGTGAATGTGGTCCTGCAGGTAGATGCCACCCAACTCGACGAAGTGGTCGTCGTGGGTTATGGCGAAGTGAAAAAGGAGGACCTTACCGGGTCAGTAACGGCCATCAATTCACGCGACTTCAACAAAGGCGTGCTGACGTCGCCGCAGGACCTGCTGGTGGGCAAGATCGCCGGCGTCCAGGTGACGACGAACAGCGGGGCGCCCGGCAGCGGTGCCACCATCCGTATTCGTGGCGGGTCGTCGCTGAGTGCATCCAACGATCCGCTCATTGTTATCGACGGATTTCCTGTAGACAATAAGGCGATCGGCGGCAGTTCAAACCCGCTGGCTTCTATCAATCCCAACGACATCGAATCGTTCACGGTCCTGAAGGATGCATCTGCAACCGCCATCTATGGGTCTAGAGCGTCCAATGGTGTGATCATCATCACCACCAAGAAAGGGCAGGAGGGAAAGCCGCAGCTGAGCTACAACGGCAACCTTTCTATCGGTTCACCCATCGACTACTTTGACGTGCTTTCCGGAGAAGAATACAGGGAACTCGTAGCGGAAGTGGCGGCCCTGGGAACCGTGAGTGGTCTTAACGAGGCTGCGCTGGAACGTCTGGGTGACGCTAACACCGACTGGCAACGGGAGGTGTATGACAATGCCGTTTCTCATGACCATAACATTGCCGTTTCCGGATCCCTCAACTCAATCCCTTACAGAATCTCTTACGGTTTTACCGACCAGCAAGGAATACTGAAGACCACCAGTTCGAAACGCCATTCGCTGAACTTGAATCTTTCGCCATCTTTTATGGACGATCACCTCAAAGTAAACCTGACGGCGAAAGCTTCGAATACGAAAAACAACTTTGGTAACACGGGCGCTGTCGGTGCAGCAGTATTCTTCGATCCGACGCAACCCGTGTACAACAACAATTCGCGCTGGGGCGGATATTTTACATGGGTGACCGACCCGACCAACCCGGATTCGGATCCGATAGACCTGTCGCCGAGCAACCCCGTAGCCTTGCTCGATCTTACCAACAATACCTCGAATGTCAACCGGATCCTGGGCAACGTTCAAGTTGACTATCGCTTTCATTTTCTTCCTGATCTCCGTGTCAACATGAATGCAGGCCTCGACTTCTCAAAGAGCGACGGCGTTAACAATACGGATGTTCGTGCTCCCTGGGCCACGGATGTGGGAGAAGGTCAGCGTATTGATTATACGGGTGAAAACAAAGCGAAGCTTTTTGATCTTTACCTGAATTATGTAAAGCAGATCGGCGAAAGCCGGATCGACGCTACTGCCGGTTACTCCTACCAAAGCTTCGAGAACTACGGTTCCAACTTCAGCAGGAACTGGGACGAAACGAAATTCTATGATAGCGAGGTCGACCAAGACTTGAACCACGTGCCGAGGGAATACGTGCCGGAGTTGACCTACCTGCTTTCGTTCTTCGGCAGGGTCAATTACAACTTCAAGGATCGATACCTCATCACGCTTACGTACCGTACTGACGGCTCCAGCAGGTTCTCCGAGGAAAACCGTTGGGGATCGTTCCCTGCAGCCGCAGTTGCCTGGAATATCGCTAACGAATCGTTTATGGCGCCTACCAGGGAAGTCCTCTCGAACCTCAAGTTGCGTCTCGGCTATGGCGTGACCGGACAGCAAAACATCAGTATCCCCGGTAGCCCTAACAGCTCGTACCCATACCTTCCCGTGTACCAGATCAGTACGAACACGGCGCGGTACCAGTTTGGCGATACCTTTTATTACACGCTTCGTCCCAACGCCTATGATGGAAACATCAAATGGGAGGAAACGACGACGTATAACATAGGCCTGGATTTCGGTTTTCTCAATGACCGCATCACGGGTACGATCGATTTGTACAAGCGCGAAACCGAAGACCTCATAAACAATATCCAGGTAGCCGCGGGAAGCAACTTCTCTAACTTCCTGTGGACGAACGTGGGTTCTCTGGAAAACAAGGGTATCGAACTTACACTCAACGCGCGCATTTTTGAGGCCACGGATATCGCCTGGAACGTCGGATTTAATTTCACCCACAACGAGAACGAGATCACGGGTCTGCTGCGCACGTCCGACCCCAACTATGAAGGTGTGGCCGTCGGTGGAATATCCGGAGGTGTGGGTAACACAGTGCAGATTCACACCGTGGGTCGACCCGCCAACTCATTCTACGTGTTTGAACAGGTCTATAACCAGGACGGAATGCCGATCGAGGGCCTTTACATAGATCGCACGGGTACTGGAGGCAATGTTGCCAGCAACGGTCGCAACAAATATCACAAGCATTCGCCGTACCCCGATTACCTCATGGGCATCAACACGAGCCTGCGGTATAAGAATTTCGACTTGTTCCTGGCAGGTCGGGTGAGCCTGGGTAACTACGTGTACAACAACCGCGCATCCGGTACGACGTACTCCGCGCTGTACATCAACACGGGATACTTCAACAACATCTCACCGGCGATCAGGGATACAGAGTTTATCAACCCGCAGTACTGGTCAGACATTTATGTGGAAGACGCATCTTTCTTCAAAATGGATAACATCAGCCTGGGCTACAGCCTCGATAAGCTGGCAGGCCAGCGGCTTAAGGCGAGGTTCAGCCTGACGGTGCAAAATGCATTCATCGTGACCGACTATTCAGGCATTGATCCGGAAGTGAACAACGGATTTGATCCGGGCATTGACAACAACATCTATCCCCGGTCGCGCAATTTCATTCTGGGCGTTAACCTGACATACTAACCGTAAACGAGAATGATTATGAAATCAAGAATATATACAATGGCAATGGTCGTCGCCCTAATCTTCACCGCGACGTCTTGCTTTAACGATCTCGATCCGCAGTCGCTTGGAAAGTCGATCAAGACTTCGGCCGACGTTTACGATTCGCCGGAAGCATACAAGGAAGGTCTTGCCAAACTGTATGCAACCTTTGCCCTCAGCGGGCAACAGGGGCCGGCCGGGCAGCCGGATATTGCTGGCATCGACGAAGGCTTTGGAAATTACCTGCGCCAATATTGGAACTGCCAGGAACTCACTACCGACGAAGCGGTGATCGGATGGAACGATGCCACCATCAAAGACTTCCATTGGCACACGTGGACGCAGACCGACGTATTCATCAGCGCGATGTACTCCAGGATCATGTACACGGTTGCATTGTGTAATGAGTATATTCGGGCGACTACCGGCATCGAGGATGCCAACATCAGGACTTACCACGCGGAAGCACGTTTCCTCCGGGCTTTAGCTTACTATCACGCCCTGGATTTGTTTGGCAATCCGCCATTCGTGACCGAAGCCGACCTGGCCGGATCGTTCTTCCCCCAGCAGATCAGCCGCAGTGACCTGTTCGCTTACGTCGAATCGGAATTAGCAGAAATTGAAGCCGACCTGGGCGCGCCGCGATTTGAATACGGCCGTGCAGACAAGGCGGCTGCGTGGATGGTTCAGGCAAAATTGTATCTCAATGCAGAAGTCTACATCGGTACGGCAAAGTACACGGAAGCCATCACGGCGCTTAATAAAGTCATCGGTGCGGGTTACACGTAGGCGCCGGCATACTTGATGAACTGTGTCGCCGACAACAATGCGAGCCCGGAAATGATTTTCCCGATCACTTACGACGGACAGAATACGCAGTCGTACGGCGGAATGGTATACCTCGTCCATGCACCTATTGGTGGGTCTATGGCGTCCGTCGCTATGGACATGTTTGGTGTCGCCGGCGGGTGGGGCGGTGTGCGCGTCACGTCAGCATTCGTCGACAAGTTCGACGACCTCAGTGGCGACACAGATTCGCGGGCGTTGTTCTGGACAGACGGTCAAACGCTCGAGATCAACGACATCGGACAGTTCACGGAAGGGTATGCAATGACCAAGTACAGGAACCGCAAGTTCGACGGATCGCCCGCGACAAATGCGCATCCTGACTTCGTCGATACCGACTGGCCTATGTTCCGGCTCGCCGACGCGTACCTGATGTACGCCGAAGCAGTCCTGAGAGGAGGACAGGGCGGTAGCGCCACCGAGGCGCTGAACTATGTGAACGCCATCAGGGAAAGAGCATACGGCGACGCTTCCGGAAACATCACAAGTGGCGAACTCACCCTGGACTTTATCCTGGATGAGCGTGCGCGTGAACTGTACTGGGAAGGACACCGCCGCACAGACCTGATACGGTTCGGCAAATTCACTGGCGACAGCTACGTGTGGCCCTGGAAAGGAAACGTAAAGGAAGGAACCGGCTCCGAGTCGTTCCGCAATCTGTTCCCTATTCCTTCGGCCGACCTCGGCGCTAATCCTACACTGGTACAGAATCCGGGATACTAATAACTCATGGGAAGTATGAAAACACTGATAACGAAGATATATACGCGCGCCGCGGCATTCTGTATGATCCTGTTGGTCGCGAGCTGCGCCGATGAAAAGCCAAAGCCTATCCTCGGCGACGTAAGCACGTTTGTTCCGCCGGTGCTGAAGAACAACGCAACCGGTGGACCTTTCGAACTCTTACCCGAAAACGCCTCTCAGATATTCGAAACGTTCGAGTGGGAGCGCACGGATTACGGCATTCAACTGTCAACCAACTATACGTTGCAGGCGGATGTTGATCCTGATTTTCCTGCGCCGCGCACGGTAGCTGAAACGTCGGCTACCAGCACCAACGTTTCGGTGGAACAGTTCAACAATGCTTTGCTTGCCCTGGGCGTGCCCGGTTTCGAAGAAGGTACTGTCTATCTGCGCTTGCGCTCAACGATCAATGGATACGGGGGTGAACCCGTCTATTCTCAGACGATCACCCGATCCGCTGTAACCTATCAGGACAGCGAGTGCGGTAACTACTGTACAATCGGGATCATCGGCACAGCAACTGCCGGCGGATGGGATACTGATACCGACATGCGGCTGGCAGATCCAACAAGAGCAGACAAGTTCACATGGACCATCACCACCTACCTTATGGCAGGCGAACTCAAGTTCAGGGCTAACGACGATTGGGGTGTGAATTGGGGTGCCGATGCGTACCCGACCGGTACCGGCGAGAATAACGGCCCGAACATTCCAATCCCCGAAGAGGGCTACTATAAGATTGTTCTGGATGACGCAACGGGCAACTATACGTTCACTAAACTTGACGACACGCCGCTTGGCACCGTCGGCATAATAGGAGACGCAACAACCGGGGGATGGGACAATGACACCGACTTGACCCAAGACCCGAACGATCCGCACATCTGGACCGGAACGGTAACGCTCACCGACGGTGAGGCCAAGTTCCGCGCCGACGACGGGTGGGCCAAGAACTGGGGAGGGGATACCTATCCCTCTGGTTACGCAACGCAGGACGGACCGAACATCCCTGTTAAAGCCGGTACCTATGCGGTATGGTTTAACGATATGAGCGGTCAGTATTTCTTAATGCCCACAAACAGGGCAACACCGTATACCGCCCTAGGTATCATTGGCGACGCAACGGCTGAAGGATGGGATGCAGACACAGACCTGATCCAGGACCCTGCCAATCCGTTCCTCTGGTCTAAATCAGTAACGGTGACAGACGGAGAGACGAAGTTCAGAGCAGAAGACGACTGGGCTGTGAATTGGGGCGCGTCATCCTTCCCCGGCGGAGTGGGTGCACAGGACGGGCCGAATATTCCCGTAAAAGCAGGAACCTACTTCGTGACGTTCAATACGGGAACAGGGGAGTATTACTTCCTCAAGTAAGAAATGAGTGAATGAGTGAATGGTGAGAAAGAGTTGAAGATTGAAGATTGACGATTGAATAGGCTTGGTTAAGTGTGGAGTGTACGGAAGGTCGCGAAACTTATGCTAAACTGTTCAATGTCGATTCATCTTCTATGAGTAATTGAGAAAAAGTTGAAGAGCCCGCCTGCCCGACTGACGATGCCGAAATCTCGACACCGTGGGTTGAGCAGTCGGGCAGGCTGAAGGGTTGAAGATTGAATAGCACTCTGTGACAAAAAGAGTGGATGCTCCAGATGAAGCACAACAACCCATCAAAAAGAAAAGGTTAGTTGATTTAATCAGGGTTTGAGCCCGCAGACAGTTCAGCCCCTCCGTTGTAAACGCCGGAGGGCTGGCTGTCCTCGCGGAGACGGGCGTAAAGCACCTCAATGAAGAAATCCTACTTACTATTAGTACTCGTACTGATAACGGGCCAGGTGTGGTCGAAGGAGTCGATCGACCCGACCATAACGCCTGCGCTCTTTCGACCATCCGATGAGATTACCGTTGTTTATGACGTAACTGGTACACCGTTGGCCAATCTTCCAGAGGCATGGGTGTGGGTATGGATTCCCGGACTCAACATCGACGCAAATTCGAACGTCAATCCGGCGAGCAGCAATCCCACAAAAGCAGCTCCGGCCAAGTGCACGAAGTCGGTGTCCGACGGCAAGACATTGTTCACGGTTGTCTTTACCCCATCCGATTTTTTTGACACCGACATCAGCGACGCCACCCAGCTGGGCATCCTACTGAAAGGGAACGACTGGTCGAACGGTCAGACGACAGACTACCTGGCTTCCATTTGGGACGGAGGTTTCGAGTTAAAGCTCACCGCTCCATCCAAACGCCATCTTTTCGTCGACCCCGGTAACAGCATTGGTATCGCTGCGGAGACGCCTGTCGCAGCCGACTTTTCGCTCTACGTTGACGACGTACTCGTTGACCAGGCGCAGGGGACCGCATACAGTTTCGAGTATGTGGTGCCCGGTACGCCGGACGCAGCGGTGTTGAAATTGGTGGCGGATACCGGTGATGATACGGACGAGCAATCGTTTCAATACCTGCTCCGACAGGCCAGTCCCGAAGTACCTCGTCCTGCGGGTATTATCCCAGGGATCAACTATGCGATGGGCGACGACACACGCGTGACGCTTTGCCTGTGGGCGCCGGGAAAATCCAATGTGTACGTGCTGGGGGACTTCACCGAATGGGAGCTACGTTCGGACTTTCTTATGAATCGCGACGGTGAATATTTCTGGATCGAAATACAAGGACTCACGGCCGGTGTTGAATACGGCTACCAGTTCCTGATCGATGAGGCGATTTACGTGGCCGATCCCTACGCGGATAAGATACTCTATCCGGAAGATGCGTACATCCCGGCCTCGGTATATCCTTCCCTAAAATCATACCCTGCAGCTGCCTTACACAACGAATGGTACTTCAATCGCGTGGCGGTGTTTGCAACCGGAGTTACCCCGTATGAGTGGCAGACTTCGAACTATGTCAAGCCCGAGAAGGATGAAATCGTCATCTATGAGTTGCTTATCCGCGACTTCTTTGCGGCAGGCGACCGGTCCTATCAAAACCTTATCGACACGATCTCTTATTTCAAACGTCTCGGAGTGAATGCGATCGAACTTATGCCTGTGATGGAATTCAACGGCAACGAAGGGTGGGGCTACAATCCAACCTTTATGTTCGCGCCTGACAAGTATTACGGCACGCGCGATATGCTGAAAGCTTTCATCGACCGCTGCCACCAGGAGGGGATTGCCGTGATCCTCGACATCGTTATGAACCATCATGATCTGCCCAATCCTTATGTCATGATGGATTTCGATTTCGGGACGATGAAGCCGGAGGCCGACAACAAGTGGTTCAACACGGACGCTACGCATCCCTTCAACGTGTTCTTTGACATGAACCACGAGAGTGCGTATACACAAGCCTATCTAGATACGGTAACCCATTATTGGCTGAATGAGTACAAAGTAGACGGGTTTCGATTCGACCTGTCGAAAGGCTTCACCCAAAAAAACAATCCGTCAAATGTCTCGGCCTGGTCGGCGTATGATGCAAGCCGTATTGCCCTGTTGAAGCGGATGGCTGACGCGATTTGGGAGCACACGCCAGATGCCTGGATCATATTGGAACATTTCGCGGCAAACGAGGAAGAAAAGGAGCTTGCCGAATACCGGGTGGACGAGGGAAAAGGTATGCTGCTGTGGGGTAATCTGAACCATGCCTTCAACCAAAATACGATGGGCTACGCGGAGGAATCGGACATCAGCTGGATCGACTACCAGGAGCGGGGTTGGAGTGTTCCACACGTGGTCGGGTACATGGAAAGCCATGACGAGGAACGCATCATGTACAAAAACCTGGCGTTTGGCAACGCTTCAGGTAGCTACTCTGTTAAGGACCTGGCTATTGCGTTGCGGCGTACCGAGGGAGCGGCCCTGTTGTTCTACCTCACGCCCGGGCCGAGGATGTTATGGCAGTTTGGTGAGCTAGGCTATGACCATAGTATCAATCGGTGCGAAGATGGATCGATCAGCGATGCTTGCAGGTTGTCGCCGAAGCCGGTTGGTTGGAGTCTTCGGGAAGAAGCCACCAGGAAGCGATTGCTCAACCGCACGGCCGACCTGATGCGGTTGCGGCGCGAGTATCCGGTGTTTACGGAAGGGACTGCATCGTACGGCGGTGGCAACACGCTGCTGAAGCAGGTTGCGCTGAAGAACAATCCCTATACATCGACGCCCACAGGACCGGACGAAATGAATGCACAGCTTGTTGTCAACTTCGGCGTTAACCCTGAGGGCATTGTAGTCGAGTTTCCCCATACAGGTACATGGTATGATTATTACGCGTATGGTGCCCCGCTGGAAGTTACGTCCACGGCGACTGTCATCAACCTGCAACCCGGTGAGTATAGGCTATACACTGACGTCTTAATCGAGAATCCCCTCGTGACAGCGGTCCAGGATGAACGCAATCAACGCGTCACCGTATTCCCCAACCCGGTGCGATCTCACGTCAGTGTGTCGTCGGATAATGACATCATTACAGGGGTTACCGTGAGGAATATGCTCGGGCAGCGGACAACGCTGCGGCGGGAGGGAGGTCAGTGGAACCTGGAGGGCTTGGCTCCGGGTCTCTACATTGCTGAAATCCAGACACTGCGTCAACGGTATGTCGTAAAACTTGTAAAGGAACCATAACCATGATAAAAATGCGTCTTGTGCTCGTGATGATCGCCGTGGCAGCGACTTCCTATGCACAAAAGAATACGTTGACCATTGACCGCGTTGAGCCGCCGTTTTGGTGGACCGGCATGGCGAACGATCAACTGCAGCTCCTGGTAAAGGGCGGGGACCTTTCTGCAACATCTGTGACCGTCGACTATCCTGGCGTTGAAGTTGCGAATGTCACGCCCGCGGCTCATTCCGGATTTCTTTTTGTCGACTTGAAAATTTCTCCTGAAGCCAAAGCGGGTTCAATTCCGATCACCTTTACCAAAGCGAAGCGGACGCGCAAGTATGCCTATGAGCTTAAAGAGCGTGCGCCGCGTGAAGGGCGTAATGGCGGACTGACCGAGCGCGACGTAATTTATTTGATTACCCCCGATCGTTTTGTCAACGGCGACCCCAGCAACGACGTCGTTAAGGGCATGAAGGAAGGGATCAACCGATCATTTCCGGGGGGAAGGCACGGGGGTGACCTGGCGGGGATTCTTTCGAAGTTGGATTACATGGAAAACCTTGGCGTCACGACCCTTTGGCTCAACCCCATCCAGGAGAACGACATGCCGGAGTATTCTTACCATGGCTATGCCATCACCGATTACTATAAAGTAGACCCGCGTTATGGCACAAACGACATGTATGTTACCCTGTCGTCCGAATTGCATCGCCGTGGAATGAAACTGATAATGGATGTCGTCTTTAACCACTGCGGCCTCGAACACTGGTGGATGAAAGACATGCCGTTCCCGGACTGGGTTCATGACTATCCGAACTATGAGGTTACCAACTATGCTATCGCCTCGTTGTCCGACCCGCACGCGGCGGAACGTGACCAACGCCAAATGGAGAAAGGATGGTTTGTTCCCACAATGCCGGACCTCAACCACGCCAACCCCTTTATGGCGACGTACCTGATCCAGAACTGTATCTGGTGGATTGAATACGCTGGGCTCGACGGCTTGCGCGTGGACACGTACCCGTACAACGACAAAGATTTCATGTCACGTTGGGCACTCGCCGTTGCTCGCGAATATCCTGACCTTTATGTCGTCGGTGAAACCTGGATCGGAAGCGCCGCGCAGGTAGCCTGGTGGACGGATCGTGGACCTGATCACAAGGGATACAATTCCCACACCCGGGCAATGGCCGACTTTCCGCTGTACTTTGCTATTCACAATGCTTTCCGTGAAGGTGGTAACGTCTACGCCTTGTACGAGGCATTGAGTCATGATTTTCTCTATAGGGAGCCTGAGGCGAACAAGATTTTT
>JAJJPK010000152.1:0-3205 GCA_032907565.1 Cyclobacteriaceae bacterium | reverse complement strand
GTCGCCGACCAGGCGACCCGGCTCTGCGGTCCTTAAGAGTCTCAGGTACATTCTTGGGTGTTTCGTACACAAGCGTCTATCTTGATGGTCCCCAAAAAAGATCTCCGTATCTCCGCGGCTCTGCGGTGAAAATTCCTGTCGCCGTCAGGCGACCCCCAGCTGGCTTTGAACTGCTTTGATCTCCTCATCGACATTCACCATGTGCTGCAATTCCTCAAGCTTCGCAAGCGTTTCTCGCAGAAAAGCCTGATGCGAAGCGGATTGCGGATGAAACGGCCGATGGGAGAGTGCGGAGCGGATGCCTTTCCACTCATCGAAGAAAGCGCGCGCCTTTTCATCGAAGTAAGTGGCTACAAAATGATCCCATATGTAATCTTCCGCTTCTTCAGTAGGATGGATCATATCGCGTTTGTAGAAACGGTAGTCGCGCAGGTCATCCATCATGATCTCGAAGGCGGGATAATATTCTACATCCGCATGCGCCTGCACGATGGCACCACAGGCCGCGCGCAGTATGGCCTTGCTAAGACCGTTCCCTTCGATTGTGTCGCGGAGATGACGCACGGGACTAACGGTAAGAATTACTGCACACGAAGGATTGAAGGCCCGCAACCTGTTGTAGAAATCGTCGAACGATTTCACGATGTCATCGCCGCTAAGAAGTGATTTCGTAAAATGCTGCGCGGGCACCTTGTGACAATTGGCGACAATCTCGCCCGTTTCCCTGCGTGTGTAGATCCACGCTGTGCCGTACGTGAGAATGAGCGCACGTGCATCCTTGAGGAAATGATGCGTTGCTCCCAGGCAGTCGGCAATACGTCCTCTCAACGCCGCACGGGTGGGCGCAGAGAACGATGAATGAAAATCGTAGCTGAAGTGTATGCCGTCGCGTTCGAGTAACGTACCTTCCGGTACAGCTTCGTTATAGACGCCGTAAAGGATGGCCGTGTGTATGGAATGTGGATTATACACGACACCGAACGGATTGGCCAGTGTGTTTATCTTGTGTGCTACCAGCCTGGCGCCCATAGCCTCAGCGAAACACGACCCAACGGTGGCGATGCGATCACTTAGGGAAAGAGTGTGTTTTGACACACCGGGTTTCAGGACCGTTCTGAATGGATTCATAAAAATGTTACCGGTAACACGGCTAAATTTCGAGGATTTTTGGATAAATTAGGCGCCGATTTGCACGGATCCAACTCACCAAAAATATGAACAATACCCTTACCACCTTTGAAAAGATTCCCACGCGCATTTTCTCCAATTCGGTAGAAGGTTCCGTGTTTGTTGCCGAGACCATTGCTTCGCTGATTCGGGAACGGGGGAAAGAGGGGCGTCATTGCGTGCTCGGTCTTGCTACAGGATCTACTCCGACACGCTTGTACGCCGAACTCGTGCGCATGCACAAGGAGGAAGGGCTTAGTTTCAAACACGTGTATACGTTCAACCTGGACGAGTACTATCCCATGCAGCCCGACGCACTGCAGAGCTACGTCCGGTTCATGAACGAACACCTGTTCGACCACATTGACATCCCGCGCGATAACATTCATATACCCGACGGAACGATTGCCAAAGACAAGATCTCAGCGTATTGCGCCTACTATGAGAACCGTATCGCGGAACTAGGCGGCATCGACATCCAGGTGCTGGGTATTGGCCGCACAGGTCACATCGGCTTTAACGAACCTGGTTCGTCCGAGCGTTCCCTTACGCGATTGATTACACTCGATCAGGTCACGCGCATCGACGCAGCAAGCGATTTCTTTGGAGAAGAGAATGTTCCCACGCGCGCCATAACGATGGGGGTAGGCACCATCCTAAAGGCACGTAAGGTGATTATGATGGCCTGGGGGGAAGGCAAGGCTGCCGTCATCAAGAAGGCGGTTGAAGGCGAGATCACTGATCAAATTCCTTCATCCTTCCTCCAGAAGCACGACGACTGCCTGGTAGTACTCGATGAGGCTGCGGCCTCCGAACTCGTACGCGTGAAGACGCCGTGGCTACTCGAGAGCATCGAGTGGACACCAAAACTTATCCGGAAAGCGGTGGTGTGGCTTTGTCAGACCATCAGTAAACCCGTGCTCAAGCTTACCAACAACGACTACATGGAGCACGGTATGGCCGACATCATCACGGAGTTCGGTTCCGCCTACCAGGTAAACATCAGGATCTTCAACGAACTTCAGCACACGATCACCGGTTGGCCCGGCGGCAAGCCGAATGCAGACGACACATACCGGCCAGAACGAGCCAGTCCGTTTCCCAAACGCGTTGTCATTTTCTCACCGCACCCCGACGACGACGTAATCTCTATGGGTGGAACGTTTATCCGCCTCGTCGACCAGGGACACGAGGTTCACGTGGCATACCAAACGTCTGGCAACATCGCTGTGTTTGACGACGACGTGGTACGATTCGCGGATTTTGTGCGCGACTTCAACGAGCAATTCGGACTGAACAAACAGGATGCAGATCGGCTCTACAAGAATATCGTAAGAGACCTCAAAGAAAAACACCCGGGTCAGATCGACAGCCCCGAAGTGCTGGCCGTTAAAGGCCTTATCCGCAGGGGAGAAGCCAAAGCAGCTTGCCGGTACGTGGGTATCCCGGACACGCAGATCCACTTCCTGGATATGCCGTTCTATGAGACGGGGCTTGTCAAGAAGAAGCCCCTCGGCGAGGAAGACATCAAACTAATCGTTGACATTCTCGACAAAGTAAAGCCGCACCAGGTTTACGCGGCTGGCGACCTCTCCGATCCGCATGGTACGCACCGCGTCTGCCTCGCTGCTATATTCGCCGCGTTGGAGCGCCTCAAAGACAGAGAATGGATCAAAGACTGCTGGGTGTGGTTGTACCGTGGAGCTTGGCAGGAATGGGATATCGATCAGATCGAAATGGCCGTTCCACTCAGTCCGGACGAGCTCATGCGCAAGCGCCGCGCGGTCTTCAAACACCAGTCGCAAAAAGACAGCGCCATGTTCCCCGGTACCGACAAGCGCGAATTCTGGGTACGCGCCGAAGACCGTAATCGTGCTACCGCCGAAGCGTACGACAAGCTGGGGCTTGCTGAGTACGAAGCGATGGAGGCGTTCGTGAGGCACTTCTTTTAGTTGATGGATCGCCTGGTCGGCGACGTGGGATTTTTTCACCGCAGAGCCGCGGAGATACGGAGATTTTTCTGTGGGAATCATCAAGA
>JAJJPK010000151.1:0-14184 GCA_032907565.1 Cyclobacteriaceae bacterium | reverse complement strand
TAACGGTGCACCATTTGACTTGTTCTTTTCCGCCGACATAGGGTATACGGAGCTCCTGAAATCGCATAAGCAGGTGTCGTCCGAAATTTATCCGTATGCGAGAGGGCATCTTATCCTGTGGTGTCGAAGCGTCAATCCTGAGATCCGTGAGATGCAAACACTCCTGGACCCGTCGATAACCCGGATAGCGATCGCCAATCCCCAGCATGCACCTTACGGAAGGCGCGCGGTAGAATGCTTGGAATACTTCGGCCTAATGGACGTTGCCAAACCCAAGCTGGTGTACGGTCAGAATGTTGCGCAAGCTGCACAGTTCGCCCTTTCCGGGGCGGCAGATGCTGCCATCGTAGCGTTGTCCGTAATCCGGTCGACAACAATGCAACGAAGCGGCGGAGCCTACTACCTGATCCCCGTGGATAGTTATGAGCCCATTGTGCAGGGCGCTGTTATCACCCGGCATGGCAGGGGAAAGGAGCTTGCGCGTTCGTTCTTTGAATTCGCAAAGAGTCCGGTAGCGGTCGCCATCCTTTCATATTATGGATTCTCCAAGCCTGACTGATGCTCGATTTCGGACCCTTCATACTCAGCCTGAAACTTTCGCTGATAACAACAGTACTCCTGTTCATTATTGGCGTACCTGTAGCCTACTGGCTTGCCTACAGTCGAAGCCGGGCAAAGGTGTTGATTGAAGCGTTGGTAGCGCTGCCCATTGTGCTTCCGCCGTCGGTACTGGGATTTTATCTTCTCCTCGCATTTAGTCCACAGAATGCCTTTGGTTCGTGGCTTGACAAGTACATGGATATACGCCTTGTGTTCACGTTTCCCGGTCTTGTGGTCGCCTCACTGCTTTACAGTCTTCCCTTTATGGTGCAACCCATACAATCCGGATTCCAGCAACTGCCGCGGTCACTGATGGAGGCTGCTTATACACTGGGCAAGGGGAAAATGACTACGCTGTTGCGCGTACTGCTGCCCAACGTACGCATGGCAGTGATCACTGGCTGTATCCTGTCCTTTGCTCACACTATCGGTGAGTTTGGCGTTGTACTGATGGTTGGTGGAAATATTCCCGGCGAAACGAGAGTCGTATCCATTGCCATCTACGATGAGGTTGAGGCTATGAACTATGGCACGGCCGGTGTTTATTCGGCCATCCTTCTCGCTTTTTCTTTTCTGGTACTTGCAACTGTGTACCTCATCAACTTTAATCAGAGGAGCAAAACTGAAGCGCGATGATCGAGATGCAGGTTCGTAGAAGACTTCAAGGCGCGGACGGTGAACTCAACCTCAACGTCAACGCCACGATCCAGACAGGTGATTTAGTGGCTTTATATGGCCCCACCGGTTCGGGGAAGTCGAGCATTCTGCGCATGGTTGCCGGTCTGATGCGTCCGGACCAGGGGACTATACGGGTTGGCGATGAGTTATGGTTCGATCACGAAAAGAATGTGAACGTACCACCCCAGGATCGCGAGATTGGTATGGTCTTCCAGGAGTATTCGCTTTTTCCCAATATGACGGTGCGCGGTAACCTTGAATTCGCGCTCGGCAAGAATGGAGACAGTGATATGGTTGAAGAGCTTTTGGATGTGGTCGAACTTCGTGGACTCCAGGATCGTCGGCCCGCGCTGCTGTCCGGCGGTCAGAAACAACGCGTTGCCCTGGCCCGTGCACTGGTTCGTAGACCCCGCCTGTTGTTATTGGATGAACCGCTTTCTGCCCTGGATTTCGAAATGCGAACCCGTCTCCAGGAATACATCATAACATGTCACCGCCGGATGAACCTGACAACCATCCTGGTCACGCACGATTATCCGGAGGTGCTGAAACTATCAAAGCGTATTCTGGTGCTAACCAACGGAAGCCTTGCCTATGACGGACCGCCGGAGGCTTTTCTTGACCGGATGGCGAGTAAGGAATAGATGCAGATGCAGTCGCAGGCGCAATTCTGTCTGCGACTAGCTTAAGTGCTTCTTAAAAAAGGCGACCGTACGCTGCCAGGCCAATTCTGCTGCTTCCTTATCGTATCGCCCAGTTGTGTCGTTGTGAAATCCATGGTTGGTGTCGGGATACATGTGCGCTTCGTAAACCTTTCCGTGTTGCTTCAGCGCGGCTTCGTAAGCAGGCCATCCTTCATTTACACGTGTGTCAAGCGAAGCGTAATGAAGCAATAGGGGTGCCTTGATCTGAGGGACCATTTCGACTGGTGCCTGGCCACCGTAGAACGGAACAGCTGCACCCAGATCCGGAATTCGCACAGCCATCATGTTGGCAATCCAGCCACCGAAGCAAAAGCCGACGACACCGGCTTTGCCTGTACACCAGTCGTGATTCTTCAGGTATTCATATCCTGCGATGAAGTCTTCAAGCATTTCGTTGCGATCGCGCTTTGACTGCAAGGCCCGCCCGTCGTCATCGTTGCCGGGATAACCGCCCAGTGGAGTCAGGGCATCCGGCGCCAGAGCGACGAATCCTGCCAATGCGGCGCGGCGTCCCACGTCGGCGATGTGCGGATTGAGACCGCGGTTTTCATGAACGACCACAATGCCTGGAAGTTTTCCCTTCGCATCCTTAGGCCGGCACAACTGTCCATTTATTTTTCCACCACCCTTCGGCGAATCGTACGTGATAGTCTCAATTGTCAGCCTTGGATCGTCTTGCGGAACCTGAATTTTATTAAGGTAGTCTGGCATCACCGCGCTCATCAGGGATGTCAGGGTAACGCCGCCGACGGCATATACGGAAAGTCGGTCGATGAATTCCCTCCGGTCGATTCGGTTATGCGCATAGTCGTCGTACAACTGAAAGACCTCCTGGCTGATTTGATCTTTTGAAACTTCGTTCATGACAGTGATGGTTTTGTGGTTGCGGAAACGTTCGGATCGCCACTTCCCAGGATCTGGTAACTAAAACTACAATGATGGCAGTTAGGATCAAAACCGCCTATGTAGGTTCGGCATCGCCTGTACATTACGGGTCGTTGACGATGTCAGGATTGCGTCTCTAGCTCCTTGAGCAAGCTTTCCAGGTGTAGAGGACGGGTGTACATGTCGATAGAGCCATCCGGTTTGGTTGGCCAGAGTTCACGGGGCCTGTCCCAGTACAACTCAACCCCATTGGCGTCGGGATCGTCAAGATAGAGCGCTTCCGAGACACCGTGATCGGACGCACCGGTCAACGGATACCGATGCCTTCGAAGTCGATCGAATATCACGGCAAGATCCCTGCGGGTAGGATAGAGGATTGCTGTGTGGTAGAGTCCTACGCCGGAACGAGGTGCTGGCGGCGCGCCCTTGCTGTGCCAGGTATTCAGTCCAATGTGATGATGATATCCACCGGCAGAGATGAACGCAGCCTGGTCACCGTACATGGTGATGAGTTCGAATCCGAGCAGATTGCAATAAAACTCAAGCGCACGGTCAAGATCAGAGACTTTAAGGTGGACGTGCCCAATGCGCGCCTGTGCCGGTACCCGATATTCGCTGGACATGACACCGATAACGTTGTGGTAGCTAATATAGCAACATTCCCCAATCGGTTGTTGAATTGCTGCCACAGATCGAAGAAAAAGATGAAAGAGTTTTTTTGATGCTTCATTTCCCGATTTCTTTTTTTCCTTATTTCTCTTTTCCCTGTATACTTGCGCCCCGATATCTATTTTCCTAACCCCTTTTCCCCATGCAGCAGCGTCTTTCCTTGCTGTTCCTTTTCATGATTATGGTAGCAGCATGCAGTCGGCCGTCAGAAAATTCCGCACACGAACCCGAAAGTCTTTCCTTGCACGGTACGTGGAGGCTTATCTCCGGGACATTGGTTGAGGATGGGGATACGACAGTAACGGATTATACGCGTGCAGAGCGGATGATAAAGATCATTAACGACAGCCATTTTGCCTTTCTCAGGCATGACCTGAACAAAGGACAGGATTCGCCGGCAATTTTTGTTGCCGGAGGAGGTTCTTATACGCTTCAGGGTGATCGCTACACCGAGAATCTGGAATACTGCAGCGAGCGGGAATGGGAAGGATCTACTTTTGAGTTCACCGTCGCCATAGAAGGCGATACATTGATTCGACAGGGGATCGAAAAAGTCGAATCCCTCGGCGTGGAGCGATATAACATTGAAAAATACGTTCGGGTCACACCGAACTGACTCCACCGGCGAACAAAAAGACTAAATATCAGGTTGATATTGGATCACGAACAGAGAATGGATCGCGAACGTCAAAAGAATGTGTCCACAGAAATCGTCAACCTCACTGAAGAGGAAGAACGAGCTTATCTGGACAGAATACTTCAGGAACTTGAGTGGGCTATCGAGCAGGCGGACCGCGCAGTAAGAGAGTATTCGCGGGAATTCCGTCAGAACCAGGCCTATCTTTTTGATCAGCGTTCGGGCATGGACGAGGCCGACGTAGTGTCGGCGGGTCAGTCGCTCACGCGCATGACCCAGGAAAGTGGGGCGGGCCTGGCTACGCGGCGGCGGCTCTTGAAGTTAAGTCAAACCCCATACTTTGGTCGGATCGACTTCACGCCGGGAAAGACGGGACAACGAATGCCAATCTACATCGGCATTCACTCCTTTGTAAGCAACACACCGGGTATCTATCCCATTTACGACTGGCGGGCGCCGGTCTCTTCCATGTTTTACGATTTTGAACTGGGCGACGCCTGGTACAACACCCCAGGTGGAACGGTCAAAGGAACCATTGAACTTCGCCGCCAGTACCGGATCCGTAGGGGCAAGATGGAGTTCATGATCGAGAACGACGTGAACATCCAGGATGACGTGCTGCAACTCGAACTCAGCCGGTCGTCCGATGAAAAAATGAAGAACATCGTCGCGACTATCCAGCGCGACCAGAACGCCATCATCCGCAACGAGACCTCGACCGTTATGATCATCCAGGGCGTAGCCGGGTCGGGGAAAACTTCCATCGCCATTCACCGCATCGCCTTCCTGCTCTACCGCTTCAAGGACGAGATTTCGCACAATGACATTCTTATCATTTCACCCAATCGCGTATTCTCCGATTATATCTCCAACGTGCTCCCCGAGTTAGGAGAAACGCAGATTCCCGAGATGGGTATGGAAGATCTTGCGCGGGAGTTGCTGGAACACAAGGTTCCTTTTCAAACGTTCCTGCGACAAGTATTCGCGCTGATGAAGGATGACGCTGAACTCGGCGAGCGCGTCAGGTTTAAGTCGTCATCGGAATTCGTCAATCAACTCAATCGCTACTTCGTTTACCTGGAGAACCATTGGCTGCGACCACGCGATATTCGGATAGGGACGGCATGGGTTCCAGCTGCTTATATTCGCGAGCGGTTTGATGCACTCCAGCGTACGCCTCTGCTGCAACGGTTGCCGATGCTGATCGATGAGGTGCAGAGCTATGTGAGAACCGAGCTCAAACGCCGACTCACCGGTCGCGAGAGATCGCGTATACAACAGGCATTGTTCGAGGCGGCCGGCAGCCAGTCTGTGCTGGATTTATACCGTGGATTCTACAGGTGGTTAGAGCGCGAGGACCTCTTCAAGATGGAAGGGGACAAGCTGGAATATGCCGACGTGTTCCCGTTGATCTATTGCCGGATCAGGCTTGAAGGCATTTCCATGTTCCAGCACGTGAAACATTTGGTTGTCGATGAAATGCAGGACTACACCCCAGTTCAATATGTGGTGCTTGCGAGGCTGTTCCAGGGAAAAAAGACCATTCTCGGAGATGCCAGCCAGGCAATCAACCCGTACAGCTCGTCAACAGCTGATGACATCCGGAATCTCTTCCCACAGGCCGACGTCGTAAAACTGAACCGGAGCTATCGTTCGACGTACGAGATTACGCGCTTTACCCAGCGAATCATGACAGACCCGGATCTGCAAGTGATCGAACGCCATGGAGAAGAACCTCAAGTCAAAGCCTTCCGGCAACAGAGTGACGAGGAAAATGAAATCAAACGACTGGTAGCCGACTTCAGAGCCTCCGAGTATCGCATACTGGCCATTGTATGCAAAACGCCTTCGCAGGCTGAGCATCTATATCGAAAACTCAAAGCATCGGATGTCAGTCTGCTTACCGAAGACAGCGACGCATTCCGGGAGGGTGTTGTGGTCACGACCGTGCCGCTGGCAAAGGGCCTCGAATTCGATGAGGTTATTGTACCGTTCGCAACCGCGGAAAACTATGCAACCGAAGGCGACCGCCGCCTGCTGTACATCGCCTGCACCCGCGCGATGCACCGGCTGACGGTGACGTTTACAGGTGAGCCGTCGACGTGGCTGAGAAACAATGAGTGAATGAGTGAATGAGTGAATGAGTGGATGAGTGAATGAGTGAATGAGTGAATGAATGAACGGGTGGCTTACTACCCACTGCCTACTTCCTCCTGCTCGCGCTGCAAATGAAACAACGCCGCCCGCAGCTTCCCATAGCTATACTTGCCTTTGGTTGCCTTGAACAGATCCGTGATGCCAAATCCTTCGGATAATCCAGATGCGGCGGATGATATGTCTTTGAGATCTTCGTCCGTCATCCACCGCGTTATGTCGAGTGCCCCTTCTCCGACGGCTCGGGCCAGGTGTCCTTCAATGGTGCCCGGCACGAGTCCACGCTCCCGCGCAATATCAGCCACGCTCATGCCCTCTTTGAAGTAATTGAGGGTGATCTCAATGGTGCTGGGCGAAGATCCCTTTTTGGATTTGCCACCGCGCTTTTTTGAAGTTCCCTTGTTGGCGGACGGTTGCTCGCGAAGGGCCGTGATAATGGCAAGCCGCCTTTGATTGAGTGCCTCCTGGACCTCGTCGAACTTGTACTCCGACCGGTCGCCGAGCACCGCGTCGGCGAGTAGCGGGATTTTTGCAATTTCCAGCAGCTTTTTCGTGAACAGCTGGTCGAGTTCTTCCAGGTTGTTGTGATACGTCTTGATTCGTTTCTGATCACGGATACCGTACTGGTGGCTTAGCAAGTTCTCAATGGTCTTCCAGATTATGTCCGTGTAATAGGCGCTTCCCTTCTGCAGCCGCTCGAGCAGTTCGCTAATGCGCTGCTCATCGAGAAGTCTGTGCAGTTGGTTACGGTATCGAAGTGTATTGTCCTTTTCGCTCAAAAGTGTGTTCCGCAATTCCTCCAGTATTGGGAGGGAGGTGTCGACATTTTTTAATACCGTCTCGGTAAGCGTCGTTGTGACGTACTTTATTTGCTTGGCCAGATCGCCAAAGTCGAATGTCCTGTCAATAATTTGACCGACAAAGGAGCGCTGGCTTTGCTTCATTACGGTATGGAGCTCCGAAGGCCGGTAGTGCTGTTCCCTAAAGGATACGACCGACCGATCCGTGCTGATTACCGAGGGGGGCACGGGTTCGAGTAGGATCAGCCCATCAAGCGATCGAAGTCGTGAAAGGGCAACATAGACCTGACCATCGGCGAATGCCTGCCTGACATCGATTACCGCCCGATCAAATGTCAGGCCCTGGCTTTTGTGAACGGTGATTGCCCACGCAAGGCGCACCGGGTATTGCTCGAAACTGCCAATTACTTCTTCCTGGAGGTCCTGCGAATCCTGATCTATCGCGTAACGTTTGTTTTCCCACCGTTCTTTCTTTAATTCAAAAGGTTCGCCAGAATCCGCCATCACGACTTCCACACTATCTCCACTGATCCGTTTAACTGTTGCCAGTTTGCCGTTGTAGTATGCCTGTCCCTCGCTGTCGTTCCGCACGAACATGATCTGCGCGCCTTCCTTGAGTTCGAGTTTGTACTGGACAGGATAGATATGCTCGGGAAACTCACCATTGACAGTGGCTTCGAAAATGTGCGACTTGCTTTCCAGCCTTTTCAGCGCCTCGCGGTTCATGCTGTCCGCTTTGAAATTATGCGTTGTGAGGGTGATCACGTCACTCAAATCGTCATTGGGATCGCGTACGTGTGCATTTAACAGATCGATGTCCTCCTGCGTCAGCGCATTATTTCTCAGGTTATTGAGGAGCCGAATGAAATCGGCATCCTGTTGCCGGTAGATCTTATCAAGTTCGATGTACACGAAACCTGCCTCGCGCAGTGCCCGCGATTCATAGAACCAGGGAGACGGATAATATTCTTTGAGTATTTCGGCTTCGTTTCCTTTTACCACCGGAGGCAATTGATACAGGTCGCCGATCAGCAGCAGTTGCACGCCGCCGAAAGGCTCTCTGTAGTTGCCGCGTGCTGCCCGCAGCCTGGCGTCGATGGCATCCAGCAAGTCGGCCCGCAGCATGCTGACCTCATCGATCACAAGCAGTTCGATCGACCGAAGGACCTGTTTGCGCGCGCTGTTGAGCGGTTGCCTGCGCGTCAGCGTATCCGTGGTGTAGAAGTTGCCGTTCTCTCCGGCTCCGAATGGCAGGTTGCGGCCAGGAATGAAAGACCCCAGGGGGAGGAGAAACTGCGAATGTATCGTAACTCCGCCGGCGTTCAGGGCGGCGATGCCCGTGGGCGCCACGACGACGAACGACTTATGGGTACGCGCTCCAAGATTTTTCAGAAATGTGGTCTTGCCCGTTCCGGCCTTTCCTGTAAGAAAAATATGTGCACACGTGCTGTTGATGAATCGGACAGCAAGGTCAGGAATGCTTTCATGGAGCACGTCAGCGGTCAAAGGGTCTTTATTTTTGTCTTTTTGTTTGCATTACTGCGATGATCAAGTGGTACGCAGGATTGCAAGTTTGTGAAATGCCGGGTGCAAATCAAAACCAGGCAGTTTTTCCATCCTTGGAAACGCAGCACCGGTCAGAGGATGTCGGCTACCGGGTTCGAATTCTGCACGGGATCAAGGTACAACGTTGATCCGAAAAAGGCAATAGGGCATACGTTATAATGCGAAAGAACCCTCAGGAAATTCTAGGCTTATGTATGCCTTCGCCACCCAGGCCTCGTGGATTTCCATCGGGTCGATGCTGTAAGGTTTATATTTCCTATTGTCGGAAACCAACGACAGCACACCACGATCGCGAATGTGATTGAAAACACGCTTATAAACTATGCCTTCGTTGCGTGTGACCAGTACATACGTCTTGCCATCCTTGAGATCACTCATCCGCTCCAGCTTTTCCCCAATAACGATCGTACCTGGGGTGAGTGGGAGCATGCTGTCACCCGTGATCTCGAATGCGCGGAAATTTCCCTTGCCAAGAAAGGGAAGCGTTATGTGGGGGAGTTCATTTACATACTCATCGTCTGGAAAGCCCTTCTGATAACCCGCAGCGGCACGAATGGGCACAAGCGGAATCTTTCCCGGTGCTTCGTCCCTGGCTACCTTAATCCTTGTACTACCCCTTAACAGATCGTCCACGCGCGTGCCGGCAAGATCGGCCAGCCCCAAAAGGAATTGGTAGCTCGGCATGGCGCGACCCTCCTCATAGGCGCCAATTGAGGCCCGGGTGACCCCTAACTTCTCTGCCAGGGCTGCCTGCGTGAGCCCTAATTCACGGCGAAGAAGTCTGATTTTCTCGTTCAGATTCACCTAATTTTTTTAGCACAACGGCCTTTTCGGCCAATTTCGGCCAATTTCGGGAGATTCACTACCACGTGCAAGAAATTATACAAAAAAATTTAGCAACTCAGTTGCTAAATACATTAGCAACTGTATACCTTTGAGACCCGCCAGTGGAAAAGGACGCAGATGCAGGTGTCAAAGGCCGATAGGATCAGAGACCTCCGGGCGCAAATTATGCGCCTGGAGGGCTTCAGGTTGCCGGGAGAGGGTTGGCCCGGTACTTCTACGTCTTCTTTTCCCTGGCGTTCCTTTCCGCTCGGCGCTGTACATGAGTTTGTGTGCGCCGGTCGGGAAGACGTGTCGCCAACAGCAGGATTCATTGCTGGCCTGCTCTCACAGCTTACAAAAAAGAAGGGAGTGACGCTTTGGATCAGTGCGTCGCGAAAGCTGTTTCCACCGGCTCTCGCGACCTTTGGTCTGAACCCCGATTGTTTCATTTTTCTCGACGCGGCCAGTGAACGCGACGTAGCCTGGGCCATGGAAGAAGCACTGAAATGTCCCGCGCTTGCCGCGGTGGTGGGCGAAATACGCGACATTGATTTTACAGGGTCGAGACGCCTCCAACTCGCGGTGGAGCAAAGCCGCGTCACGGGGTTTGTCATCCGAAAAAGTCCGCGCACAATCACCACAACCGCATGTGTATCCCGGTGGCGCATAACATCATTGCCCAGCGCCGCAGATGATGAACTGCCCGGCATCGGGTTCCCCGTGTGGAAGATCGAACTTCTGAAGATGAGAAATGGCCAGCCGGGTTCATGGGTTGTACGCTGGATGAATGAAGAATTTGTTGAGGAGCGATCGGAGATGGCGGCTGATACGAACAGTGAAAGAAAGGCGGTATGAGATGGCTGCGCGTTATGTTTCGATATGGTTCCGGCATCTCAAAACGGACTGGTGCTCACTCGATAGGCCCCATCTGAAAAGGCGGCCGTTCGTCCTGCGGTCGCCGTCGCACGGAAGAATGGTCATTGTTGCCGCAAATGCTGAGGCACGTGCCAAAGGTATCTGCATTGGCGATGTCCTCGCCGATGCCCGGGCCATGGTTCCCAGCCTGGAAGTTCAGGACGATGTGTCTGAGGTGTGGGACAAGCTCCTGCGTCGCCTGGCTGAATGGTGCATCCGGTTTACACCTGTTGTGGCAGTCGACCCGCCTGATGGATTATTGCTTGACGCATCCGGATGCCCGCATCTGTGGGGCGGTGAACGGTCATATTTGAGTGCTATTCAAGAGGGCCTTCGAAAGAGGGGCTACGATGTTCGTGTGGGCATGGCAGAGACTCCCCTGGTGGCCTGGGGCGTGGCACGGTATGGTGTTGACCCACTCATTCCTGAGGGCCAGAACACGGAGGCACTACTGGCACTCCCTGTGGAAGGACTACGTTTGGAAGCTGAGACCACGGACCGTTTGAGACGGTTGGGACTGCACAAAGTCAGGCAGTTTATCGGCATGCCACGTGCCTCATTGAGGAGAAGATTCGGCACGCAATTCCTCCGGCAACTCGATCTTGCCCTTGGCCGTGAATCGGTTTCCCTTGAACCTGTTATCCCAATCGAACCATATCGCGAACAACTGCCATGTATGGATCCAGTACTTACTGCGCCCGGTATCGACATCGCGCTGCACGAATTGCTGAGCAGGCTGTGTACCCGCCTGGAAAAGGAACAGAAGGGACTCCGTACTGCAGTGTTCAGGGGATATCGGGTCGATGGCAAATGGATACAAGTCGACATAGCAACCAGCCGGCCAACGCGGAGCACCGAGCACGTATTCAACCTGTTCGAGATCAAGCTCTCTCTTCTTGAACCCGGGATGGGGATTGAACTCTTTGTACTGGAGGCCCCGAAGGTTGAACCCTACATGCCTACACAGGAAAAGATGTGGGACGCATCAGTTGGGCTCGAAGACATCCGGCTTTCCGAACTCATTGATCGCATGGCCAACCGTGTGGGGGCGGCTAGCATTCGTCGCTACCTCCCGGATGAACACCATTGGCCTGAGCGTTCTGTGAGGCCCGCAAGGTCGCTCCAGGAAGAACCTACGACTACCTGGCCTGCCGATAAGCAACGGCCACTACAACTCCTGGATCCACCTGAACGAATTGAAGTTACAGCCCCTATACCAGACTATCCGCCTATGCTCTTCCGGTACAACGGAAAACTGCACCAAGTCACAAGAGCGGACGGTCCGGAACGCATAGAACGTGAATGGTGGATCGAGAAGGGGCAGCACCGGGATTACTATTGTGTAGAGGATGAGGACGGACATCGCTATTGGCTCTTCCGCCTTGGTTACTACGACGACGAACAATCGAGCGAATGGTTCATGCACGGGTTTTTCGCCTGAACCAATTCTACCATTGGATCTCGATTGAAGGACTTAAAGAAATTGAGAAATGCTACAGGATACTTTTCGATACACCGAACTGCAAGTCACAACCAACTTCAGTTTTCTCAGAGGTGCTTCGCATCCTGAGGAATTGATTGGCGAGGCGGCGTCCTACGGGTATTCGTCGATAGCAATAACGGATCGAAATACATTGGCCGGGATAGTCCGTGCACATGCAGCTGCAAAGAAGTTGGGTATCAGGTTGATTCCGGGCTGTCGCCTCGACCTCGTTGACGGCCCCTCGTTGTTGATGTATCCGAAGGATCGGGCTGCGTACTCGCGACTGACAAACCTATTGACAACGGGAAACCTCAGAACCGAAAAAGGCAAATGTGAATTGTATCGTGCGGATGTCTATGCGCATGCGGAAGGATCCAGGTTTATTGTGCTGCCACCTGACCTGAACAAAATGTTTGAGTTTGATCTTTCATTCATAAATATAATTAAGGAGTACCGTGATGTTTTTGGTGATCAGTTTGCTGTTGCTGCGACGCGACTGTACCATGGTCACGATGCTAAACGACTTTTCCGCATTTATCAGCTGTGCCGGCAACTCAAGATCGGCATGGTGGCCACGAACGACGTGCACTATCACAGCCCGAAACGCCGGGAGCTTCAGGATATCGTCACTTGTGTTCGGGAAAAATGTACGATTCATACCGCTGGCTTTCGCCTGCATGCCAACGCGGAACGCCACCTTAAACCCGAAGAGGAGATGCTTCGCCTGTTCAGGCAATATCCGGAGGCCATCCTCGAAACACAGGCGATTGCCAGTGCTTGCAAGTTCTCCCTGGACCAGCTCAAATATCAATACCCCAGGGAAGTAACGCCGGAAGGACGAACACCTCAGGAAGAGCTTGTTCATCTTACCTGGGAGGGCGCCCGACAGATCTTTGGAGAAAACATTCCTGAAAAGGTAAGGTCGAACATAGAATACGAACTCAAGTTTATCGCGGAGGCGAATTATGCGGAGTACTTCCTTACCGTCTATGACATTGTGCGATACGCACGTGAGAACAAAATTCTTTGTCAGGGGAGAGGGTCGGCTGCAAACTCTACTGTGTGTTATTGTCTTGGCATCACATCTGTCGGTCCTTCCAAATTCGATTTACTGTTCGAACGATTTATTTCTTCTGCCCGCAACGAGCCACCTGACATTGACGTCGACTTCGAACATGAGCGGCGCGAAGAGGTGATGCAATACATATACAACAAATACGGTCGAGATCGTGCCGCCGTCGTCGCCACGGTTACGCAGCTGCACCATCGGGGAGCCATTCGGGATGTAGGCAAAGCGATGGGATTGTCGGTGGATACGATCAACCGTTTGTCGGGATTGATCTGGGATTTTAATGACGAAGGCTTTGACAGGGAACGCATCCTCAGTCAGGGCATCAACCCGGATGATCCAGTTATCAGGAAGGTGCTGCAGCTTACGGAAGAGTTTATGGGATTTCCCCGCCAGCTGGGGCAACACACGGGAGGATTCGTTATCACTGATGGCAGGCTGTCCGACTTATGTCCCATCCTCAATGCACGAATGGAAGACCGTACGAATATTGAATGGAACAAGGACGACATCGACGCTTTGGGGTTTATGAAGATCGATGTCCTTGCGTTGGGAATGCTCACGTGCATCCGCAAGGCGTTTGACCTGGCTAAGCGGCATTACAATCTTGATCTTACACTGGCTAATATTCCACAGGATGATCCGGTTGTGTATGAGATGATCAGTCGCGCAGACACCATCGGCGTATTTCAGATCGAAAGTCGGGCGCAGATGTCGATGCTGCCGCGATTGAGGCCAAAGACTTTCTACGACCTGGTCATCGAGGTGGCGATTGTGAGGCCAGGTCCCATTCAGGGTGATATGGTGCACCCTTATCTGCGGCGACGCAACGGCGAGGAACCGGTTGAATACCCATCGAAGGAGCTTAAGGACATCCTGGGTCGTACGCTGGGTGTTCCCTTGTTCCAGGAACAGGCTATGAAGATCGCCATTGTCGCTGCGGGGTTTTCGCCAGCGGAGGCAGATCAATTGCGCAGGAGCATGGCTACTTTCAAGGTGAATGGAAAGGTATCTCATTTTCGCGACAAGCTGATCGAGGGAATGACATCCAACGGATACAGTCGTGAGTATGCAGAAAGGGTATTCAGGCAGTTGGAAGGATTTGGAAGTTATGGGTTTCCTGAGAGCCATGCCGTGAGTTTCGCACTCCTGGTCTATGTGTCGTCCTGGCTCAAGTGTTATTATCCCGATGTGTTTGC
>JAJJPK010000150.1:0-45842 GCA_032907565.1 Cyclobacteriaceae bacterium | reverse complement strand
GGAACTCGCGTTCAGTTCGCTGCCGGCGTTGTACAGGTAATCATTGAAGCTACCCTCCCGGGTCCAGGAATTGGAGGTTGAAAGTCCAAAAGGATAGTACTCATTATACTGGATAACGTTCGTCGGAGTATGGGTAATTTTGAAGTCGTCGAAATAAACCCAATTGTTTGAATTGTTATCATAACTAAGGTACACAAACAGGTATCCCGCCTCCTTCACATTAATAGTAGCAAACGAAAGCTTTTGCTTGGTCATGGTCGTGGCCGGGGCAAGCTGGGCACCCATATCCAGAACTTTGTAATTGCGGTCGAACAGAATGTAGTTTAAGTAGGCAGCCGGCCGATTGGCGCCCTGATTTCCGCCAAGGGCGAAAGCTGTGATGGCGGAATTGACGCCACTGTAAATCATCCCGCTCTCGCCACCACCGCCGCTTACACCACCGAAAGCGCCAGCCACCATGCTTATCATCGTCGCCAAGGACGTGCTGGTTGTTCCAAAGCCACTTGACTGCTCGTGATACTCCCAAACCTCAATGTCGACCTTATCGCCCGGAACGACTTTGATACTTTTGGTAGGGCCAACTTTATAGGTTTGATTCATCCGGACCACCTTTGACCCTCCGGAAGTGTGATTTGCAGCTGTGAAGGTGACGACATTGGACCCAACAACGTTCAGAAACTGGCCAGACTGATCGCCACTGCCACCCTCAAAGGTGGCCGTGACAGAACTTGCCGCTGGCGTAGCCGACGTAATAACCACCCGTGTATTTCCCTGGTGATCAGCGATGGCATATTGGTACTCAAACGTACTTCCCTTCTTTACTACCCGACCCTCCGGCGACCCGAAGAACTCCAGCGTGCCGTTTCCGTACACAAAGCCATTTACATAATCCGTAGCTTTGATTAAGGAACCATTAGATGCATAAGTCTTCATTCGAAGCTTGTTACCACCCGCATCATAAAGATACGTAATAACCCTGCCATCACTAAATTTTACCCGCCGGACCTTACCCAGAATGTCATAGTGTACGCTGTCGATTCCCTTGTTCTTGTCGGCGGTGACACTCCCGTCGCCGTTGTAAGTGTACTCGGTGGTAATATTGACATTGTTCTTAAAGTCTCCCGTGCCGTCTGAAACACCGACGGCATCCTCTATCTTAGTGATCTGATTCCCCTGGGTCGCGCTATAAGTGTAGGTGAGGTTATCCACCGTTTCCTGTACATAACTTGGCGTAACACCGGAAAGCTGATGCTTGCGATGGTTGCGTAGCAATGTCTTTATATTCCCGTTGTGGTCGTATGTGAGACTCTCGTTTAGAGCGTTCGTTTCCTTTGTCCAGGAAGATCCATTGTACATCTGCGACGTGGCTGCCAGGAGCCGGTCACTCTTGTCATAAGTATATTTATAACTCCGCTGGTTCGTTGTTCCGCTTCCATCGTCCGGACCTTTCCATTTTATCGCGCTTATGTTGCCGTTGTAGTATTTCGTATTGCTCAATCCCGCATCTGTTGTCGTATACAGGAACTCCATGCCAAACAGGTCGTTGGTATCATCATTGTCGGCCGTATTAACATTCAACTGCGCGTTATTGATTGACGTGATCCAACCCCTGATGTTATACCGGTAATCGATCGACTGCAAGAACGTTGTGCCGCTGACATTGTGAAGTTTCTTATCCACCGGTTGTCCGAGTTCGTTGTATTCGTACTGAACCACCAACTGGTCTGACGCAGTGCCATTTACGTTTTGATATATTTTGATAATCCTCCCCGCATGATCATAGTTGAACTTATTGATCACCGTCACCGTCTCATTGCCAACGTGGGTCTTTTTTATTTCTGATAGCTCGCGCAGTGAATTGTACTTGGCTGTAACCCTGTCGAGCCCATTCAGGTGATTTTCGGCTATGGCTTGCAGTGGTCTGTAATGGTCATCGTAATATTGCACGGCGTTCAACCACGTGTTTGCAGCCACTATTCTCGATTTACTGCCAGTCACAAGACCCACTATGCGACTGTTGTATGTCGTGCTGCCCTGTTCAGAAACAAAGGCAAAGCTGTGACCTTCTGCATCCCACCCTGAATATCCCAGGAAACTATAGTTGTCATAGTATACTATCTTAAGCAAATCAGTTGCAACGGCGTTGGTTGGATACGTCCGATTTAATGTATAGCCCACTGCATCCGTGGTTTTTAACTCATACTGATGCGCCTGGGAATTAACAGCGGTCTGCACCGAAGTTCTTGTACTGGACGCAATGGCCTTGTTACCCGTCACCACCGCACGGCCATATACGTCATACTTAACAAATGACCACTCGGAGCGACTTCGCTGGTCGGCATTTTGAGTCAACACCGGACGGTTGAGTTTGTCGTACACAGTAAAGATCCAACCTCCGGCCGGAGTTTTGTATTCTACCAGCCTGCCTAGTTCGTCATAACGGTATTGGAATGCCCACTGGTCGAGAAAAGCCTGGTTGGGTGAATAGTTTCCCGCCTTGGTGCCCTCAGGCGACAGGGTATATGCGAGTTGACCCTTATCGTTGTATATGTGGTAGGTTCTTAGCCAGTTCGTGGCATCCGCCTCCACAGCAGTAAGTATCGTTCTGCCCAGTTTGTCCGTGTACGTTTTCGTTCGGTTTCCATTTTCGCCTTTGGTGATGCTCACATACAATTTGTTATCTGTATAGGTAGCCGTGCTCACCGGCAACCCCGAGCTGTTAACGTTCCAAATCCTGATTCCCTCCGCCGCCGTATTCAGGCGGTACTCCATTGTAACCTTTTTCTGGCTCGAGTGCCAGTCATTACCCACACCGGTTTGCTTCAACGGGCGAGCCAGTGGAGACGCTTCAATCTCGCCCACCGTGTAGGGCTTGGTGTCCACTGCCACCTTCTGGCCACTTTGGTAGAAGACGTACTGCTCGCTCCCTGTATATCCGCCGTTGTTCAAGGCGTTGGCCCTGTACTGGATATTATTTGAATTATTGACATACGGCAAATACTGTGACAGTTGCCGGCCATGTGCATCGTATTTTTCCGCGTGCACAATATTATTCTGTAAAGGTGTGACGTCTTGAACAATAGTCTGGAGTGAATTGCCCAATCCACCGGCATAGCGTATCATCGTTTCATGCTCTCCCACCGCAAGAGAAGAGACCGCTGATTCCGTCGTGATCCCCTCTTTTCGAACGGTGTTGCTAATCACATAAGGCATGGCATAAATGGTTACGGGTTCAGATGTACCCGAACCTGTCATAGTGCTCTTTGTTACCGTGACCGTATATGTGCCCGGTATGTCTGTTACTAGAGCCGACGAAGTGCCTACGGTAGTCGTCCCACGCTTCCAGGTATAGGTTGTGTAAGTATTATTGGAAACCAAGAGTGTGGTTGTGCCCAGTCCCAATAAGTGAGTAGTTGTGGCATTTATAACAGGCTTAGGGGTTACGGTTACCGAGACCGCAAGTCGTGTGCTGCTTTCGCACCCTGCCGTACTGGTGTACGAAGCAGCATAGAAGGTGGTATTGCCTGTAACCGTAGGCGAATACGCACCAGAGCTTGTGTGCAGCAGCGTACCACCTGTGGCGGCACTGTACCACCTTATGTTATTTGCCTGTGATCCAGGTGTCGCGGAAATGGTAACACTACCAGGCTCCTCGCGGGTTGCGCCCGTACCGTTTGTTGGTGTGCCTGGAATCGGGTTTACCGTCACAGTAACATAACCAAATCCTGTACCCCACAAGCCCGTTGATGGCTGATGGGAGCGTATGTAATAAGTTCCGCTACTGGACACCACCCAGGTTGCTGAAGAGTTGCTCAAGCTGGTGCCAGAGGGTGAAGTCTGCCAGTACCAAACTATACCGGGCGGTGGTGAACCCGAACGCGTGAGGGTCTTGTTGCCACAGACATTTGTCGAGGCAGTCGGGTTCGGTGGGTTCGGCGGAGGAGTGCCTCCACCTCCCCCGGGCGGATCTGCCAGCGGTACGACTAAAAGGCCGTCGCCCACTTGCTGAATAGTGTCCCCGCTGAGCGCAGCAGAGTCAGGAACGACCTGTGCATCGAGCTCAAATGAAGACACGACAAAAAGGCTCAACACCAAATAGAGAGAGATATTCCTAAACATGGGTCTTTTTTTTAATTGCCGGCAACTCTGTATTGATACTGTTGGATGATCTCCTTGTTATGATTGCGCTGAAGCGTCAGCCTGCCCCAAACGTCATACTCATTGAACACAGATCTCATGTTCGCGTCAGTTTGTGTGACAGGTTGCCCTTTGGCGTTCAGGGAGGTGGTTGACATGATTCCATCAACCGGATACAAGCGTAATTCGTCTATCTTAATACCGGATCCGGTTAACTGAATAGTGTTCCCCGTGCCCGTAATGTGGATTGCTTTCTTAACATGAGTCCATCCATCGCTACCCGCCGCAATGGTCTCCGTATTTGAGACAGTTCCGCCACCTGTGAGGCCAAAAGTGACGGCGCCGCCTTTCTGATAATAACTGACAACATAATCGCCGGCGGGCAATCCGGTTTTTGAAATTGTATGCGTCGTTGTAAGGCTAAGGCAATTTGCGCCTGTCTTCGCATCAGTGGAGATTATATTTGGCTGAAAGTAATGTGTATACTGAAAGCTGAAATTGGCTTGTACGCTGCTTACATTGGTATCGAAGCTGAGATAGGCAAACCACGTACCAGCCGTAAGGCTAACGCTACCGCTACCGGATGGCAGATTCAAAGTCTTTTCAATGTCGGGCTGACCTGTCTTGGCAAACGTCAGAATCGGACTTGGTCCGGCCGTCTTGGTGACCGTATACGTATAATTTACCGTTTGATTGGTCTGAATTGTGAAAGACGTGACGACGCCATTCTCCGTCAGCGTTCGGCTGCCGGTCTGTGTTTGAGACCCCGCATTTATGGTCCACTGGCCATTATCAGAGCTTTCAAAGCTGGTGAAAGCGATTCGGTCAGCTGTTGCATTGCTGACGCCGGCAATCGGGATCCCATGCCTCTTGTCAATAACTGCCGAGCCGGGTATTCCCCCGTCTATCTGGGCTTCAATGGGGTATCCGCAATTGTCATACTTATTGTATTGCGCTACCAACTTATAGTACGTTGAAGGGCTGGCGTTGAAAGTGCTCTCGGCCACAGGGTTCACAAATTTTGCCTGATACACATATTGCGGGTATATCCCACCATTAAGCCATTGAGCATAATCGGTCTTATCAAAGTCAATCACGGTACGCGTACCACTGACGTCAAGTACCGTTTTTGTTTCAATCGGGTAAGCACGCATTTCAAGAGCCTGCATCGTCCCGTAAATTCCTGTTGCCGGAAAATCAAAAGGGTACTTGAACACTCTTTCCAGCTTTCGGCCAGTCTCTGATGTGGTGGTACTAATTTTCGAAAGCTGCAGGTGGTTGGCCACATTGTCATATGAGAATTCCTCTGTGGTTAATGCTGCATTTGTCTTGCTTTTCTGGTCATACTGGTAAGTCTCGGTCTTTGATACGTACTGGAATTTGACGGAATCAGTATAGTTTTTTACTGTAAAGTCCGAAGAAGTGATAGTAGCTCCGCCCAAAAAGAATTTGTTGTACGCTACCTTTAGGCCTTTGATCGCAATATAGGTGGCATGTATGGTATAGGTGTGGTCAATCTTGCTTATAATTGTATCCTGCCCCGAATTGTGCTTAAAGTGTTCCGCCAACTCCAAATTTCCAGCGAGCCACGTATCATCGGTAGCAGGGAAATAAGGGAAAAACCGCGTCCGGGGAGCAACCGTCGAAAAGGAATATTCTGACTTCCCGGCTACCGACACATTATTCCCTGCGTATTGCCTGACCTTGCCGTAGATGACCGGCGTACTTGCAAAACTGCCTACGCCCGTTGGCTGCACATTGATGAGAAGGCAACTGTATGTGAGTGAAGGCCCGTCCTTTACGATGAGTTCCGTGGTATAGTTCGGAACATCCACTAGAATGCCTCCTTCGTACTCATAGTTTACTACGCTGTTAATGTCGCTCCATGGATCCTTGGTCGTCACGCGGGCTATGCGTAATCCGGGACCTGGCACAGGCGTTCCCGTGCCGTGGAAATTCGACTCGAACTTGTATTCTGTAACCCCTCCGAGTGGGGTAATTACCTTTTTCAACATGCACCCGGCGACATATGCAGTGTCGATTTCGCGATTATTGGTCGATATGGTCTGACCCGAGTGAGTGAGCGCAGGCACTAAGTTGGTGTTTGAGAGTTTTCCGTTATAATACCCCCAATGATCCTGCGCTGCAGAATTTACCGCCGGCAACTTTTTGTCCGTGTAGAAAAATTGATAAGGCGACTTTTCAATTCCTCCATTCGAAACCTCCTTAATGTAATCGAGCCTGAGTCGCGTACCGGAGCCTTCATTCTGAAAATAGCCGTAGGTGAAATGAATCGTCCTGTCAATCGAAAACGCGCCCGAAACAGGATTCTTCAAATAGATTGTTAACGTCTCCAGCTTACGTTGAGACGCATGATCCGTGCGTGACCCATACTGAAAAACTACCTTTCCCCGACTGTACTCAATACTTTTCAGGTATTTAGTACCGGACACACTAATTGTACTGTTCAGGAAATCCTGCTGAATTTCATGGTTGCTTTTCGAGGCGCCAGATGGAACATTGAAATAGAAGTATTCAAATCCATTCTGTGCAACCGAATAGGTGTATGGAGTAGCGACTTCGTACTTAAAGCGTATGGTATCGACATTATCAACAGAAATGATCTGGGTGAGGTACCAGGTCGACTTGTATGTTATAGTGCTTGAGGGCAAATTGACAGTAGACGTCTCACCATTGACGAAGATGTATTTTGTGCCGTCCGGTGTCCGGACAGTAAATTCCCCCATCGCAATATTATCATCCACTGAGATTTTGACATCAGCCATTGGAATCATTTGTGGCTTCAGCTGATTGTCAAATAGAAATTTACCTCCCAAGGTACTTGTATTGAGGTAAAACATATCTGGGATCATGTCGTAGTCGTTCTCAGCCAACGCTATCTTGGTAGCGAGCGGAATATTGTCTGATTGATCCGGGATGGCAGCTGCAAACTCAAAGAAACCATTGTCCAATTCATCCGGGCGACCTCTCATTACCCTTGCGATCGTTCCTCCTGCGTTTAATGACCAACCCAGACCAACAGGGCCCGCGATTTCACTTACCTTGATGCCAGAACACTGGTACGTAATGAAAATGGGATGAGAAAGCTTCCTGCCAGTCACATTGAACAGCGGAATACTTATGTCTGCAATGCCTGTGTGCAGGTCAGCAGCAAAATCGACGGCGTTTGCGCCGCTTGCAGAATTGGGGGGCGGCGGGACAATTACGTTTTGAACGGGTCCCTGTGCACGTCCTGTGCTGAAAAGGAGTAAGCTCTGAATAAGGCATACCCCGATGAGGAGAGGTATTCGTCTCATTTTAGAGGGTCTTTTAGTGTCTTGTTAATAGCCAGGGCAAACTTATCCTGTTAACGCTTATGCTATGCGTCGCCCTAATTGTTAATAGCCGCAATGATTTGTTTGACTCACTCTAAGATACAGCAAAAAGCAATCGCCCAAATGGGGGGATAGTTGAGGAGTAGCTTCCCCACCCGCTAATGATGTAAATAGTTTACAGGACCTATGATAAATCAGGGGCTTTTTGACATTTGCAATCGCCTCAACTTTTCAATTACCTTTCACGCTACCATTGAATCGATTACATGCAATCGTTTGTAAAATAATCCGTTAATCACCAACTACCATCCCTGTTTTTCTGCAATCGAATGGAAAATTGAGAAGTGTAATGTTAGATGGCAATTTTGTTCAGAAAACTGATTAACAAATGTTAACTGAACGTTTGGGAAAAGTCCCTATCAGATCACTTCTAATACTGTCCCGACCTCAACAACACCATCGTACACGCTCTCGTCGTGTCAATACCTTCTTCACGGGCGAGCTTTTCGAACTCGGGGTTTTCTGCTCCCGGATTGAAGATGATCCGTTTCGGCTTCAGGCCGATGAGGTAATCATACCATTGCTGCTGGTGGGCAGGCGATAAGTACAACGTGACCGTATCTACGTCCGGTATCTCTGGCTTGGTGCGAATGTCGACAATGGGTTCTCCCGCTATCTCGCCGGAACGGATGCCAAGCGGGACAATAGGATGATCGTATTCCTTCAACATCTCCGTGGCAATCCACGCATACCGGCCCGGATTGGGCGATGCGCCTACGACAACAGTCTTCTTCGTACTCATTACATTTTCTTCAAACTGAACACCCGCGCAAACGCCTCCGCGCAACGCTCGCCATCCATCGCGGCCGACATAATCCCCCCGGCATAGCCCGCCCCCTCACCGCATGGGAACAATCCCGGCGCCTGAGGATGCATCAGCGTCTCTGCATCGCGCGGAATCCTGACAGGGGATGACGTCCTGCTCTCCACAGCTACAACTTGCGCGTCATTGGTAAGGTATCCTCTCATCTTCCGGCCAAATACCTTGAACGCCGCCTGCAACGACCGGCTTACAAAATCAGGAAGCACCTCCCGCAGGTCAATCGGAACGACACCGGGACGATAGGATGTCTCATCCAAGGTAGACGATACTACTCCATTTACAAAATCTACCAGTCGTTGTCCCGGCGCAGCCTGGGTTCCCCCTGCCACCGCGCATGCTAACCGCTCCACCTTTTCCTGAAATTCAAGCAAGCCAAACGGTCCGCCAGCGCCGCGAACATCAGCCTCATTCACACTCACCACAATGCCTGAATTGGCAAAGCGCGAATCCCGGCGCGAGGGACTCATACCATTAATGACAATCTCACCGGGCGCCGTGGCTGCGGGAACCATGAACCCACCCGGACACATACAAAACGAAAACACGCCTCGCCGCACGCCCCTTCCCTCCACGTTATGCACAAGTGAATACGAGGACGCCGGCAAGTACGGCCCACGGTCGCCTTCACAATGGTATTGAATGGTGTCGATAAGCTGCTGCGGATGTTCAACGCGAACACCCAACGCAAAAGGCTTGGGCTCGATAGCGAGCCCCTTATTGTGAAGGAGGTGGAAGATGTCGCGGGCGGAATGACCCGTAGCCAGGATCACTGCCTCACCGTTCAATTCGTCGCCGTCGTGTGTTGTCACTCCAGCAACCCCGCCATTGCGAATGATCAGATCCGTAACCCGTTTACGAAAGTGTATGACACCACCCGCTTTCAGGATGCTCTCCCTGATGGCAGCAATGATGCCCGGCAGCCGGTTAGTGCCGATGTGCGGATGGGCATCATACAGGATGTTCTGCGTTGCGCCGTGCGTCACAAGGATATCGAGTATGCGCCTGACGTTGCCCCGCTTGTCCGACCGCGTATACAGCTTGCCATCCGAATAGGTGCCAGCCCCTCCTTCACCAAAGCAATAGTTCGAGTCTGGGTCTACAATGTGATGCCTGTTGATCGCCGCCAGGTCGCGACGCCGCTCCCGCACATCCTTGCCCCGTTCGACAATCACCGGTCGGAATCCCAACTCGATCAACCGCAGGGCAGCAAACAGTCCTGCCGGACCACACCCCACGATGATCACACCTGGCGCTGCCGTACGGTCGGGATATGTGGTCACATGACGTGTTGGCATATTCCCGGTGGAGTCGAAAATCCCACACCGGACGCGGACCAGGACGTCGCGCCTTCTCGCATCAATGGAACGCTTAAGGGGAACGACGGTAACACTCCCGTCGGCAGGCAGAGAAAGCTTTTCAGCCAGAATCGCAGGAAACGCGTCGCCGAAAGCCTCTTCCGGACTCAGGACGAGCTCAATGGTTTTCATAATAAGAAGGTATTTATCCTTCACCCTGAAGCAGACACTGAAGGAGACCTGCGGTCCCTACAGGGCCGCTTCACGGTATTACCCTGAAGCGATCGCAGATCTGCTTCAGGGGCTAAAGTTACCGAAAGGAAAAGCTCTTACCGAAATTCAGACCGAAATGAAAGGTGTTAGAGAAGCGCGACCGTTCTACGTCGTTAAAGAATGACGAATAGCTTGGGTCGACGTCGAAGCCGCGGTAGCCAATATTATAGGAAACAAATGCGTCGATGGTGAGGCCCGACGCGTTGCCGCGCTGCAAGAGACGATAACCCAACAACGGCCCGTATTCGATACGCTGCTCTACACCGCTGGCAGTGAAATAGAAATCAGGGAACTGAGGCAACATCACGTTCGTAAAATGACCGACGTTCGTGAACCGAAGTTCATGCCCGAAATACCACATCCCGATCTTAAGGGGATTGTAGAATTTCTGTTTGATGGCTACACTGTAGCCACGGATGAAGTTCTTGCCCGGGACAATGTTCTGATCCGACTTAAAAAACGGATCGCGTATCCCGATGAATTCAAACTCATGACCGAGCCGTTCCTGGAGGTAAAACTCCAGGCCTACTGGCAACCGGCCACCGGCGAGGAACAAAGGGTTGGTGCCTACGATAACGCCTTTGAACTCGTTGGCACGGGGCACAAAGTAGGTGAACCGTTTGCCGCGGGTTACCACTTTCGTGATGCTGCTCCTTCCCACCATCTCGGTGATCTCCGTGGCCAGGATTCGGTTCTCGTCGTAGAACGGACGATAATACCCTGAAAGCCTTCCGTCCTTCTCATAAATCTCCCAGGTTCCCACCTTGCGTTCCTGTTCCATTTCTCCCGTCGTCTGCAACGCCCCTGTGGGATAGTATCCCTTGTACGTTCCTCTTCCATTTTCGTATGCGCACTCGCCTTCAAGGGTTCCGTCGGGATAAAAGAACTCCCACCACCCCTGCCGCACATCGTTTTCAATACGTCCTTTGATCTTAAGCTTGCCGTCCTGATAGTATTCCCGGTATTCTCCTGCACCGTTAACATAGGTTACCTCGCTCCTCACCGAACCATCGGCAGACACGGTTTTCCAATGGCCGCTCTTGACGCCGTCTTCAAAGTTCCCTGAAGCGCTTACTGCGCCGTTCTCATGATAATACGTCCAGGTGCCCGTAGCCTTGTCGCCGCGGAACGATCCACGGGCCGACACGTTGCCGTCGGGATAATAGTACACCCACTCCCCGGTGCGCCGGCCATTTTCAAGTTCCCCTTCGCTTTCAATGTGCCCCGTCTCAGAGAAGTAGCGCCAGTGCCCGACTTTCGTAGGACCGCGTTTCGGTCCCTCGCCCATCACCTTACCCGAATGATAGTATTCAGTATAACGACCATAGTCGTCATCGTATACGATCTCACCGCGCCGGGCTCCATCTTCATAAAAAGTTTTCCATAAGCCCACACGTTTGTTGGCTTTGTATTCGCCGATTTCCTTGAGTTGCCCGTTTTCAAAATACGTCTTCCATTCTCCCTCGCGGAAGCGACCGTTGATCGTGCCCTCCATGCTCTTCTGGCCGTTCTCGTAGTAGTATTCCCACAAACCGTAGTTGGCGTTCTGGCGGAGGATGCCACGCATCTTCAATCCTCCGGTTTCATAGAAAAATTCCCATACACCGGCCGTTTCGTTATCGACAAACTGACCGCGCGATTCAAGCTTGCCGTTGAGGTAGTACGACTCATACGGACCCATGAGGATGTTCTGGATGGTGTCCGTTACATGATACACTTCCTTCAGGTGCTTTCGCTCGGCGTCATGATACGTCTTCCGTACAACCCCTTGCGAAAAAGCGATGAATGGTACAGTTGTAAGAAAAGCTGCAAAGAATAGAAAAAACTGCTTCACTATCAGTGAGTTACAACTATTCAAGTTAATCAAAAATTGATGGATTTGCTATGGGCTTGAGGCGGCGACAAAGAAGGAAGGCGGACTACATGAAGTTCTTTCGCAGCGGGTCGAAAAAATCGGGAAGAAAATGATCCTGAAAGCGGGCCTTCGTTTGGTTGGTAACCGCTGGTGCGGACATCAGGTGAAGAAGCGGGATGGTGATTGTGCTAAGGCGTTAAAAAAGATCGGGCGTTAACTGAATTTTTTCGGAGAAACCATACATCGGTTTCTGTTGGTGGCACAACTACCTTGAGGGGTCTCTCTGTGCATCTGCAACTGCGTCTGCGTCTATTTAAAGGCGGGAATTCCCGTGATACTCTGGCCGAGGATCAGTAGGTGAATATCATCCGTTCCCTCGTACGTGATGACGGACTCCAGGTTCATCATGTGCCGCATAATGGAATACTCACCCGTAATACCCATGGCACCATGGACTTGTCGCGCCTCGCGGGCGATGTCAAGGGCAATCCGGACGTTGTTGCGCTTGGCCATAGAGATTTGCGCAGAAGTGGCTTTCCCTTCATTCATCAGCGTGCCAAGGCGCCACACAAGCAACTGGGCTTTGGTGATCTCGGTGAGCATCTCCGCCAACTTCTTCTGAATGAGTTGAAACGACCCTATCGGCTTGCCGAACTGTTCGCGTTGAAGGGCATATCGTTTAGCCGATTCATAGCAGTCCATTGCCGCGCCAACCGCGCCCCAGCTGATTCCGTACCGCGCTGAATCCAGGCACATCAACGGCGCGCCCAACCCGGTTTTGCCGGGCAGCAGATTCTCTTTGGGAACCTTAACGTTGTCAAACACAAGCTCGCCCGTGCTGCTGGCGCGGAGCGACCATTTGCCGTGAATCTCCGGAGCGGTGAATCCTTCCATGCCGCGCTCCACGATAAGTCCGTGGATTACACCCGACTCGTCCTTGGCCCACACGATAGCAATGTCGGCCTGAGGCGCATTTGAAATCCACATCTTGGCGCCGTTGAGTAAAACGTGATCACCCTTGTCCTCGAACCGGGTCGTCATCCCCCCTGGGTTCGAGCCGTGATCCGGTTCTGTGAGTCCGAAGCACCCCAGCATCTCGCCGGAAGCGAGACGAGGCAGATATTTCTTCTTTTGCGCTTCAGTGCCAAACTTGAAGATGGGATACATCACGAGCGATCCCTGAACGGATGCCATCGACCGCAGCCCGGAGTCGCCGCGCTCGATCTCCTGCATGATCAGTCCGTACGAGATATAATCCATTCCGCCACCGCCATACTCAGTTGGAATGGTTGGACCTAACGCTCCGACCTCGCCGAATTTTTTTGCCATCTCCACGGGGAAGTGTGCGCGCTGCGCCCAGTCTTCAATAAACGGTGTGATCTCCCGCTTGACAAATTGCCGCATGGTATCACGCACAAGCTTATGTTCGTCGGTCAAAAGCCCATCCACTTCATAGAAGTCGGGATGTTCAAAAAGATCCTGCTTTTGGCGTCTCGACGATTTGCGCTCCATTACTTCTCAACATAAGCGTTGAACGTGATCCGCTGGGCGGGATTCTGCGGATCGTTGGAATAGATCATGACCGACTTCTGCTGCGTACACAGCCGATCTTCCGGGTTAAACACGATCTCAAGCGTTGCTTCCTCCCCCGGCCGTATCTCTGATGCCGCCAGCGCAGTACTGATGCACCTGCAGTTGGGTTGGATCGCGTTGATGGTCAACTTCGATTTGCCATCATTCCTCAAGGTAATGACCTGACGCGCATCTTTGAACTGTCCGATCTTGCCGAGGTCAAAAGGTGATCCTACTATCCGGAGCAAGGGCGCCTTTTGCAGTTCCTCCCGCGACATCACGGGAAAGTAGTCTTCAAGCGTTGCATATACGGTAATGGATTTCAAAGGCATGTCCGCGTCGTCGGTGTGGATGTCGATGCGGTCCGACTGAAACCCGTAGGCATCGCGCTGCGCTCCATTATAAAGCACGCGAATCTTACCCTGTCCTTGAGGTGCAATAGTGGCGGGTATCACCTCGGCCTGAATATAGGATGGGCCTTCCATCTTGAGGAAGGTCACCGGCCGGTCTCCTCCGTTGTACACCGGGAACTCGCGAACGGTGAATTCATCCTTGCGATGCACTTTACCCAGGTTAAACGAAGTGGTCTTCAGCTTCCAGCTTCCCATAGAAGACCGGAATTCAGATACCGCGGCCAACTGGCTGCCGACGCTGACCTGTCCTTTGATCTGCAGGATAAAAGGATTGGGGTCGGCATCCGTAGTAACCGTAAGCGACTTATTGAAGTACCCGGGCCTTCCTTTCGGGTCGTAGCTGGCTTGTATGAACCCACCCTTACCCGGAGAAACCGGGTCGCGCGTCCAGTCGGGTGTGGTACACCCGCACGACGCCTGGACGGACAGAATCCGAACGGGGCGTTCGCTAATGTTAGCGAATTGGAAGGAATAGGTTACCGGGCCTCCGTTTTGGTCGACATAACCGAAGTCGTGAATAACTTCCTGAAACTGGAGCGGCCGGGCCTGCTGAGCAAAAGACGCGGCTGCAAAAAGAAGGGACAGTCCGATCGCCTGCGAAATTGAAAAAATGACTCTCATCCCTGCAAAGTTAATCAAGTATTTATTGTGGCAGGTAGAAATTTCGAACGAGGGTTCCATATCCCGACAAACGCCGTTCCACAGCCCCTGAAGGGAGCCCACGCACACCGCACCATTTTCACAAATATCCATTTCCAAACCTCGCAAACAGGGTTGCAGTACATGCGCGTAGGTTCTCCTTTAGGACTATATTTGCGGCATGACAAGAATACTTACGGGTATACAAAGCAGCGGACGACCACACCTTGGCAACTTGCTGGGGGCTATCATTCCGGCCATCAAACTCAGCCGGCAACCCGGCAACGAGTCCCTTTTCTTCATTGCAGACCTTCACTCGCTCACGACGATCAAAGATCCGGAGGCCAGGGTCGACAACGTTCGGGCAGTTGCAGCTGCGTGGCTGGCGTTTGGGTTCGATATAGAGAACAACTATTTCTATCGGCAGTCGCGAATTCCCGAAGTATGTGAGTTGACGTGGTATTTGAACTGCGTGACGCCCTTCCCTATGCTGGCGAATGCCCATTCTTTTAAGGACAAGTCCGACCGGCTATCGGATGTCAACGCAGGCTTGTTCACCTACCCGGTATTGATGGCCGCCGACATCCTCCTGTATGACGCGAACTTCGTGCCTGTGGGGAAGGATCAAAAGCAACACCTGGAGATTACCCGCGACATCGCTACAGCGTTCAATAATCTTTACGGAGAAACGTTCGTCGTTCCGGAAGCGAAGATCGAAGAACAGGTCATGACCGTGCCGGGAACCGATGGCCAGAAGATGAGCAAGTCGTACGGAAACATCATCGACATCTTTCTCCCCGAGAAGCAACTGCGCAAGCAGATTATGTCGATCGTCACGGACAGCACACCTGTGGAAGCGCCGAAGGATCCCGACAGCGATACGGTCTTCGCATTGTACTCACTCATTGCCGAGCCGTCGGATGTCAAGAGGATGCGAAACAAATACCTCGACGGGAACTACGGTTATGGTCAGGCCAAGCAGGAACTGTTCGACCTGATCATGAGCCTGTATGCACGCGAGCGCGAAACCTTCAAGCTTTACTACGAGAATCCAGACTTGCTCGAGGAGAAATTGCAGAAGGGCGAAGAGAAAGCGCGCGTTATTGCGCGCAGCGTGTTAGACCGCGTACGGAAGAAACTCGGATACGCGTAAGTCGGTCAGGCCGTCCAGACTACTTCCTGCTTGTCCTTCCCCGTCTGAAGCAGAATGCGAAGGGGATTCGTTTGCAGAATAAGACGCGCGTCCCTGTTCGGACCCTTTTCGATGTCTACCGGTACGCCATCGCCCATATATGCGATAGGAAGCAGGACGTCGTTCTCAGGACAGTGACTGTTGTGGACTTGCTGGAGTATATTCTCCAGGTAGGCGCCGTACTTTTCCTGGAACTCATCTTCCATATCGTGCAGTTCTTCCTCCAGTTCATCGTACCGGGGATTGCTGTAGTCGATGGCACTCAGTTCCTGCCTTTTCGCGGCAAGCCTGCCGAGTGCCTGGTCAACCTCCTTGGCGTCCATAGGTAATGGTAATTTTTGCATAAATATTGAACAAATCGCGGGATTAGGAAAGTGTCATCCAGCCCAACTCCGAAAATCACGCTAGTTCACCATCCCCGGGCCAACTTCTTTGCCAAAGCCTCGGGTTCTGTGGCAGGGCTTCCTAAATTTACTGTAACCTAAACGTTTGCATAATGAATAATGATTTCCTTCCAATCCAGGGAACCGACCACATCGAGTTCTACGTGGGTAACGCCAAGCAGGCGGCGGCCTACTATCAGCATGCTTTCGGGTTCCAGTGCATCGCGTATGCAGGACCTGAGACAGGCGTGCGCGACAAGGCCTCGTACGTGTTGAAACAAGGCAAGGTCGTGTTCGTGCTCACAAGCGCTTTGCGGCCTGACTCTCCGATAGCCCAGCATGTGCACGTCCACGGCGACGGTGTAAAGGTTCTCGCCCTCACTGTTGATGACGCAACGGCAGCGTTTCGCGAAACAATCAGTCGCGGTGCAGATGCCGCCGCCGAACCCAACCGCATGCAGGATCAGCACGGAGAAGTTGTTACGTCGTCAATAAAGACGTATGGCGATACCGTTCACACCTTTGTTGAACGGCACAACTACTCCGGTCCCTTTCTCCCCGGGTACCAGCCGGTAACCCCTGAATTGTCCGTTACGCAGGTCGGGTTTAGATACGTCGACCATTGCGTGGGCAATGTTGGTCTTGGTGAAATGAACAAGTGGGTGGAGTTTTATGAAAAGGTGATGGGATTCCGATTGCTCGTCACATTTGACGACAAAGACATATCCACTGAATACAGCGCGCTCATGTCTAAGGTAGTATCGAACGGCAATGGCTACATTAAGTTTCCCATCAACGAACCTGCTGAAGGACGGAAGAAATCGCAGATCGAAGAGTACCTCGAGTTCTACGGCGGACCCGGTGTTCAGCATATTGCCCTCGCCACCGACGACATCGTGCACACCGTAAGTGAGCTAAGAAAAAGGGGCGTCGGGTTCCTGCACGTGCCTGAAGCATACTACGACGATGTGCCGGACCGCGTGGGCGGTATAGACGAACCGCTCGAACCACTCCGGAAGCTGAACATATTGATTGACCGTGACGAGGAGGGGTATTTGCTGCAGATCTTCTCCCGCCCGGTCAGCGACCGTCCGACGCTCTTTTACGAGATCATCCAGCGGAAGGGCGCAACCTCGTTCGGGAAAGGCAACTTCAAGGCCCTATTTGAAGCCATTGAGCGCGAGCAGGCCCTCCGCGGCAACCTTTGATCGTCCGATACGCCAAAAAATATCACAGGGCTGGCCCGGAATAGACCTGCTTTTCTAATTTTGGGCCTCATTCGTAACCATGGCAACTACTGTACAGGAAGAGGTAATGCAGAAAGCCCAGAAGTGGCTTGACAGTCCTTTAGTCGACGACGATACCAAACGGGAAATCCGCGATCTGATGAGCAGCCCCGACAGCAAGGTGCTCATCGACAGTTTTTACAAAGACCTGGAATTCGGTACCGGCGGCCTCCGGGGCATTATGGGGCCAGGTTCAAATTGTGTGAACCAGTATACCATCGGGATGGCCACGCAGGGCTTTGCCAACTACCTGCTGAAAAGCTTTTCAGGCCAGCCCGTTACGGTGGCCATCGCCTACGACAGCCGCAACAACAGCAGCCAGCTGGCGCAAATCGCGGCCAATGTTCTCTCCGCCAACGGCATCCACGTGAAACTGTTCTCCGAGCTGAGGCCCACGCCGATGCTCTCGTTCGCCATACGGTACCTGCGTTGCCAGGGAGGCATTGTCATCACGGCTTCGCATAATCCTAAAGAGTACAACGGCTACAAGGTGTATTGGTCGGACGGTGCACAGGTGGTGCCTCCTCACGACGGCAACATTATTCGCGAAGTCAAGGCCATCACCGACTTCTCGCAGGTGAAGTTTGATCCCGTCCCTGAGAATATCAAGCCCATAAGCTCCGAAGTGGAAGATGCATACTATGAGGAAGTGTTGAAGCTGATCCCTAACCGCGATGCCATCAAGAGGCAGCATGACATTCCACTGGTATACTCCAGCCTTCACGGCGCGGGCATCACTATGGTGCCGGAGTGCCTCCGGCGTGTCGGCTTCACCAACGTACACATCGTTGAAGAGCAGCGGCAACCTGATGGTAACTTCCCCACGGTGAAGTCGCCCAACCCGGAGGAAAAGTCCGCCATGGAGATGGCCCTTGCCAAAGGGCAAGCCGTGAATGCGACGATAGTAATGGCTACCGATCCTGACACCGACCGCGTGGGGATCGGCGTTCGGAACAACGCGGGCGAGTTCGTCCTGCTCGACGGCAACCAGGCGTTCAGCCTGCTGATGCAGTTCCTGCTGAAACATGCCAGCAAGGCATCTGGATACATCGCAAAGACGATCGTTACAACCGAGCTCGTCGACACGATGGCGGCGCGTCACGGCATCCCGTGCTACAATACGCTTACGGGATTCAAATACATCGCTGAGCTCATGGGCAAGTTGGAGGGCAAGGAGCAGTTTATCGCCGCCGGCGAAGAGAGCTACGGTTATATGGTTGGCGATTTTGTGCGAGACAAGGATGCGGTGTCAGCCTGTGCCTTTTTCGCCGCCATCGCTGCCAGTGCCGCGGATGAGGGCAAGTCGATGTACGACTCCCTCATCGACATGTATGTTGAGTTCGGAATGTACCAGGAGCGGCTGATCACACTGACTCGTACTGGCCGCGAAGGCGAACAGGCTATTCGCACCATGATGGAGAATTTTCGCTCGCGGGCTCCGGAACGCATCGCCGGACAGCGCGTGGTGCGTGCGCTGGATTACAAGACCGGCGTGGAAGTCAACCTGGAAACGGGCAAAGAGAGCGCGCTAACGTTGCCGAAATCGGACGTGCTTCAGTTCTACCTGGAAGACGGCAGCAAGATCTCCGTACGGCCCTCTGGAACGGAACCCAAGATAAAGTTCTATATCAGCGTAAACACGCCACTTGCCTCGGCAGAGGCGTATGAGCAGACGAGGCAGGCGTTGCAGGAGAGGATCGACCGTATTGAAGAAGCGCTTTTGGGGTAGATGCAGATGCAGACGCAGATGGAGTGGATAAGAATGATGTTCTGCCTCTGCAACTTTTCATAACTTTGCGGCCTGAAAAGGCAGGCAAATGAAGACGGTGGCGTTTTATACATTAGGATGCAAGCTCAATTTCTCGGAGACGTCGACGATCTCGCGGAAATTCGAGGAAAAAGGCTACCGGAAGGTCGATTTTACTGCCAGGCCTGACATTTTCATCATCAACACGTGCTCCGTTACTGAAAATGCCGACCGGAAGTGCCGGAAGGTGGTACGCGAGGCGCGCAAGATCTCACCCGACGCATACATCGCCATAATTGGCTGCTATGCCCAGCTGAAACCCGCCGAGATTGCTGAAATCCCGGGCGTGGATGCCGTGCTCGGCGCCGCCGAGAAGTTTCGGCTGCTGGAGCTCCTCGACGGCTTTATACGGCCGCCATCAGCGCGCGTGCTGGCGTCGCCGGTAGAGCGCGCGAACACATTCAACGCGTCGTGGTCGCTTCACGACCGGACCCGGACCTTCCTGAAGGTGCAGGACGGCTGCGACTACTCCTGTTCGTTCTGCACGATACCCCTCGCGCGCGGCAAATCCCGCAGTGAGACCATAGAAAACGTTGTGTCTGCCGCACGGTCGGTGGGCGATTCGGGAGTCCGTGAAATCGTGCTTACAGGGGTAAATACCGGGGATTTTGGTATAAGAAACGGTCGCCGGGAGGACCGTTTTATCGACCTTATCCGCGCGCTCGACGCGGTGGACAATGTGACGCGTTTCAGGATTTCTTCGATCGAGCCCAATCTGCTTACCGATGAAGTATTGGACTTTGTAGCCGCTTCGGATCGATTTGCTCCGCACTTTCATATACCGCTCCAGTCGGGGAGCAACAAGATCCTACGCCTCATGCGGCGCCGGTATCTGAGGGAATTGTATGCCGACCGGGTGCAGCGGATCAAGGCGCTTATCCCCCACTGTTGCATCGGGGTCGACGTGATTGTAGGGTTTCCCGGCGAATCGGAAGCCGATTTCCTGGACACCTACCGCTTCATCAACGACCTCGACGTCTCCTATTTGCACGTCTTTCCGTATTCGGAGCGGGCGAATACGCCGGCGGCGGAGATGACAGCAGTGGTGCCGCGGTCAGAGCGGGCGCGGCGTTCGGAGATGCTCCACATCCTGTCCGACAAGAAGCGGAGAAAGTTTTATGAGGATAATGTGGGCCGGGAGGCCGACGCGTTGTTCGAAACCCAGGATGAAGGCAATGAGATGACCGGCTTCACGGAGAACTACATCAAGGTAACCGCCCGGTTCGATCCACTCGCCATCAACGACATCCGCAGGGTGAAGCTCACGGGTATATCTTCGAACGGAATTATGGAAGTAAGTGAAGTGAACGAAGAATTCCTTACACCCCGTCATTAAGGAAAATATTTCTAAGGAGCGATGACTCATGGCGAACTTTTACTTGATCAAGAAAATCTCAAACCACTGATGTCGAAATTCTTATCTGCAATTCGTGCACTGTGTGATTTAATCACTTTTTCAGGGTCAGCGGTGGATGAAAGTAATTATCGGAACGTTCTTACGTTGTACCCAATCGAAGCGGCATGTGTTGCGGGCGCGCACACGGTAGCCCTATCTTTGCACCGCGGGGATTGGAATAGAGGCGTAGCATAGAAGTTTTGGATCCAGGAGTTGGTATGTGAAGTTGGGGATTGGCATCCCACCCTGGAGATGGATTTGGCGAAGATGGAAGGATGGGGTTTGCCAATAGGGGCGTTTTCCGGAGACGGAGACGTCCCTTTTTTTATTGGATCATACCGTCCTTTATCTCGAGACGGCGGTCGGCCATCTGGGCCAGCTCCTCGTTGTGCGTTGCGATCACAAACGTTTGTCCCATCTTGTCGCGAAGCGTAAAGAACAGCCGATGCAGCTCGTAAGCGTTCTTTGAGTCCAGGTTTCCGCTGGGCTCATCTGCGAAAATCAGCTTAGGCGAATTGATGAGTGCCCGGGCCACGGCTGTGCGTTGCTGTTCACCGCCTGACATCTCAGATGGTTTATGATCACGGCGCGCTGCGATCCCTAGCAGGTCGAGAAGCTCCGCTGCACGCGCGCGCACTTCGCTCTCGCGGCGTCCTCCGATCAGGCCGGGGATCATCACATTCTCGATCGCTGAGAATTCGGGTAGCAGGTTATGAAACTGGAATACAAAGCCGATCGATTGATTCCGGAAAGCCGCCAGCGCCTTCGTTCCCTGGAGGAACACATCCTGTCCCAGGATAAATACCTTTCCGCTATCGGGTGTATCGAGGGTTCCCAGGATATGAAGCAATGTGCTCTTTCCGGCGCCGGATGATCCCACAATAGCAACAATTTCCCCCGGTTGTATATGGATGCTGATACCTTTCAGTACGTTCAATTGACCGTACGATTTGTGGATATCTATGGCCTTTAACATTGGGCTTGCCGCGGGGGTATCATTTGAAATAAAGCCTTAAATAAAGTAGTTTCGCCTCAAATTAAAAACTAATGAACATTCACGAATACCAGGGCAAGGAGCTCCTTCAGCGTTATGGCGTTACTGTGCAACGTGGCGTTGTTGCCGACACACCAGATGGGGCCGTAGCTGCGGCAAAGGAACTTCAGGCTGAAACAGGCACCCAATGGTTCGTCATCAAGTCGCAGATACACGCCGGCGGCCGCGGCAAGGGCACCATCCGCGAAACGGGTTCAAGAGGCGTTGTTGTAGCTAAGGGCATCCACGAGGTGGCCGACAAAGTTAAGGCGATATTGGGTGGAACGCTCGTGACACATCAAACCGGACCCGACGGCAAGCGCGTAAACAAGGTCCTGGTAGCCGAGGATGTATATTATCCCGGCGAACTCGAACCTAAGGAATACTATATCAGCATTCTCCTCGACCGCGCCAAAAGCCGCCCGGTGCTGATGGCTTCTACAGAAGGGGGAATGAACATCGAGGAAGTGGCAGAAACCACTCCCGAAAAGATCATAAAGGAATGGATAGACCCTGCGATAGGTCTTCAACCCTACCAGGCCCGCAGGGTGGCTTTCGCATTGGGCCTGGAAGGCAATGCATTTAAGGAAGGCGTGAAGTTTATCAACGCGTTGTACAAAGCATACGTTGGACTTGATGCTTCCCTGTTTGAGATCAACCCGATGCTGAGAACATCTGACGGACGGATACTGGCTGTTGACGCGAAAGTCAACTTAGACGACAACTCGCTGTTCCGTCATAAAGACCTCGCCGAACTGCGCGACGTTACGGAAGAAGATCCACTCGAAGTTGAGGCAAGTAAGTCGGGACTCAACTACATCAAACTCGACGGCAACGTGGGTTGTATGGTGAACGGTGCAGGGCTTGCTATGGCCACGATGGATGTCATCAAGCTATCAGGCGGAGAGCCGGCAAATTTTCTTGATGTCGGAGGAAGTGCAAACGCTGAGACGGTTGAAGCAGGCTTTCGTATTATTCTCCGCGACCCGAACGTTAAGGCTATCCTGATTAACATCTTTGGCGGTATCGTTCGATGTGACCGCGTAGCCAATGGCGTGGTTGAAGCGTATAAGAAGATCGGCAACATCCAGGTTCCTATCATTGTACGCCTCCAAGGCACCAACGCCGAGGAAGGAGCACGGATCATCGAGGAGTCGGGACTAAAGGTTTATTCTGCGATCTTGTTGAAGGAAGCTGCTCAGCGTATTAAAGAAGTATTGGCGTAGCACCCCGTCGTGCACGTCAGTTGTCGCTGCTGAAAATAGAGGACACTCCTACCTAAAACTTCCGGTTCCGGAATTCGTAAAAATGCTGTATGGCGCCCTGCTCCGGGTATGCCAGGACAAGAAATGCGCTGGCACCTGTAACCCTTTTCCCACTTTCCTATCCAATAGGTGGACATAGGGGGCATCAGGGGTGTAATGCCGCGAATTCCGCAAAAAAACACGATATTGAACCTTTTTACCGGTTTCCTGTTTAAAATGGGTACATGAAAGTAAAGGTCTCGCGAAAAGAGCACTTCAATGCGGCACACAGACTGTACAACCCCGAATGGTCAGACCAGGAGAATGAACGCGTTTTCGGCAAGTGCAGTAACCCTAATTTCCACGGACATAACTACGAACTGGTGGTAAGCCTTATCGGCGAACCCGATCCGGCAACAGGATACGTTTATGATATGAAGCGACTAAGCGACCTGATACGCCGAAACGTTATTCAAAACCTGGACCATAAGAATCTTAACCTCGACACGGAATACTTCAGGAACCTCAATCCCACGGCTGAAAATATTGCTATCGTTATCTGGAGAATCCTGCGGGAACACATAGAAAGTAAGTTCGACTTGAAAATCACACTGTATGAGACCGAAAGAAATTTCGTTGAATATCCGGCATCGTAATCTGCAGGATCCTGACGATGCAGGCGACGATCACGTAATGTCTTCAACGGAAACGCCGATGCGGCCTGATGCCTTCGTCTTATCGGACGAGGAAAAAATCGAACGGATCGAAAAGCATTTTGCCAGCATCATGGATATCCTGGGCCTCGACCTCACAGACGATAGCCTTGGCGGAACGCCACATCGCGTGGCGAAGATGTATGTCAAGGAAGTCTTTAGCGGTCTCAATCCACGCAACCGGCCAAAAGTCAAACTGTTCGACAACAAGTATGCCTACGACCAGATGCTGGTCGAGAAGGACATCACGTTCTACTCACACTGTGAACACCATTTCGTACCCATCTACGGAAAGGCACATGTGGGATACTTTTCGTCTGGAAAGGTGATTGGCCTATCAAAGATCAATCGCTTCGTTCAGTACTTCGCCAAGCGGCCGCAGGTGCAGGAGCGCCTCACGATGCAGATCGGCCATGAACTGCAGCGGGTGCTCAACACGGAGGATGTGGGCGTTGTTCTCGATGCCAACCACATGTGTGTAGCCTCCCGGGGCGTTGGTGATACCAACAGCAGGACGGGAACGGCCTATTTTTCGGGCAAATTCAGGGACGAAAACATCAAAAGGGAGTTTCTGAACTACATCAACAGCAAATAAAGGCCGGAATACGGGCAAGAGACCGGCGAAATGGTTACATTAGGTGGACTAACCGCATTCGCCATGTCGCTGGAACAGGACATACGTCAAACGACGTTCCGAAGCGAGTTTCACAAGGCCCTCCTAAACCTGATCTACACACACAATGTGCTGATCAACAGTAGTGCCGAATTTTTTAAGTCGTATGGCATTACACGGCAGCAATACAACGTTCTTCGAATACTTCGCGGGCAACACCCCAGTGGCGCGACGATCCAGATGATCCGTGAACGTATGCTGGATAAGATGTCCGACGCGTCACGCATCGTCGAGCGCCTGCGAGCCAAGCAGCTCGCCACACGCCAACCCAACACAGAGGACAGGCGCACCGTTAAGATTACGATCACCGACGAAGGTCAGGCGCTCCTCGAGTCTATGGAAAGCCGCATCGATGATCTTGAGAAGGGACTGCGTAACCTTACTGAAGATGAGGCGCGGCAACTCAACAGCTTGCTCGACCGAATCCGGCAAAATATCACGTGACACACCTTTGTCACGTAAGTTCGCGGCCGATTTCCCGCACTTCTATACCAAATATTTTGTTAGTTTAGCGCGCCTAATTATTCAATCGCTATGGTATTTGACTTTGATATGATCCGCGAGGTGTACCGGAACATGCCGGCACGCATTGAAGCGGCAAGAAAAATTGTAAATCGTCCGCTTACCCTGTCCGAAAAAATATTGTATTCTCACCTGCACGCGGATCAGCCCGTCCAGAACTTTGAAAGGGGAAAATCGTATGTCAACTTTTCTCCTGACCGTGTGGCCATGCACGATGCTACTGCGCAGATGGCTCTTTTGCAGTTTATGTCAGCGGGCATACCCAAAGTCAGAGTACCTTCCACCGTCCATTGCGACCACCTGATCCTGGCAAAACAGGGAGCAGAGCAAGACCTTAGAGATTCGCTTACAGCAAGTGGCGAGGTGTTCCAATTCCTTGAATCCGTATCTAACAAATACGGCATCGGATTCTGGAAACCCGGCGCCGGAATCATTCACCAGGTTGTTCTTGAAAACTACGCATTCCCGGGCGGTATGATGATCGGCACCGACTCACACACCGTCAACGCGGGCGGCCTGGCTATGGTAGCCGTCGGTGTAGGAGGAGCAGACGCCGTCGACGTTATGGCAGGCATGCCATGGGAACTGAAGTGGCCCAAGCTCATTGGCGTAAAGCTTACCGGGAAACTCAGTGGATGGACCTCGGCAAAAGATGTCATCCTGAAAGTCGCCGGCATCCTTACCGTTAAAGGCGGAACAGGTGCTATCGTCGAGTACTTTGGACCAGGAGCGCTTACGCTCTCGTGTACGGGTAAGGCCACAATATGTAACATGGGCGCCGAAATCGGGGCCACTACGTCGACCTTTGGCTACGATAGCAAGATGGCAGAATACCTGCGCGGCACCGGTCGCGCTGAAGTTGCCGAACTCGCAGATGCCCTGCGCGATCACCTCACCGGCGATCCGGAAGTGTACACCAATCCGGAACAGTATTTCGACCAGGTTATCGAGATCGACTTGTCAACGCTGGAACCACACGTTAACGGTCCGTTTACTCCAGACCGCGCCATCCCCCTCTCCCGCTTTGCCGAAGAGGTGAAAAAGAACGGATGGCCGGAAAGACTAGAGGTCGGACTCATCGGGTCATGCACCAATTCCTCTTACGAGGACATCACGCGCTCTGCATCGCTGGCCAAGCAGGCCGTCGACAAGAAATTGAAAGCGAAAGCAGAGTTCACCATCACGCCGGGCTCTGAGCAGGTGCGTTATACGGTTGCACGCGACGGGTACCTCGACATCTTCGAAAAGATGGGCGGCGTGGTGCTGGCCAACGCGTGTGGCCCGTGCATCGGACAATGGGCGCGACACACCAACGATCCACAGCGAAAGAACTCTATCATCACATCCTTCAATCGGAACTTTGCAAAACGCAATGACGGTAACCCCAACACACACGCGTTTGTAGCATCGCCCGAAGTGACCACCGCGTTCGCTATTGCGGGTGACCTGACGTTCAACCCCATGACGGACACGCTGATCAATGAAGAGGGCCAACCGGTGAAACTCGATGAACCATTGGGCGTTGAATTCCCGCCGCAAGGCTTTGCCGTCGAAGACGCAGGCTACATCGCACCTGCAGAAGACGGGAGCGACATCACCGTCCACATCAACCCAGAGTCGAAGCGTCTCCAGAAGCTTGAACCTTTCCCTGCGTGGGATGGCAAAAATCTTCTCGGAATGAAATTGCTTATCAAGGCGAAAGGGAAGTGCACTACGGACCATATCTCTATGGCCGGACCCTGGCTTCGCTTCCGGGGCCACCTCGATAATATCTCAGATAATACACTCACCGGGGCGGTCAACTATTTCAACGAGAGAACGGACTACGTCAAGAACCATATCACCGGCGAATATGGACCGGTGCCTGCTACGCAACGCGCGTACAAAGCGGCCGGCATCCCGACGATCGTCGTTGGCGACCATAACTACGGCGAAGGCTCATCGCGCGAACACGCTGCGATGCAACCCCGCCACCTCGGCATTCGAGCTATACTGGTGAAGTCGTTCGCGCGCATTCATGAAACGAACCTGAAAAAGCAGGGGATGCTCGCGTTGACATTTGCCAACGAAGCCGACTACGACAAGGTTCTCGAAGACGATACGATAGATATTATCGACCTGACGGAATTCGCGCCGGGCAGGCCGTTGACTGTAGTACTGCGGCATGCCGACGGCACCAGCGATACGATCCTGGCAAACCACTCCTACAATGCGGGCCAGATCGAATGGTTCAAAGCTGGGTCAGCACTCAATCGGATGGCATTACAGTTCGAGCTCGAGAAACGCGCCACTGCAAGCGTGGCTAAAGCAAAGAAGTCCGGCTCGAGGCGATCCAGGGTGTCCGTCAAGGTTGCCGTAAAGAAAAAGGTCAAGAAATCCCCTGGGAAGGCTGCCACCAAGGCGCTCGCACCGCGGAAGTCGGCGGCGGCGAAAGCTGTCGCCAAAAAGTCCGCAGCTAAGACTGCTGCAGTAAGGAAGGCGTCTGCCAAGAAGACGGTAGCCAAGAAAACTGCATCCAGGAAGTCGACAGCTAAGGCAGTGGTTGCAAAGAAGAAGGTGACGTCCGCATCGAAGCTCAAGACGTCAAAGGCTGCAAAGGCGACAAAGACCGCAAAGAAATCAGTTAAGTCCACCAGCAAAAGGGTTGCTAAGAGAGCAGCCGTCAAAGCGCGGAAGATTGCAAGGGGTGTTGCGCGCGTGAAGAAGGCAGCAACGCGCAAGCTTACCAAGCTGGTGAAAAACGTGAAGAAGGCTGTCAGGAAAAAGAAGTAGCCGCTCCTACAACTTCACCTGGAGCGTGAGGTAATAGTTGCGTCCGTCGGATGGCAATATGCCGGGACCGGGATAGCCGCTCGCCCGTCGCGTAAAGTACATGTGGTTGGTAAGGTTGTTTACTCCGGTCTCCACCGTGAGGAACTTATATGTGTACTTTGCCGCAATGTCCATCACCTGATAAGCGGGAATGAGACCCTCAACTGCTGAAGGGGTGTAGATGGCATTGGTTACATCGCTGTATTGTTTCGCGGTAAAGGCGCCTTGCCAGGTCAACATAAGATCTTTCCACTGCCACGTTAACCCTGCGCGAATGTTGTACCGCGGAACCAATTCCACCTCCTTGCCATCGATGGCGGACTCAGCACTGTTGACATAGACCGCGTCAATTACGGCGACGTTGCCGAACGCAGTAAGCTTGTGTGCGCGCTCGGGTGGCAAGAATAAGTTGAGCAGATCGTATTGGCCGAACGCCTCGATGCCCACGTGGCGCGAGTCGGCCACATTCGTCCGGTAGCGGTAAATCCGGAAGTTCTCATTGTCCACGCGAAGTATCGATCCGATACGATCTTCATACCTCAGGTAGAACACGCTGACGTCGAAATTGTAAACGCCATCGCGACCGCCCCGGATGCCCAGGTCGAAGTTAAAACCCCGCTCATCGCTGATCTCGGGATCTACACTCAGGTTAGGGTTTACTACCCGAATGTCATTAAAGTTTATGGCGCGGTAGTTTTGAGAGAAGTTGCCGTATACTTCCGTGTTTTCACTGGAACGGTAGCTGACGCCGACACCGGCGATGACGAAGTTGCGAACGCGATCGCGGTCTTCGAACACCTGAAACGTGGAGTCTTCTGCGATGCCCGTGTCGGGATTGGGGCGCAATACCGTTGTCTGATAATAGCCTTGTGCCCGCGTCTGGATGCGCTCAAGGCGCAGGCCCGGCGTAACGCTTAACCTGTCTGTGACGTTGAAAATGTTTTCAGCGAACAAGGATTGGTTGTTGCCCGGAAAATCGTAGTTGGATCCCTCCAGGTTGTCAGGGTTGAGAAAATGAAATTCCGCCTCTTTGCCATCGGGCGCCATTCCCTGCCGCCGATAGGTGAACCCGCGATAATACCGCGTGCCAAGAACGAGTGCCGCCGGTGCGTTGCCCGCCCTGTAGTGGTGCACCAACCGAAGCTCTCCGCCGAAGTTGGTGAAATCGTCGGAGAAGAGATCGCGGGGACCTCCGTCGTCGGCCCGGTCTATGCGGCCGAGATTGCCCAACGCATCTCTTGATCCCAACAGCCCGAAGAGCCGCAAGTTGAGTCGCCAGCTATCAGAGAGCCTGCTATCGGCCAAAAGGGCCATCAAATTCCAATTTACCTTGAACCAGTTCCGCTCGCGTATCGACTGACGCGGATCTTCGTTGAACATCGCGTCCGTCAAACCACCAGGCTGTTTGGCCAGGTAGTTCATGTGCGTATACTGTGCTGTAAGGGTGAGCTTGTCTGACACCGGCATCGAAAGAGAGATGTAGCCCGTGTTCTGGTCAAACTCGGAATTTGGCCTCCATCCATCCGCCTGCTTGTGATGAAAGAATGTGTAGTATCTGAGCTTGCCCTTTGTTCCGCCGAGACTGTTGAATGAGTTAAACAAGCCAAAGGAGCCTAACGACTGGCGGCTTACAACCTCCAGCGGACGCGTTGCGGGTCCATCCTTCATTACGAAATTCAGCAAGCCTCCGAATTGCGTTCCGTACTGAAGCGAAGCCGCGCCGCGCACGACTTCAATGCGTTCGACCGCCTCCGTGGGTGGAACATAGTAGCTCTCGGGGTATCCCAACGCATCCGCGCTAATGTCATAACCGTTCTGACGTACGTTGAAGTTTGACGTCCGGCTCGGGTCAAGGCCCCGGGCACCGATACCTAACTGCAACCCCGCGCCATCACTTTCATAGATGTTGAGTCCGGGTACCTTGGCATAAATTTGTCGCGCGTTGTTTGTGGCCAGGTTGGCGGCCATGTCGCCCACTTCAATAACCTCGGTCTTTTTAGATTCGTAGATGGCTGCGCCTTCCAGGCCATTAAGGCGTCGGATGCCGCCGTTGCTTACACGTCGATCTTCCACGGTTACCGTCCGGAGCACGTCGCGGATTTCATCGAGGCGAACGTCGAAGTGGTTTTCGCCCGGGACGAGAGTGAGTTCAACTTCCTGAAGTTCCCGTTCTGCCGCGAACACGGACACGCGGTGCGCACCGGGAGTTAGATCGGTGATCGTGAATTCTCCCTTGGCGTTTGTCGTTGCCAGCCGTGAAACAGAATGGACAAACACCTCAGCGCCTTCAATTGCACTTCCGTTATTCTTGTCTTTAACCGTGCCGCTCAGTGTGCATTGCGCGAGAAGCATAGTGCCGGTGCTGATGCAGGCCAGGAACACAAGGGCAATATGTAGGATCAGCTTCTTCATGGATTGAGTTCAACGATCCAGTCTTTGTGGCGGAAGCTGTTGCGGACCTTTGTAAGATCGACACGGTCATCAATAAAAGGTCGCGTTCCTCTACCGTTCAGCGTGACATACGCCTCAGCCCGCACAATCGGGTCGGCAATACCGTTGGAACGATACTTTTCTTCCAGGAAGTGAGCAAACTGCAGGATCATATCTGGCTGTGTGGACATCATTTTCTCCTGTATTGGCGTGAGGTAGTCGCCCGGCATGACATCCCATTGCCTGCCGGTATCCGGGTCTTCCATGTGGAATACCACATATCCTGCCTTTTCCATCAGCATGACGCGCCAGGAAAACCGGTAACCCTGCTCCGTCCAGAACAGGTCGCCGGGATACAGAACGTAGCGCCAGGGAAACAACAGCTGAAAGGTGAAAAAGAACACCATAAATCCCGTGATAAAACGCGGGACGTCGTACGTCGTGACGCTATTCCGAACAGCGGATTGCAATGCGGGCGACCCCATCCGCAGTACGGAAGCCAATCCATTAAGAAGCCGTGTGTGGAATGCCGGCGAAAAGAAGATCAGCGTGCTTCCGATCATAATGAACGGGAACATCCCGATGGGGAACAGCAGCCAGGTGATCATGTGAAAGCCAATGACGGCCAGGTACGCCCAGGGCCGCGTGCGCGTGTTGAAGAGGAAGAACGCAATCGTAAGGTCGTACAAGGCACCCATCCAGCTGAGCGCATACGCGGCAAACTCGGTGGACAGCAGGCCTCCTACTATCGGAAGGTGGCTGTGCGCCGGCAGCCAGATGCGCAGCGGCATAGCATCGAGCAGCCACTCCGCATTAAGCTTGGCAATGCCGGCGTAGCAATAAACGATAGCCAACTGAAACTTGAGGATCAGCAGACTCCAGCCCGGTACTTCCCCGACCGCCAGTGAAGGCTTTCTCAGCACGTCGAGAGAAAAGGAGCGATGGGCGGGCACAAAGCAGAGGAGCAATGCTACCAGGCTGACGAAATAATAATGGTTGAGGTAATAGGTCTTGTCGATCAGCTCTACATACGTGAATGCCAGGAAGAACAGCGACGCCGCAATCCGGTACCACCAGCCCAGCATGATCCCTAACGCCGACGCCAGCATGATCCCGAAGAGGATGTACATGCCGACCTCACCGGGTGCGGTTACCCAGTCGAAGCCATAGTAAGTAAAGTGTAGCTCAGGTTCAATGTAGAACTCGCGGATCCAGCCGTTCGACCAAAAGCGGATCACGCTGAACGTCATCATCAGTCCGAACACGATCCGGAACGTGACCAGCGGCGCAATGGCAACAGGTCCGTGCCATGCCGACCTCAGAGCAGTAACCAACCGGTTGTCCACGCTAGTCGCCGTCATTATCCTGATAGGTAATCAATATTCCAAGGGCTGACATCATGTCTGCTTTTAGCAACACGACGAGCTTTTGAAGTTCCTGGTAAGCAGCTGTAGCCGGTCCGGGATCGTGTTCAACAGTCTCCGAGTACGGCTCGGGAATGGCGGCGGTCTTCGTCAGCGCGACGTCGATCTGGGTTGCGATGACGTTGGCAAGTGCGTCGCCGTTGTGCCGCGCGTTGAGCGCAGTGAGGTAATCATCGAACCCAATGCCATCCGATTTTCCTTTACCTAAGTAAAGATTCTGCAAAGCTTTAATGGATTCGGTGGCGAGGAGAATTGACTGCTGTGCATAGAGCGCTTCGCAGTTGCCGGGTATGGGAACGTTGAGTGAACGAATGCCGAGCGGTATTCCGATCTTGCCATCGCGTACATCGCGCTCGTAATACTGGATTGCACCGTTGAGCAGCATGCCGGTAGCACTACCTACGTCGTTGCCCACGAGACTGACAAAAGTTCCGAGATAGTTATCGCCGTCGGGTGACCATCGTTCGAAGACGGCCTCGCACCGCTTCTTGATATCTCCTGCTACGTCAAGCAGGTATTGTCTGCGCGCCGACGCTTCGTCGTCAGATTCGAACTGTTCGACGACGAAACTTGGGTCGGGGGCTGGGCTGTAAAGCAGATAGTCAAGGGCAGCAAAACCTTTAGCGGAATTGCTGCTAATCGCGTCGAGGTCGTATGACCCGGACGATATGTTGTCATCGATCTTGATCTTGCTAACCGGAAAGGTGTTAACTGACGCATTGAAGACCAGGTTGTCGGCGGGGCCGAAGTTGAAGTACCCGCAATGTTGAAAGGCGATGTAGGCCGACAGCCAGGCATCGCGCAGTTTTTCCAGGTTCTCCTCGGTACGTGATTCCGTGAACTGGCTTGCGGCAGCCTCCAAGCGAGCGGCGCGGCGCGCCAGCGTGTCGTAAGCAGGCACGATAAGGTTCACGCCTAGGTTCTCCAGCATCGGCGCCCGGTCAAATCCCGGGGATGTGGACGATTCCTTGTCGCACGATGCCACCACCGCGCAAAGAGTAAGTAAAATTGAAGCTTTGAGGAATCGGCGCATCATCATATCTTATAGAGCGTCTTTAACATCGGCCAATTCAGGATAGGCCTCAACCAGGACGTTAATGGCATTGTCGAGACCTGACAGATCGGTTTCCGGAAGGTTCCAGAAGTTTTCGCCAATGTGGGTATTGAGAATTTCCGTGATCGCAGCGTCGGTGATTCTTTTCTTAGGGCTGATTCGCAGTGCGCGTATGAACATATATCCTTCAGATAGTGCGTGGAACGCCTCGCCAAGCGACGCTTCGCCCTCGCCGAGGAGTTGTCTGGCCGTGTTGAGGTAATGGATCGCCGTGGAGGCGGCCACCAACTCGAATCCTTTATAGATGATCTCCCGTTGCTCGTTCTTGACAGGATAGTTTTTCGCTACGATAGCAGCGCGTCCGGTGAGGAAGGCGTCCATGAGCATGTCGTTGGAGCCGATCAGTGCATCACGCCCATTGCTGTAGTTGGCAAAGAACCGAAGGTTGTCTTTGTTGCTCGGAAAGTCGACAGGAACACCCCAGTACCCGAACGCTTCATCCCAGTGGTGCTCCATAGGTGTATAGTTGTTGGAGCCGTCGAGTTCTGTATTCTCCACGTCGTCGCCCACGCGGGCGTCCGTCATGTACACGTTAAATATCTGGTGGAGAAACACCGAGCCCATGATTCCTTTTTCAAATGTCTGCGTGAATTCGTGGCCATTGGCGTCAACCAGCATGGTTGCGCCGCTTTTTCGCGTCATGAACCCCGCCGTGCCATTGGAAGCATCCAATCCCGCCGCACTGGCGCTCTCCGCCGCGACAAACAAGTCTTCGAAGAAGGCCACATCGGCCGGGAAAGTCTTGTCGCTGAGCCTGCGGTCGGATGTAAACGAGAAGTTGCCGTTACCATCGTTGCCAGCGTTCTCGTACATCGCAAGGAGGGTTTGCGCGTCGAGGGTTATTTCCTTTTTGTCGCCTTTTTGAAAATAGGCCTTCATCTCAGATGTCTGGTTGAGCCGGTCGGTCTGGCCGCCGTAAAACACAGACGATTGTCCATTACGGGTAAACTCGTAAGTATCAGGCACTTGCAGGGCCGGTGCCCCGTCATCATCGTTATCACAAGAGATTAATAGAATGGCTGAAAGGAATATGCTGGACCTCAGTAGCTTCAAGGGCATCTTTATTTAGATTATTTTTAAATAGGTGCACAATGTTATTACTATTTAGAATTATTTCAAATAAAAAACTGTTTGTTCTCCCTTCCGTCCCGGTCCCTCCCGCAGTGGCCGACGTAGCCGTAGCGTAGTAGGGAGTTTATTCATTCTGATTCCAAACAATCCCTGTTTTTTGCGGCTGTGAGGCGGGTAATATATCTTGGCTGATACATAACGCTTAGCCATGAAACAGCAGATTGTGACCCCAAAACGCTCCCTGACCAAGGAAACGGAAGCCTTACTGAACAAGCAAATTGAAATGGAGGGGAGGTCGTCAGCCGCCTACCTTTCCATGGCATCCTGGTGTGAGACAAAAGGATACGAAACGTCGTCGCAATTCCTTTACAAGCATTCCGAGGAAGAGCGTATGCACATGCTCAAGCTGTTTCACTATATCAACGCTGCGGGCGGGCACGCCATCCAGCCGGAAATAGGCGAGATAAAGCATTCTTTCAAGAGAATTCGGGAGGTCTTTAACGACGTCCTCAGCCACGAACTTGAAGTCACCAAATCGATCAACAACATCGTCGACCACTGCTTTTCCATTAAGGATTTCGCCACATTCAACTTCCTGCAGTGGTATGTGATGGAGCAGCGCGAGGAAGAAACGCTGGCACGTCGGGCCGTTGAACTGTTCGACATTATCGGCGAAGAAGGGGTTGGCTTATGGATGATCGATCAGGAAATCGGGAAGCTGGAAATGTTCGCCGCAAAAAGCTCAGGAACTACTGCCTGATAATCCTTCTTAAACAACGACTTAGGGGCCTGTTGCTCCCGGGGTGTACGCGACTTTTTCTGCCATTCGTCCGGTAATGAACTCCCTCGCCCGGAATTGCATTGTTTGCCTTAGATAATATTCCGTACTAGAAGAAAGTTATCTTGTACAAAGGGAGGAGTATGTGGAGAATCATCCTCGTATTGATTGCCGGTGTGGTGGCATTCCGGGGTGTTCACGCTCAGGATCCAGGACGTGTGCCTCCTCCCCGTCCGCTTCAGGACACGATTGTTGACGTGGATATCGTCATCGATACCGTTGTGCTGGAACAGGAAACGCCTTCCTCTGTACCACTCGGCAACGAACCTGTCTCCGGTCCCCGCTCCTACCGTCGTGTGATCCAACCCGACGCCATTACGCGACGGGGACTCTTTACCGTACACAAGGTCGAGGACAAATACTACTTTGAAATTCCCGACAGTCTGCTGGGTCACGATATGCTTGTGGTCACGCGCATCGCGCGCGGGGCTGCAGGGGTGCGTCCAGGACACTCAGGATATGCCGGCGACCAGATCGGGTCTACCGTCATACGCTTTGAGAAGGGCCCCGACGACAATCTTTTCCTCAGGCGCGTCTCCTTCGGCGACTATGTCGGCGACAGTACCAATTCTTTGTTCGACGCGGTCATCCGTTCAAACCTGCAACCCCTCGCAGCATCATTCGGCATCAGCGCCTATACACCCAACCGCACAGGTAGTGTAATCGACGTAACCAACTACATCAACGGCGACAATGATGTGCTATTTTTTTCACCTGGTGTGAAGCAACAGATGAAGGTGGGACGCATGCTCCCGAACATGTGTTACATCAAAGACATTCAGCCCTACCCACTCAACGTTGAAATACGCACCATAAAAACATACGAGCGTGAGAGCGGCAGCGCGTCAGGGAACGCGTTTACGTGGGAGATCAATACATCCATTATGGTGCTGCCCAAGGTGCCGATGCAAAAGCGATTTGCCGACCGGCGGGTAGGTTATTTCACGGAACGCTACACGGACTACAGCACGAATCCCCAAGGCGTGGAAGTAGTTAGCTACGTAAAGCGATGGCGCCTCGAACCACGACCTGAGGATTTACCCCGATACTTCCGCGGCGAACTCGTTGAGCCCGCAAAACCCATTGTCTTTTACATTGATCCCGCGACCCCGCGTAAGTGGATCCCCTACCTCATCCAGGGAGTCAACGATTGGCAGGAGGCGTTTGAAGCCGCTGGATTCAAGAACGCCATCATTGCGCGCGAAATCCCTGACAAAACAGAGGATCCGAACTTCAATATCGAAGACTCCCGGCACTCCATGATCGTGTACAAGCCTTCCGAATGGACCAATGCAACGGGCCATATCATTACCGACCCGCGGAGTGGAGAGATCATTGCAGCACAGGTGAACTTTTATCACAACATCATGTCCATGCTCAGGACGTGGTACATGGTGCAGTGTGGCGCCACCGACCCCCGCGCACAGCGGATGCAATTCGACGACGCACTCATGGGTCGCCTCATCCGCTCCGTCGTCAGCCATGAAACCGGTCACGCCCTGGGCTTGCTTCACAACTTCGGCGCGAGTTCGTCGGTGCCGGTGGAACGGCTGCGCGATCGCGAATGGCTGGAGACTCATGGAATATGTCCTTCCATCATGGACTACGCCCGTTTCAATTACGTAGCCCAACCCCAGGATTCAGTGGGACTGGAAGGCCTGGTTGCGCGCATTGGTGATTACGACAGGTGGGCCATCGAGTGGGGTTACCGACTGCTTCCGCTTTCTCCGCTGGACGACCCCAAACAATACCTGAGTTCCTGGACAGCCACCCGCCTCCAGGACCCGCAACTGTGGTATGGATCCGAATTCTCACCGAGCGACCCGCGGAGCCAGACCGAAGACCTTGGCGACAACGCCATGCGGGCATCCCAATACGGCATGAAGAATTTACAGAAGGTCGTACCGAACCTGATCCAATGGACCCATCAGGATGGTGCTGACTACGGCGGCCTCGCCGAAGTGTACGGCGGTGTCACGGAACAATACGGCAACTACCTGCGTCACGTTATGCGGTACGTCGGCGGAACGTACCAGACGATTAAAACTTACAATCAGCCGGGTGCTGTCTACCGGCCTGTACCCGCGCATCTGCAACGCAACGCCATCCATTTTCTCGATGAACATTTATTCACAACACCCACCTGGCTTCTCGACTCTGTCGTGCTTGCCCGGGTAGGAAGGTCACCACTTCAGATCATCGAACGATTCCAGAACCAGGTGCTTTCCAACCTCCTTAGCGTCTCGTCGCTGCGTGAACTCATCAACGCCGAATCGATGCATGGTTTGCGCACCTATAGCCTGTCGAGCTTTTACTACGACATGGATCGATTTATTATGCGCGAATTAAGGACCAACCAACCCGTCGATATCTTTCGGCGTTCGCTCCAACGCAACTATGTCGACAAGCTGTTACGCCTCGCCGAACCTTCGTCGACATCAAGAAGCTATAATGATATTGTTCCGGAAACCCTCGCCCAGCTGAAGTCATTGCGCGATCGGCTGCCAAGAGCTATTCGTAAAACGGACGACGTGCCTACGCGAAACCACTTCCAGTATATTCTGGATCAGCTAAACGACGCCTTGCCCGCAGACTAAGCATTTATTCGCCCCGCAGGAGCAGTCGAAATTCGTTCAGTATCATTGCTGTCGCACCCCAAACCACTTCTTCTTGTACTTCAAAATGCGGTGCTAGCAGAGGAAAGCTTGTACCTGACATAACCTCGCGCTTCGGAATCTCACGTTGCAGTCGAAGTTGAGATACCGAACCATACAACACACGGTCTACTTCACGAGGATCAGGAACAAATTCCGGAACACCTTCATACGTGCCCACAATGGGCGTAATGTAAATGTTGCTTACGACGACGTTGAAGCTTGTCAGTTGTCCCAGTGCCGTGACCTTTTCGCCGGCAATACCTATCTCCTCCTCTCCTTCCCTGAGCGCGGTCTGCAATGCCGTCTCGCCGGGCTCCGCCTTACCGCCGGGAAGGCTTACTTGTCCGCCATGAACACCGGTATACTCGGGTCGTTTGATAAGCGGGAAGTAGATTTCGCCGGCCTGTTCAAAAAGCAATAACAGCACACTACCCTGTCGCAGCGGCAAATTACTGCGATACCTGGCCTTTAACTTGCCCCGCGAGCTGGGAAACATAGCCTCGTGAGCCGTAACCCCGGGCAGCGGTTGTTGCAGTCGTTCCTGCAGGTACCGCGCCAGTTCCGGAAGATTGAGCTCACCGTGAGAAGTCATGTGATAAAGCAATTTTGAAACATGTCAGTGCTTCTGGTCAACCCTTCTTATCCCGTGCTAGTTCCAGGTATCGCTTTGCTTCCCTGACTGTAGAGTCCATCTCCAGCGCCCGCCCCAGTAGCCTTATCGCATTGGCGGCATCACCCGAGAGGTAATAGTAGATGCCTTTGTTGCGGTAAGCCCAGGCATTCCGAGGGTCCCCAACAATGCTCTTGTCGATGTCGACAAGCGCTTCAGGAAGCTTTCCCATCATAAGCAGAACATAACCGCGGTTGTTGAGAAAGTAAGGGTCGCCGGGACGAAGGGTAAGCGCCCTACCGATATAATCCATAGCCCGGTCGTACTGACCTTCATCTGTACTGATCAGCGCAAGCGTATTGTAAGCGTTGGGTTCGTCGGGAGCGAGCCGCAGCGCCGTTTCGAGAACAAGTCGTGCAGAATCCAGTTTCCCTTCATAATACAATACGGTCCCCAGGTTAACCCATGTTTCTGCATCCTTTTGGTCGTGCGCAAGCAACTTGGCAAACTCCTGTTTGGCATTGGGATAGTCCTTTGCTGCAGTGTATATAAGGCCCCTGAGATGAGGTATCACGGTAGTATCAGGCTTGAGCGCTTCAGCTTTTGCCAGATCGCCAAGCGCGCGCGACCAGTCGCCCACCGCATAGCCCACGTTCGCCCGGTTCAGCCAGGCGTCGACAAAGTCTGGTCGGCACATCACCGCGTGGGAGTAGCTTTCCATGGCTTCTGCATGACTCCCGCGATTGAACTGAAGGGTGCCGAGGTTATTCCAGGCGTCGGCAAAACAGCTATCCAGCGCCAGCGCCTCCCGAAAGAACCGCTCTGCCTGTTCCAGGCTGTTGCGTTCGACCATCTCGTTTCCGCGCATCAGAAAACGCTGTACCCGTACTTCGCGGCTTTCCCCGCAGGCGGCCATCAGCCCGGCAAACACCAGGAAGGCAATCGTGCATCGAAAAAGGCGCTTCCGCACAACGGCATAGGTGGATAAAAAAGCAGTTCTTACTGTCATAGAGAGACTTTCCTCCCGCTCAATCGTCAAATTTATCACTTCTTGCGGTAGAAAACGGGCGTAACATTTTGAATTTAACGCCTGAGTTCATTACTTCGCAGTGCGAAAATCATGAAAGTAACGTTCAGCACCGGCTTGCACCACCACCATCATGGATCCTCCACGATGCGTGACTAGCTGTTTGCTGACTAAAACCTATAGGATCAAAAGGCTTGTCACGTTGTGACAGGCCTTTTTTGTTGACCCAACGATAACGCATTAGCGACATTACGAATGAACACAGTACTCAGGATCGCCATCCAGAAATCGGGACGCCTTCAGCAGGGCTCGCTGGACCTGCTGAAAGAAAGCGGCCTGTCGTTTAGTAACGGCAAAGATCAACTCAAAGCTCCCGCGCAGAATTTTCCAGCTGAAGTGTTGTTCTTGCGCGATGACGACATTCCTCAGTACGTCGAGGACCGCGTCGCAGATGCGGGCATCGTCGGGGAAAACATCGTCGCGGAAAAAAAGAAAAAAATAAACATCATCAAGCGGCTCGACTTTGCACGGTGCCGGTTGTCGCTTGCAATTCCACGCGGCGAACAGTACGACGGACCCGAGTGGTTCAACGGAAAAAACATAGCCACGTCGTATCCCAATATTGTAACGGACTTTCTGAAGTCGCGCGGTATCCAGGCCGGCATCCATGAGATCAGCGGCTCTGTTGAGATCGCACCCGGTATTGGCCTGGCTGAAGCTGTTTGTGACCTCGTCAGCAGTGGGAGCACGTTGCTCAGTAACGGTCTTCGCGAGGTGGAAGTGGTGATGCAATCGGAAGCGGTTCTCGTGGCCAACCAGGAGCTATCGCCCGAAAAGAGCGAAATACTTGACAAGCTGTTATTCCGCATTACGGCAGTAATGAAGGCGAAGAACAGCAAGTACATTCTTCTCAATTGTCCGAATGAGGCGATCGAACGAATCACACGTATCATACCCGGGATGAAAAGTCCGACAATCATGCCACTGAGTCGCGAGGGTTGGAGTTCTCTGCATTCCGTTGTCGACGAGAATGACTTCTGGGACCGCATCGACCTGTTGCGTGAATCCGGAGCGGAAGGCATCCTCGTAATCCCTATCGAAAAGATGATTGTCTGAAACAACGCCATGAACGTAGTCTACAACCCGCAACCGGAGACCTGGAACGCCCTGTGTGCTCGTCCGCAAATGGATCGGCTACTGCTTGATCCAGTCATTCGCCGTATCCTCGGTGACGTCCGGTCGAACGGAGACGAGGCACTGATCGGTCTCACCCTCGAGTTTGATGGCGTGCGACTTTCCTCACTCATTGTTGCGGCTCACGAGAAGGAGCGCGCCGCATCTTCACTCGACGACGATCTGAAGTCGGCCATGCGCGTTGCCGCCCGAAACATCGAGACCTTTCACGCCAGCCAGCGACAGGAAGCAAAGATTATCGAAACGATGCCGGGTGTAAAATGCTGGCGTCGTGGTGTACCTATTGATAAGGTTGGCATTTACGTGCCCGGAGGATCGGCACCCTTATTTTCCACCGTCCTTATGCTGGGAATACCAGCACGGCTCGCCGGTTGCGGTGAAGTGATATTATGCACGCCGCCCGACAAGGAAGGGAAGGTCAACCCCGCTATCCTGTATGCCGCTGAACTGGCTGGCATCACCAGAATCTTCAAAGTGGGCGGCGCGCAAGCCATAGCAGCGATGGCGTACGGTACGCAGTCTGTGCCTGCGGTATACAAGATTTTCGGTCCGGGCAACCAGTTCGTTACACGCGCCAAGCAACTTGTAGCTGAGGAGGGCATCGCGATCGATATGCCTGCGGGTCCGTCGGAAGTGATGGTAATAGCTGATGCGAGAGCGAATCCCACGTTCGTCGCAGCCGACCTGCTATCGCAAGCCGAGCACGGCCCTGACAGCCAGGTCATGCTCGTTACACTAAACGACAGCAACATCGAAGCTATACAAGCTGAGGTCGATCGCCAGCTTATGGATCTGCCCCGCAGAGAGGTGGCTGCACAGGCTCTTGCGAACAGCCGCATCATTGTATTTGACACGCTTGATGTGGCGATGCAATTCGCCAACGCTTACGCGCCCGAACACCTGATCATCAACACAGCGAATGCAGCCTCGCTGGCGGGGCGAGTGATGAATGCCGGATCTGTGTTCCTCGGAGCATGGACACCGGAGTCGGCAGGTGATTATGCCTCCGGTACGAATCACACGCTGCCCACGAACGGGTTCGCCCGCGCTTTTGCAGGCGTATCGCTCGACAGTTTCGTTAAGTATGTAACGTTCCAGGAAATTACAGCTGACGGCATCAAGACAATTGGCCCGGTTATAGAACGAATGGCGGAAGCTGAATCGCTCCAAGGCCACAAGGCGGCTGTCACAAAACGTCTGGAATATCTAAACACGAATTGATTGAATCGGAATATGAACATCGGTGATCTCGTTCGTCGCAACATTCGCGACCTCAAACCCTATTCATCCGCCCGCGATGAATTTAGCGGGGAGGCTGCAGTATTCCTCGACGCCAACGAGAACCCCTACCCTTCCCCTTTTAACCGTTATCCCGATCCACTGCAGAAAAAACTGAAGCAGCGGATTTCCGAACTGAAGGATGTCACGCCGGAAAAAATATTCCTCGGTAACGGAAGCGATGAAGCCATCGATCTCATTATCCGGGCGTTTTGTGAACCTTCGCACGATTCCATACTGATAACCGAGCCCACCTACGGCATGTACGCAGTGTGCGCAGATGTCAATAACGTAGGTGTCCGTCGGATGTCTCTGACAAAAGACTTTCAGCTCGACGTCAACGCCGTACTCGATAACGCAGACGCATCGGTCAAGGTCATTTTTCTTTGCAGTCCAAATAATCCGACCGGCAACCTACTCGACCGTGAGGCGATCCTTCGTCTCGCACGCAGCTTCTGGGGCCTTGTCGTAGTTGACGAAGCGTACATCGACTTCGCATCCAGCGAAAGCCTGACCCGACAACTCGACGACAACCCGAACCTTGTTGTACTTCAAACCTTGTCCAAAGCATGGGGTCTTGCCGGACTGCGGCTCGGAATGTGCTTCGCAGCGCCAGTCATCATCAACGTGCTCAACAAGATCAAATATCCATACAACATCAGTTCACTTACGCAACAGTATGTGCTGGACGCCTTGAAGGACAAACAACACAAGGAGGCTTGGGTTCGGGAGATCCTCAACGAACGCACGAAACTCACAGCCGCCCTGAAGGGACTGCCGATCGTACGACACATCTATCCAAGCGACGCCAACTTTGTGTTGGTGCGGGTGGACGATGCGCCGACGATTTACCGGAAACTCATGGAACAGGGTACCATCGTAAGGGACCGGTCGCGGGTTACCTTGTGTGATAACTGCCTTCGGATAACGGTTGGGACTCCTGAAGAGAACAGTATTCTCGTAAAGCAGCTTCGCGAAATTGCAAGCACGGAATTGACATCAAAAGAAAACTCATGAAACGCGTCCTTTTCATAGACCGCGACGGAACGCTCATCATCGAACCGCCCGACGAACAGGTCGACAGCCTGGAAAAGCTCGACTACTATCCGGGTGTGTTTACCTGGCTGGGAAAGATAGCCCGCGAGTGTCCTTACAGCCTGGTAATGGTGACGAACCAGGATGGCCTCGGCACCGACCGTTTTCCTGAAGCCCATTTCCGTCCGGTACACGAGCGCATGATGCGAACCTTCGCCGCCGAAGGGATTACGTTCGACGACGTGCACATCGATCGTTCCTTTCCCGAAGAAAACCTGCCCACGCGTAAGCCCGGAACAGGAATGCTAACCGCATATTTCGACGGGCAATATGATCTTCCGGGCTCATTCGTTATCGGCGACCGCCTCACGGACGTGGAACTTGCAAAAAATCTCGGTGCCCGTGCGATTCTCATCAATGACGGCAGCCTTCGCGGTCCGCTTGTGGAGCGGGGGCTTGATTCATACTGCGTGCTCGTAACACCCTCCTGGCAAGACATCTACGAATTCCTGGCACTCCCGCCGCGGAACGCTCACATCCGGCGTACGACGCGCGAAACGGATATCGACGTGACGGTCGGCCTGGATGGAACAGGAGTATCCTCCATTTCAACGGGGATTGGATTCTTCGACCACATGCTGGATCAGCTCGCCCGCCACGGCGGCATCGATCTGACCATCACAGTGAAGGGCGATCTGCACATCGATGAGCACCACACGATCGAAGATACCGCACTGGCCCTGGGTGAAGCCTTCGCGACAGCGCTCGGCGACAAGAGGGGTCTCGCACGCTACGGTTTTTGTCTTCCTATGGACGATTGTCTGGCACAGGTTGCGGTCGACTTCGGTGGCAGGCCCTGGCTGGTATGGGAAGCGACGTTCACCCGAGAAAAAATCGGTGAAATGCCTACCGAGATGTTTTTCCATTTCTTTAAGTCGTTCGCGGATGCTTCAAAAGCCAATCTCAACATCAAGGCGGAAGGAACGAACGAGCATCACAAGATAGAGGCGATCTTCAAAGCATTTGCGAAAGCAATCAAGATGGCTGTGAAACGGGAACCGGGCAGCCGCGAACTGCCCTCAACAAAAGGTGTCTTATAACCGCGACCCCGACTTAATTATGAAGCTTGCGATAATAAAATACAATGCCGGAAACATCCAATCCGTTTCGTTTGCACTGGAACGGCTGGGCATCGCTTTCGATATTACCGACGATCATGAAACGATCGCGAAGGCCGATAAGGTGATCTTTCCGGGCGTAGGCGAGGCGCGAAATACGATGGCCTATCTCAAAGAGAGGAAACTCGACACGTTGATCCGCGGCCTTCGCCAACCCGTGCTGGGAATATGCCTGGGGATGCAATTGCTTTGCAAGCACTCCGAGGAATACGATACCCCTTGCCTGGGCGTGTTTGATGAGACCGTCAAAAGATTCATCCCCTCCGGTGCTCTGAAAGTGCCGCACATGGGATGGAATGCGCTCAGGGTAACGGACGGGTGGCTTGATCCTTCGCTGAACGGGGCGCACGTATACTTTGTTCACAGCTTCTACGTACCGACGAATGAATGGATATCTGCGGAGACGGATTACATTGTTACGTTCAGCGCTGCAATGCACAAAGACAACTTTTTCGCAGTCCAGTTCCATCCTGAAAAGTCGGCAGAAGCCGGCGTCAAGGTCCTGCAGAGTTTCATGAAGGCAAGTGTCCAATTCGAAAGAACATAAAATCCATGCACATTATACCCGCAATTGATCTTATAGGTGGTAAATGCGTACGGCTGACGCAGGGCGACTATGCGCGCGAAAAGGTGTATCGCGACAATCCTATTGATGTCGCACTCGAGTTTCAGGATGCGGGGTTTACGCGCCTTCACGTCGTGGATCTCGACGGAGCAAAAAACGGTAAGGTTGTTAACTGGAATGTGATCGAGTCGATATGCAGCCAGACTCAGCTTAAAGTAGACGTAGGTGGAGGCATCAAAAAACAAGATGAGCTGAAACGGTTGTTCGATTCCGGAGCGAACCAGGTCAACCTTGGCAGCATAGCTGTTCGGGATCCTGAGCTCGTGCGTGGATGGATTGAAACCTACGGAGCAAAGATCATTCTGAGCGCGGATGTGCGCGACGGGTATGTGGCGGTAAGCGGCTGGCAGGAAGCTTCGTCGCTAACCGTAGATGAATTGATAAAACGCTATGAGCCGGCTGGACTATCATTTGTGACATGCACGGATATTTCCGCGGACGGCACGCTGGCGGGTCCCGCGATCAGCTTGTATGAACGCCTCGTCTCTGCTTTCCCCTCCGTGCGTGTCATTGCGAGTGGTGGCGTCGGTTCGATAGAGGATATTGAAAGGCTTTCAAGCACTGGCGTCTACGGTGTTATCGTTGGGAAGGCATTGTATGAAGGAAAAGTAACTCCCGGGGAGTTGATTGCACGCACGGAAAAGTAAATCAAGATAATGCTGACACGCCGCATAATACCTTGCCTCGACATTAAAGACGGCCGCACCGTCAAGGGCGTCAACTTCGTTAATATTCGCGATGCCGGCGACCCAGTGGTGCTGGCGGCCAGCTACGCCGAACAGGGCGCGGATGAGCTCGTGTTTCTCGACATCTCCGCTACAAACGAACAACGCAAGACGTTCGCCGGATTGGTCAAGGAAATTGCCCGGGTCATTAACATACCGTTTACTGTAGGCGGTGGAATCTCCTCCGTAGCCGACGTGGCGCCCCTATTGGAGTCGGGTGCTGACAAAGTAAGCGTGAACTCCTCGGCAGTGCGCCGGCCCGAACTCATAGACGAACTCGTGCAGGCGTTCGGATCGCAGTGTATCGTCCTCGCCATAGACGCCAGGAAGATGGAAAATATCTGGACGGTGCACACACACGGCGGAAAGAAACCCAGCGACAAACGGCTGTTCTCGTGGGCAAAGGAAGGACAGGAGCGCGGGGCCGGTGAGATTCTGTTCACGAGCATGGACCACGACGGGACCAAGAGCGGCTTTGCCAACGACGCGCTGAGAAAGCTTCATGAATTACTGACCATCCCCGTAATCGCCTCGGGCGGAGCGGGAAATATGGAACACTTCCTGGAGGCGTTTGTTATCGGAAAGGCCGACGCGGCGCTCGCCGCAAGCATCTTTCACTACGGAGAGGTCGGCATACGAGAATTAAAGCAGTACCTGGCGGGGCGACAGGTGCCGGTACGTTTGTAATACGAAATGTGAACCATGGAACTGAATATCGACTTTGAAAAAAACGGCGGACTTGTTCCCTGCATTGTCCAGGATGACCGCACGCTTCGTGTACTCATGATGGGCTACATGAATGCGGAAGCCCTGAAGAAGACCCAGCAGGAGGGTCGCGTTACGTTTTACAGCCGGAGCAAAAGGCGGCTCTGGACCAAGGGTGAAACGTCCGGCAACTTTCTCGATGTCGTTTCTATCCTACCCGATTGTGACAACGACACGATGCTGATCCGCGCCGTTCCCCACGGTCCGGTGTGCCACACGGGCGCAGACACCTGTTTTGGCGAATCGAACAACGCCTTTTCCCTGGCTTATCTGGAAAGCATCATCCGCAAGCGGCGCGATGAACCGACAGAAGGATCGTATACCACAAGCCTCTTTCAAAAGGGCGTCAACAAGATCGCCCAGAAAGTTGGCGAAGAGGCGGTTGAGTTGATCATTGAATCGAAGGATG
>JAJJPK010000149.1:0-14300 GCA_032907565.1 Cyclobacteriaceae bacterium | reverse complement strand
CTCTGATCACTACGGTCACTTCGATCTCAACAACGCGATACGTCTCGGAAGGGCTTGCGAAAAGTATCGGCTGGCATGGCTGGAGGACTTGATACCGTGGATGCTCACCGATCAATGGAAGCAAATCACGCTGGCCCTTGAAACGCCCACCATCACCGGCGAAGACATTTACCTCAAGGAAGAATTCATCAAGCTCTGCGATGCGCATGCCGTTGACCTGGTTCACCCCGACCTCGCGACATCTGGCGGTTTGCTGGAAACCAAGAAGATTGGTGACTATGCAGAGGAAAAAGGCATAGCTATGGCCATGCACTTTGCGGGTACGCCAGTGTCATTCATGGCCAATATCCACTGCGCAGCAGCGACACAGAACTTTGTTGCCCTTGAACATCATTCGGTGGACCTCGACTACTGGGAAAGCCTGGTGCGGAAGGTAGACAAGAAGCCTATGATCGAAAAAGGCTTTGCGTTGGTGCCGGAAGCTCCGGGTCTGGGCGTTGAGCTTAATGAAGACGTCGTCAAGAAGCACCTGGATCCTCAGAACAAACAGTACTTTGCTCCCACACCTGAATGGGATGTGGACCGGTCGTGGGACAGGCTGTGGAGCTAGCCATACTGATGTGTCCATTAAAATGCCTTGGTTGCCAGCCTGACGCTGGCAACTAAGGCGTTTGTGCTTATTGCGGAACAATCCTTAGCCACTACCTATATGCAGAAGAAAGCCTCAAACCTACTATTCCTCATTGCGCTGGTCGCGCTTGTTGTTTACCTCATTATCACCCTATACGGAAGGCATGATATCGCTGGATGGATACTGGTTTCGTTCTTCATCCTGGTTGCCATCGGCCTTAGGGCGTATCCACTGCTCAAAGGGTATTCCTATCCTATGGTGATCTTCGCCTCTGTAACCCTGGCGATGTATTTTCCTCAATACTTCATCAAGGTTGGAGACTTTGAACTGAAAAGGCTGATCACACCGCTCCTGCAAATCATCATGTTTGGCATGGGGACCACGTTAAGCCTATGGGATTTTGGCCGCGTGATCAAAATGCCAAAAGGCGTTTTTGTCGGGATTGTTTGTCAGTTTTCCATAATGCCATTCCTGGGCTGGGCAATAGCGAAGTCATTCTCTTTTCCCCCGGAAATAGCCGCTGGAATAATATTGATCGGCAGCTGTCCAAGTGGCCTCGCCTCTAACGTCATGTCTTACCTGGCCAAGGCCAATCTTGCGCTTTCCATTACGCTCACTGCTGTTGCGACAATACTTGCGCCCATCATGACGCCTTTTTATATGAAGGTTCTGGCCGGCGAGTTCATCGACATCAGCTATTGGAAGATGTTCATTGATATCGTGAAGGTAGTGATCCTTCCTATTGGAGTGGGCTTGATTTTTAATCACACCCTTTCGAGCCGATTCAAGATATTGGATACGATTATGCCAGTTGTTTCAATGGCAGGAATTGCGGTAATTCTTGTTGTTATCATCGCTATGGGTAGAGACGACCTGCTGGCAGTTGGATTTATGTTGGTGGTTGCCGTGTCCCTGCACAATATGTTTGGTTATCTTGTTGGATACTGGGCAAGCAGGCTCGTTAGAATGCCGGAACAGGATTGCCGGACGATAGCGCTGGAGGTGGGCATGCAGAACGGCGGGTTGGCTTCCAGCATCGCGGCCGATACGCTCAATAAGGCTGCCACGGTAGGTCTGGCGCCTGCGATATTTGGTTCCCTGATGAACATCACAGGATCCACGCTGGCACTGTGGTGGCGTTCGAAACCGCTTCCAGAGGAAGAGCAGGAGAAAGCAGCCGCTACGTGAGGCTATGATTTACCGCAATGGCGGAAAGCGGCGCGAAGTGATATTCTTAGCGCCGCTTTTGCGTCATCGCCCCTGTGCGGTCGACGATCGAAGCACAGATGCGTCGATACCCAGACTGGAATCGTCAGGTGGTTCCTAATTGTTTAACCCCTCAATGCAAGTCGGACGATAAATACGATTCCAGGTTTTGTCGTGTAATGATCTCAAGCGGAAAAAGGTAAGTCGGCGGCACCTTTTTATTGAACAACAAACGGTTGGCTAGTTGCCCAACACCCGTGAACGCTTGCTGCCGTACGTTTTGGTTGATGAGGAAGTCGATTACGCCCTTCTTTAAATAATGAAGGTTTTGTCTCAGCAGGTCGTATGCCACCAGTCGGATGTCGTCTTTGCCCCGCTTTTCCAGCATGGATGAAACGATGCTGGCGCCTCTTGACGTGGTAACCAGGATGCCCTTGAGGTCCGGGCGTGACATCACTTCGGCGAGTTCATTCTTCAGCGTGGGTTCGTGGGTGTAGTTCAGATCCAGACTCAAGACATCGAACTGACCGTGATTCAGGTTGTCGAAGTACTCCTTGAATCCGCGCTCCTTTTCCCAGAGGTGCGTCGACCGATGGATGTCGTCATAAATATGGAGGATGGCAAACAGGGCCGGCGGTTGCCGGTTCAGATGGAGCAGTTCGGCGGCAACGCGACCGCTTTGATGCAGGTCCTGTCCGATAAAGCTTATAGGCCGAGCCTCCGGTACGTTGTTGTTGAACACAACGAAGGGAATTTCACGGCCGTGGCATATCTCGAAGAACCGGGTTGCTTCATCGTGAAAGATCGGTGCCGCAAGCACGCCGTCGGGGTTGGACGAAAGAACCCTTTCAGAATGCGCACGAAACGACGCAGTATCGTACAGATCGAAGAAGTAAGGCTCTACACGCACCCCATACTGCAGCCATTCTTCGATGGCATGCTGAATCCCCTGGCCCGACAACCCCCAGTACTCATCCTGTGACGGGTCGGGAATCAGGGCCGCAATAGAGTATGTCTTGTTGGAGCCAAGCGTTCGCGCGATCAGGTTCGGTTTGTATCCGGTCTTCTCCAGGATCTCCATCACCTTGTTGTAGGCCTCGCGGGAAACCTGGCCGCGATTGTGAAGAACGCGATCTACTGTACCAACGGAGACACCGGCCAACTGCGCGATGTCTTTAATCCTGATATTCTTATTCATGAGAGGGTAGATTTGAATCGGCAATACCAGATTCAATTCTACACAATTTTTCAATACGGAGGCGCTCCGCCTTCAGGGAATAGGGGCGAGGGTGTGATTTTAGATGCAATGATATTCCTACTCGTACCGTAGGGAATCGACGGGATTGGTCATGGCCGCCTTGAAGGTGTGATAGCTTACCGTAACGAAGGCGATTACCAGTGCAGCCACGCCCGCCCAGATGAACAGGGATACTCCAATGTCGGTGCGATAGGCGAAATTGCCCAGCCACAAGGTGCCCAGGTACCACGACAGCGGTACGGCGATGGCAAAGGCAATGAGGACCAGGAGCGAGAACTCACGGGCCAGCAGCGCGACCAGCCCAAGGCTCGATGCGCCATTGACCTTTCTGATGCCTATCTCCTTCCTGCGGCTTTCTGCGGTATATGAGGATAATCCCAGCAAACCCAGGCACGCAATGAAGATGGCGAGGATGGAAAAGTATTGCATGGTCTCTCCGAATTTGTCCTCCTTCCGGTAGAGGTTATCAAAATTTTCGTCGACAAACGCGTACCGGAACGGCGTGCCTTCGAACTGCGTGTTCCATTGGGAGGCCACCTGGTTAACCGTCTCGCGCGCATTGGCGCCGCTCATGCGAATGGCAAGGCGATCGCCCCCCATCATGATCACCAGCGGCTTGATGGCTTCATATAAGGGCCGGTAGTGAAAATCTTTTACCAGGCCGATGACAATTCCTTCGTGTAGGTTGTTGCCGAGATGGCGGCGCAGAGGTTTCCCAACTACATCGTCACCCCAGCCCAGTGCGCGGGCTGCAGCCTCGTTAATAATGAAACCCGCGGAGTCGACCGCATTGCCGGGCTGAAAGCTATGGCCCTGGAGGAACTCCAGGTCAAGGACTTTCTCGAAGTCGTGGCCCGCAAACATTACGCTGAACCATTGTTGCTCTTCCTCCGGAGCGCCTTCCGGAAGAAACGAGTTTTCGATTACCTCCGCTTCACCCGGGATACTTCCTCCTAGCGTCGCGACCGCTTCGATGTCGTGCCGTTTCAGCAACTCAGACTTGAACCCGTTCAGCTGTGCCTGCATGTTGAAACTCGCATCCACCATCATAATCTGGTCTTTTGCGATGCCAAGGTCCTTGCTTTGAATGTATTTGAGTTGCCGGTAAACAATACCGATACAGATTATCAGTGATATGGAAATGACGAACTGGCCTACCACCAAAGCCTTTCTCAAAAAGTTAGCGTGGCCTGTGCTGCCTGTCTTTCCTTTGAGCACTTCAGTGGGCTTGAACGACGAGAGGATAAACGAAGGATAGCTGCCTGCAAGAACTCCCGCAAGCAGGCCAATAGCCAGGACGCCCGCGGCCAGGCTCGGGTCGGCAAGCGTCGAAAGGGTTATGGACTTACCGGTCAGGTTATTGAACCAGGGCAGGACAGCTGCAATCATGCCAGTGGCAATCACTAACGAAAGGAAGCTTGTCATTACAGCTTCGCCCATGAACTGGCTGACCAGCATGTTCCGGTGTGCTCCCATAACCTTGCGTAGTCCTACTTCGCGTGCACGCTTCGCGGACCGCGATGTGGCGAGGTTCATGAAGTTAATGACGGCGATCAGGAGGATGAGCAGCGCGATCAACGAAAAGAGATACACGTGCTGTATGTTTCCGTTCGCTTCGAATTCGAGTTCAATGTTAGACGTAAGGTGGATGTCGTCGGCTTTCTGTACGGTCAGTGCAACGCCGGTGTCGGTAAGGGTGGACGGATAATGCTTCTTGATGAAACCAGGCAAACCTGCACGAATTTTCTGGACGTCCTCTTCATTGTCGACCGTGAAGTATAACCAGGCTGCCACCCAGACCCATTGAGTGTCGAAGAAGGTCTGGTCGTTGAAGAAGGATTTGAACGTATCGAACGAACCGATCATGTCAAATTGAAGGTGGGTGTTATGTGGAAGGTCGCGTATGACGCCCGTGACCTCCAGGTCGACGAAGTCGTTCAACCGCAGGCGCTTTCCTACAGGATCCTCCGTGCCGAAATATTTTGTTGCGGCGGATTCCGTCAGGACGATACGGTTCGGTCCGGTAAGGGCGTTGTCGGCGGTGCCGCGGACAAACCCAAAGTCGTAAATCTCAAGCAGGTTCTGTTCGGCAAAGACGAAGTCGTCTTCATAATACTCTACGTCCTCAAGCTTAAGGATTGGCGAATTGCCCCAGCTCGACGGGCGGAAGATCAGCGCCGCGTTGGTGATCGCGGGGAAATCCTCCATCAGCTTTTGTTTGACAGGGAATGGGACGGTGGCCGAACGCGACAGGTGAGTGCCCATCGGGAAATCTTCCGTTAGCCGGTATATCGTTTCGTGGTTGGCATATCCCGTTTCATAGCTTAACTCATCCTTGACAAAAAGAAGGATGAGAATGCATGCTGCGATTCCGAGCGCCAATCCGACCGTGTTAATCAGCGAATAGTACGACTGGCGGCCAAAGCTGCGTACGGCGATTTTGAGGTAGTTGAGCAACATAGGGACGGGGGTTTGGTAACCAGCAAATTTGCCAGTATACCCTATATACGGAAAAAAAATCCCGCCGTTCCTTTTTCTTTACTCTAAAATACCGCCAGCCGGGGGAGTGCTTTATTGAAAGGTGTACCCATCGTGCATCAGGGCGTCGTTGCGCCGGGAAACACGGGCGAGCGCATAGTATAGGTTGCGGAGGCCTTTCGGCAGTCGGTCGAGGCCAGCCCCGTATTCGGCGATCGTCTCAATAGCTGCTTTGGCGACATCGACGGCGGCTACCTCAGTTTCGTCCGTCCGTCCCATGGCAATTTCCCTCACAAAGCTGTCCGTTGTGGTGAGGCGTGGCGATGGACCGCCTAAAGTCCACCCATCCATGTACAGGCCACGAATGGCCATGGGCAGGCATTCCATAACACTTACGGATTCGCGAAAAGGGAGGTGCTGCCGCATGGCAGCAAATACCCGGGCAAGAACTTCGGAAGCTTTGGAGAGGTTTTCCTCCCCAATGGCTGCAGCAAAAGCCTGAATAAAGGCCTGGCCTCTTTCTACATACCGTTCAAACTCACGTATCATATCAGTCAAATGTTTTGTTTCATCAATTGTGCTGCGCCCGGGCCGTGTGGATGAGGATCAACTCTTCAATACTCTCTTCGTCGACGGCGCCTTTAATCTGACCGTCGTCCATCACAAGCATCATGGGTTTGTGTGCGCTTTGCATCTTCGACCACGCCTTGTCAAGCGGCATGCCGGAGTTCAAGTATTCCAGTTTGGTGTCGATGGCGTCACGCACCAGCGCCTGATCGCCATGAGTTCGCAGTGTCGTGATGATATCCTGCCGCGTAATGATGCCCACAGGTGTTCCCTCGCGTAGCACCAAGAAGTTTTTGTTCTGGCTATTGAGGAGCCGGCATGCGGCGTCGCGCATACTGGCTGTATCGTCAATGGTCGGAACTTCATGCATCAGCACGTCCTTCACCGTATGGTCGCGGAGTGCAAAGCGCGTTTCTACAATCCCCGCTTCCGCCTGTGCACCAAGGAAAATGAAAAGCCCGATGAAAATGAGGAATGGATTCACGGCGAAGCCCGCAAACACGAACACCATAGCCAGCACCTGGCCCAGGGCCGCTGCAGTACGCGTAGCACGAACATAACCCGTACGAAAAGCAAGCAGCGCGCGGAACACCCTTCCGCCGTCCATGGGAAAAGCGGGAATAAGGTTGAACAAAGCAAGCCACACGTTTACGCCGAACAACGCCGGAGCGAAATTAGCGGCGCCTATGTGACTCAAGGTTAGGTCCGTGTCGACGGTTTGCACGATCGGCCAAAGGATCAGCGCGATGACCAGGTTAACGGAGGGACCGGCGAGCGCTATGAGCAACTCTTCCTTTGGTTTTTCCGGAAGGGCCTCCATTCGGGCAAGTCCGCCGATTGGAAGCAGCGTGATGTCGCGCGTCGCAATACCGAATCGCCGCGCCATAAGGGCGTGACCAACCTCGTGGAGGGTGATACAAAAGAAGATCGAAGCAAGAAACAGTAAAGACCACAGCGCGCCGCCCCAGTCGGCACCTACCTGAAGCGTACCCATCATGATCCAGGCGACCAGGATGAGGAATGTCCAGTGAAGGTTGACGGTGATGCCGGCGATTTTTCCTATACTGAGTGAATACCTCATCGCTTTTTTGGGTTGGTGTGAAACTTTTTCCCGGTTACCGACCGGGAGGAGAAAGCTTGCTTTGATTAAATATACGCAGCGTACGTCCGGAGACTCATGACCCGTATCAGGAGCAAATCCTGATCTTTAACTGGAAGCGTTGCCAGCCAGGTGGCCGCTAATCTTCAGACTTGCCTCAGCAAACTCGCGACTGGCCTCCGTTTCCCACTCGAGGATGTCGGTAAGCAGGTCGCTTACGTTGTCTAATCCGAGCTCAACCGAAAACAGGAGCGCGTTGCGATATCCAGCGATCTTGTAATAGTTGATGTTTTGAATGCAGGTCAGCAGTATAACGTCGCGCATGCGGTCGTTGGCGGCGGCACGGAGGAGACGATGCGTGTGGTCGATCATTTTTTCCATTACGTCGTGCGAACGACCTTGCGGCTCGGTCATCAGATAGTTGAACACTCGTTCCAGCTTCAGGATTTTGTTCCCGGCGCTGTCGTAATAATTGTCCACCACGCGTCTCAGGCTCTCGGATTTTATGCCATCGCTACATGGCGGTATCGCTTTTTGCAGTTTTCGTTCTGCATCGTACAATCCTTTAAGGAGAAATACGAGCGCGTCGGTAAGGTTAGTCAGTGATATTTTCATGGCATAGCCTCTTTATGTTGAGGTATGACGCAAACTAGCACCTCTACTATCACCCCTGCGTGTGTCCGCAAACTATGATGCAATCGGTTCGGGAAACTGATTTTTGTCAACGCTCCTGCGCTTCCGCCGGCTGATGCACGTGAAACGCAATAATGGGCACTGTGCTGCGCGTGACAAACTCTTTCGTCAAGCTGCCTCTGAAAAGCTTACTCAAAAATCCCTGGCGACGCATGGCCAGCGCTACGATATCTCCGCCGACGGAATGTGTGAACCGCTCAATGCCTTTGCCGACGTTTTCATGACTGAAGACTCTGCATGTAATGTTAGGATAGGATATATTTTCTCTTATGAGGTCTTCAAAGTACGCGATGACAGAAAGTTCCGTCGCGCGATCCGCGTCTTCATCGGAAATGTGAACTACATCGATCGCTGCACCGGTTATTGACGCCAGCTGCGAGAGTTTCGCCAACGCATGCAGATCGCTGGTTTGATAATCCGTGGCGTATACGATCTTCTGATACGGTGCGAAGGGCACGTCTTCAGGGATGGCAAGGACCGGGCATGCCACGCGTTCGATCACCTCAGTTGCATGACTTCCGTAAAGAAGTTTACGCATCGCTGTGACCTCGCGGGTACCCATAATAATGAAATCGATATTCATCAGGTCGGCGAGTTGCCGGGTTTCTTCAGCAACTTCGCCAACGCGGACCTTGCATTCGAACGCGACATCGTAGTCGGCACACTGCTCCGCAGCCCAGGCTTCAAGTTTGACCAGCGCTTCATCGCGCACAGCGTTCGCGTCGAAGGCCAGGAAAGCATGATCGTCGAACGGAGGCACCACGACGTGGAGAATCACGAGGGATGAGCCTCCCGTCTCGGCCAGTGCTGCCGCATATCGGACCGCATTGGCGGCACCCTCCGAGAAATCCACCGGAACAAGGAATCGCATTCGTTTCATAACCGATTTTTTGTTGGCTGCAGATAAAGGTATCACACGCAACGTGCCATCTTTATGATGCGTGTCGTATCCGAACCTGACATACATCAGGTCCTCTGCCGGGGAGGAGAAACTTCATCGTTCTGCGGTGGAGAAATTCCCCATTTCTTGCCGCTGCATCTGCGTCTGCTTCTGCGTCTGCCTCTGCTCTAATCCTCCCCCAACGCCGTGCCGGTCCACTTGATTCCGCGCCGGCTCATCTCTTCTTTGAGTTTTTCCGGAATACCGCGGCAGCTACAGTGCCGGCGGTGTTCCAGATGCCACTGAATTCTTTCGTCCAGCGTTGCGTGCGGTGGCATTGGATTCTTTCGGTGCCATTCCCTGTTAATCTTCATCGTTTTTCTTTTTTGAGAACGACTTGTCCGTGCCCAGTATCATCGAAAGCGTTGTGAGGCGCGGACTATGGTCTGCAATAAGTTTCAGGATGCCGAGGAAGGGTACAAAGAGGATCAGCCCCGCCATACCCCAGATTATTCCGCCGAGGAAGACCGTAACGAGGGTCATCAGCGTATTCAATTGCAGACGGCGGCTTACGGCCCAGGGGAAGATCAGGTTTGCCTCGAGGTACTGCACAAAAGCAAAGATGCCTACTACGCCGAGCGGCCCCCAGATTGAATCGTAGGTAATCCAGGCCATCGTGATGGGAAGCAGCGAACCGACCATAATTCCTATGTAGGGAATAAAGGTCAGGATGGATGCCGTAAAGCCGAACGGGATCGCGTGGGGTATGCCCATGATCAGTAGCCCCGTACTGTTGAGCGTGCCAACGATGAGGTACACGACGGCCATGCCCTTTATGAAATTATAATAGGTCACGATGGAAAGCGAAAGCATCTCTCGGATCTCATCCTTTTCCTGGTCAGGAAAGAACCGATACAGCACGTTCAGCCATTGGTGCCGATAGTACAGGATGAGTACGGCATACACCGGAACCAGGATAAGCAGTACCAGGGAAGTAGCAGATGTGGCAATTGCACTTCGTGCAAAAGACAGGAAACTGCTTGCCGACCGATTCCCGAGCTCACTCAGCCAGTCGGATTGCTGCTGGAGGGATATGCCAAACGACTCGGCAAGTAGTTGGCTCAACTCGCCCAACTCCCGCGAAAGCTTTTCGCGGATCACCGGAAGTTCCTGGAGAAAACTGATGACCTGGCTCACCATCAGTGCTACGAGGCCCAGGAGGATAATCATCATTACGAATACGCAGATCAGGATGGAAACCATTCGGGAAACGCCCCGGCTTTCCATCCAGCGTGCTACCGGATAAACGACAAAGCTCACCAGCACGCCAAGGCTCAACGGAACGAAGACGTCCTTCCCGAAATAAAGGATGAGACCTCCAAATACTACGTATTGCATCATCCTCAGGTACGTGATGTCAGGAAGGCTTATCTTCTTTTCCATACACTCTTATCGACAGGCGGGCATATACAAAGTTGCACAATTCCGGAACTCCATTCACCCCACTTCGGATGCTTAACCTACGAAACAGGTGGGCGACCGGGTATGATAATCCTCACCGGGTCGGCTGGCTTATGTCATGCGCAATGCTACGCAACCGTTGTCCTTGCAAACCGAAGGATCGGGTGGCGGAACTTATCAAAATAACCCGGCCTATAGGTACCTGGGGTATACAGTGCAAGGCCTTTATCAACTGTTGCCTACCTGCAGGGATGCTGATTTCGGTTACGGAGTGCTCTTTGCTGTGAGTGGTTTTCATAGGATCCCCGAAGAGGCCTTGATAAATGCCTGCTTCGGGATACGCAGGAAAAAGAAAAATGATTGACGGGTTACGGATTTTTTTTGCTTGTTTGTGGCGGACGCGTGTTCATTCATTTAGAGGTGGCGCACGTTCTTGCGCAATTGTTATTGACTTAACTGGGCCGGATTCGTCGGTTCGTTCCGCCCTGCACCTGTACTCGATATGAAACTAAAAAAGCTTGGAAATTCTGATGTAGAGATCTCCCCCCTGACCTTCGGCGCCTGGGCTATTGGCGGATGGCTCTGGGGTGGGGCAGAAGAAAAGGCGGCGATAAATGCGATTCGAGCTGCATTGGATCTGGGCATCACTACGTTTGATACCGCACCGGCCTATGGATTCGGGAAGAGCGAGACCCTTATTGCCGAGGCGCTTGACGGGATCGACCGGAGCAAATATCAGATCCTTACAAAGTTTGGTCTGGACTGGACGTCGACAAATGGTGACTTTCACTTTGCCACTACAGATAACGAAGGCAACCCGGTCGATATGTACCGTAATGCGCGGCCGGAACGTGTCATCAAGGAATGCGAAGACAGCCTGCAAAGGCTGAAAACAGACTATGTTGACCTACTGCAGATCCACTGGCCTGACTCCACCACGCCGATAGCCGATACCATGGAAGCCGTTGGACGTCTTATCGAGCAGGGGAAGGTGCGGGCAGCAGGGGTGTGCAATTATTCCGTGGCACAGGTAGAAGAAGCACTTAAGTCATTGCCTATCGTCTCAAACCAGGTACCGTTTAGTCTTGTAAACCGGGCCATCATGAACGACGTCGTGCCGCAGGCGCTGAAAAAGGGGCTGGGTATTCTTCCATACAGTCCCCTTCAACGCGGCTTGCTTACTGGCAAGTTTCAACCGGATTATGAATTTGCCGAAGGCGATAATCGAAAAGACTCTAAATATTTCATGCCCGAAAACATTCGTCGCGTAAACGAAATGCTGGAAAAGATCCGGCCATTGGCCGACGCGCACAACGCGACCATCTCCCAGGTTGTGATCAACTGGACATCCCGGCAACCGGCCATAGCCTCAGTTCTGGTCGGCGCCCGCGATGAAAAACAAGTAACTGAAAACGCCGGCGCCCTGGCCTTTGAGCTTACGGATTCAGAGCTCGAATACATCGATTCACTTGCGGAAGCCCTTGTTTTAGCCAATAGGCAGCGGTGAGTGGTTCCATTCCCACGTCCTGAATTTGTTCTTTGCCTGCGCCTATACTAATTTGGTGCCTCCATCTAACTGACGGGCCATGTACGACATCCTTCTCACTTCGCACTCCTATCTGCGTTATTTCATATTGATCATGCTGGTTGCCGTCATTGTGCGATCGCTAATGGGCTGGGTCGGTAACAAACCCTTTACGCGTGTGGACGACCGTATTGGATTGTACCTCCTCATCTTTACGCACCTTCAGCTGATCGCGGGCGTGTTTTTGTATTTCAAAAGCCCCTGGGTTCGCTTTGATGATACGACGATGAAGGATGCCGTGACGCGCTACTGGACAGTTGAACACGCCCTGATGATGGTTATTGTTGTGGCGCTTATCACCGCAGCCCGAGCTACGTCGCGACGCATGTCGGAAAGTCTGCCCAAGCACAAACGGCTTGTCATATTCAATGTCATTGCTCTCATTCTTATTATTGCTGTCCTGGCCATGAGCGGCAGGGGTGTGCTGGGGATCAGTGCAGCCGGCTAAGCGTTTGCGCATAGGGCATCAGATAGTACAACAATTCAGCTTTTTTTGGGAAAAAAACGACGCCTTTGCGCGGGCGGTTTTTTTACTTTAATACGCCAATCAACCTTACATGTGTACTTGCGACCGTTGCAACACAGGCTTTGCAGCCGTTTGCATTGGGTTCAATGTCCTATTTTTACCCTTTCTACCAACCACGACAAATCCATGAGAATTGCGCTGATTTTCATCCTTTCCGTGGCCGTTGTGTTCATTTCGCGCAGCCAGGAGTTTTCTCCAAGACATGATTTTGTCAATATGGGCAAGCATGTCAATACCCATAATCATGAAGCAGCACCTGTAGTGTCACCAGACGGCAATACGCTCTATTTTTTTGTTGACGCAGATGGAAGGCAGGATATCTGGGTAACCGAGAAGGATGAAGCGGGTGAATGGGGCGCCCCGGAGCGGCTTGGCTCGCCTTTCAACAACGACCGATCGAACCAGGTGTTCACCGTCTTTAAGGATGGAACACTTTTCGTTAAAGGGGGAAGAGGTAAGGATAAGAAGGGTTTTTCGTTGGTGAAAGACGGTCGCCTTACGGAAATCAAGGTCAAGGACTTCGACAATATGAACCAGGGCCGGTTTTACGGCGCCAGCATGTCGGAGGATCGTCAGCACATGATCATCTACTTCAGCGAACGCAAAGGCAGCGCGTTGAGCGATCTTTATGTAAGTCATGCTCAGCCTGACGGCACGTGGACCAGACCCGTCAAACTGAAGATCAGCCACAGCATGGACGACTTTGCTCCGTTTATCAGTCCGGATCAGAAAACCCTGTATTACGCGAGCGGTCGCCCCGGCGAAGGCAGACAGGGTGGTACTGACATCTACAAGACGACCCGTCTCGATGATACCTGGGAAAACTGGTCACCGCCTGTTAACATGGGGCGACCCGTGAACACGGCAGCCATGGACTTTTATTTTTCCATCGATGAACAGGGCAATGCCTTTGTGGCGAGGTCGAATACCCGCATTGATGGCGGAAACCTGGACCTCTTCTGCCTGGTTTCACGCGACATCAAGATTCAACTCATCGGCACTGTGTTCGACGAGAAGACACGCGAAACAATTGCAGCGAACGTTGAACTCACGCTTGCCGAAGGGGATACGAAACACATGACTACAGACGCGAGCGGAACATTTGAAACGCGCATACCTGAGATCGAGTCGTATGCACTGAGTGTTTCTTCCGATGGGTACCTTCCGTATTCGAATAAGTATGACCTTCCGACCTTCGACCGGGACACAACGGTCATGGTAGATGTTTATCTCAAGCCCGTGGAGAAGCAGCTCGTGCTTATGGGCGAAGTATTCAATAAAAATACCGGCGAAAAGATGTCCGCCGATCTGGACGTAACCGTCCGCGAGCATCGTGATGTGAAGCTTTCTATGAAAGCGCGAAATGGCAATTATGAACGCGAGATATCAAAACTGGGGTGGTATATAATTTCAGCATCGGCAGAAGGGTTTATCAACACCACAGACAGTGTGTGGATCAACACGGCTGATGTGACGCCTATCGTCAAAGACATTTATCTCCAGCCGATTGAAGTGGGCGTTACCGTACGGTTGAAGAATGTGTACTTTGATTTTGACAAGACCACGCTTAAGGAAGAGTCGTACCCGGAACTGAACAAAGTAGTTGCCTTCCTTCAGCAAAACCCGACTGTCGAAATAGAGATCGCCGGGCACACCGACTATAAGGGATCGGACGAGTACAACCTGAACCTTTCGCAGGGGCGATGCCAATCCGTCGTTGACTACCTGGTGAGCCAGGGTGTGGATGAGTACCGCCTCACCGCACACGGCTATGGGGAATCAAAACCCATCGATACGAATGAGACCGATGAAGGCCGTGCCAATAACCGGCGGGTGGAGTTTACTGTATTGAAAAAATAGCGGCCGTCAGTGTACGTGCACCGACAGGTAATCCTTCACCATGGTCAGCGCCTCGT
>JAJJPK010000148.1:0-93170 GCA_032907565.1 Cyclobacteriaceae bacterium | reverse complement strand
CTCCATACGTATTGAGTTGATCGACCTGGTTCTTCATCAGAGCGATCAGCGGTGAGATTACCACTGCGAGACCATCCATCATCATTGCGGGAAGTTGATAACAAAGGGACTTTCCCGCGCCCGTCGGCATAATCACGAATGTGTTCCTTCCCTCCAGCAGATTACGGATAATGGCTTCCTGATCGCCTCTGAACTGGCTATAGCCAAAGACTTCCCTCAGTCGTTCACGCAATGCATCTTTTTCTTCAACCAACATTATCGTATCAAAAAGCTTCGTTTATTGTTAAACATGTTCTTTAAATAAAAGGCACTGAATATACCTAATATCAATGAAAAATTCATGCGGCAAATGAATTTAATACTGATTACCTTACACCGTTGGTTCTTCCGAAATCGATTTCGAAAATCACACCATCACAGTAAATTTGGTGCCGGTAATGAAGCTCCCAATTTTCAGGTAGCGTGAAGCCGCAAACCCTTACAAAATTTTTTTTCACTTACCTGACTCAAGGACCTTCAAACGCCAACGTGTACAACGTACAACGCATCGGGATGTTGCCTTTGCAAAACGCTACAGCGAAGAGACCACGGTAAAAAATCGCGGTTGTCGCCATAAAAAGTGCTAACATTACAACACCAGAACCGGCAATACCGGTTCGGGTAGGGAATTTTTTCCTACCGATAACTATTGACCGGAATTTGTGACTATCTTCATTGTCTTTGATCGATTCGTGGAAATCCAGTAATGAACAAACATCTTTATGTAGTCCTCATGGCGGGAGGCGTGGGGAGCCGCTTCTGGCCGTACAGCCGCAACGCCAAACCCAAACAGTTTCTTGATGTCCTCGGTACCGGAAAGACGCTCCTCCAATCTACGTTCGAGCGATTCCTTCCTATTTGCGACGCGAGTAATATTTACGTGGTCACACACGAGGAACACGTCACACATGTGCAAGACCAACTTCCAAAGCTCAACCCGGATCATATCCTGGCAGAGCCGATGCGCAAGAACACCGCCGCCTGCATAGCCTACGCCAGCTATCGCATTGCCCAGCGGGACAAGGACGCCGTCATCGTGGTCAGTCCTTCCGACCACCTCATCCTGAAGGAGGCCGAATTCCTTGACGTGATCCGCATGGCGGTGAAAGAGGCCTCGGCCCAGGACAAGCTTATCACGCTCGGCATTCAGCCTACACGACCCGAAACGGGATATGGCTACATTCAGTACCATTCCGAAAACGGCGTCGTGAAAAAGGTGAAAACGTTCACCGAAAAACCCGAGCTTCAACTCGCCAAAACTTTTCTCGAAAGCGGCGACTTCGTGTGGAACTCGGGCATCTTTATCTGGGGCGTCCAGGCAATCATCGATTCGCTACATCGCTACCTGCCCGAACTTGCCGAATTGTTTGAAGAAGCAAAACCTGCACTGGGAACAAAGCGGGAAAAGCAAGTTATCCACGACCTGTACGCTCAGTGCAAGAACATCAGCATCGACTACGGCGTCATGGAAAAGGCAACAAACGTATACGTGTGCCTGGGCAACTTCGAATGGTCGGACCTCGGCTCGTGGGGATCCATCCATGAAATATCCCCGAAAGATGCCAACGACAATGTAGTCAATGCCAACGCGCTGCTGTATGATACACGAAACTGTATCATAAAAGGTTCACCAGACAGACTCATTGTTGCGCAGGGACTCGACGGTTACCTCGTCGGCGAATTTGGTAATGTAGTAATTGTGTGTGAGAAAGACAAAGAGGAACAATTCCGCCGGTTCGTCAACGATGTTAAGACGCGGCAGAATTCCGGTGACTTTCTCTAGCGTCCGCTCCGACATCTCCGCGCTGACGCAGCGCTTCAAAGATCGCGATGCCGGCAGCAACCGAAACGTTTAGCGAATTGATCTTTCCGCGCATCGGAATCTTGACGAGTATATCCGCCCTCCGCAGGAGGTCGTCGGAGATTCCGTCTTCCTCCGAACCAAGTAGCAGCGCCATAGGTCCGGCGCCCAGATCATCGTAAATGCTTTGTTGCGCCTTTTCGGTACACGCCACCACACGGACTCCCCGCTCTTGAAGAAAGGTCAGTGCACTGCGCAGATTTTCACGACACACGGGTACGTGATTGAGCGCGCCTGCTGACGTCTTCATTGAATCCGACGTAACCGGCGCGCTCCCTTTATCGGGAACGACAATACCATCTACGCCGGCACATTCTGCCGTACGCACGATCGCGCCAAAATTTCGTACGTCCGTGATGCGGTCCAGCATCAGCAGAAAGGGCTCCCTCCCCTCGCTGTAGGCCTGGTCAACAAGGTGGTCCAGCGACGCGTAAGTAACCGCGGATAGAATGCAAACGACACCCTGGTGATTTTTTGATGCCAGCCAGCGAAGCTTTTCAACAGGAACCTTTTGCACAGGAATATTTAGCTGCTTCGCGCGGTGACGCAGCTCGTTAACGGCTTCGCTTTTCAACCCCGCCTGGATCATGATCTTTTCAATCTCCCGACCCGCATCGATGGCTTCCATCACCGCCCGCGCGCCGTAAATCACATCTTTCTTGTCCATGTTGTTGGGTAATTGCCGCGGGTCAGAACCGTGAATTTCTCCACAGGTCGATAACTTCATACCAGTCGGTCATGTATTTTTTCTGGCGTACCAGCACATAATTGTCGGGATCGAACAAAGTTGGAGATCGAACAAAGGATAGTGTGCCTTTGAAATGGCTCGCGTCGTAACTCCACACCTCACGATCTTCGAACCGGAACACTTCGGCCGGCCTGCCCAGGATGATGTACACCATACCCCGGTCTGTTTTCCAGCCCTCCTTGTATGAGGCGAACAACTCATTGGCCTCTTCGACCCTCCGGAAATAACTTCTCATGAAGGTCCTCGCCCGTTCTGAACTACCTGTAATGTTGAGTATAGTCCGGTCGAACTGCCGTTTGTCGCCACGAGCATTTCTCAATCTTTCAATCTCCTGGCGCGTGCATATATAAGTCAGTGGGTCAACCAGGTTTTCCAGTCTCGTATATTTGGGGTAGTCGTCATACACTCGGAATGCGACACCCTTTCCAGATGTGGTGTCGCGCTGGATAAGATACAAACCTGAAACTGAAACATGCTGGGACTGTCCCGCTGAGATGCGGAATATGGAATCAGGGCGGATGACCGGAGACACGCGGGCGAGAGCTTCTGAAAAGGGTGGTGCTGCCGCGGGGAACTCGTCCGTATAAAGCGATACGATAATTCCATCCTGCGGTCCGGCTACGCTGAACGTCGCGCCAGCAGCCAGGTACTTTTGATGCAGTGGCTTGCCGTCATGCCTGACCGCCACCTCCACCGGATAATCCTCTCGTAGCAGCAATGGAAAATACCATACCTGCTTCCGTCCCAGGTGTACAATGCGTGCATTCAGAACACCGCGGGCTGTGGCGGCAAGACGTATCGTCCCTTCTGCGTGCGACTCTCCGCGGGTGACTTCAATCGAAATCGCAGAATCGCCCTCCAACGCAGTACCCTGCTTGTCCTTTAGATTTTCACGCAGCTCCCACTGCATCTGATAGTCTGCCAAGGCGCCTTCGCGTACCTGAAGCAGATACGATATCTGCCACGCTTCGGCAGTTTTCACCGGTGTCATGTGGAATTGGAACGGAGCATCAGTCTGATAAAGGTAACTGTAATTAATGTCCTGCAATGCCTGGCTCAACACTACGCCCGGTACCCATACAATCGCTAACAGGAAAAACAAATGTCTTATACGCATAGCTGCCATTTTGAAAATTAAATAAGGTTTCGGAATAATTCGAATCCGTTCCGGTATTTTTGTCGCGCGATGGCGAAGGTATTCACGACCGAGATCACGTCGGAGACGATCGAGTCCGATAACCCCATACATCAACGGCTATACAAAGCTTATGTTGTCGCTACGGAGTACGTACGCGGCAATCTGCTCGAAGTGGGGTGCGGTGAAGGACGTGGCATAAACCTGCTCAAGCCACTCGTCCAGCATTACACGGCTATCGACAAGATTGAAGACGTGATCACTTCCCTCAAAGTGCAACATCCGGAGTGTACGTTCATCGCGTCGGACATCCCGCCCTTTCCTATCACCGAAAATGAGGCATTCGACTGCGTTATAAGCTTCCAGGTAATCGAACACATTCGCGACGACCTGCACTTTCTCAGGGAGATTCACCGCATGCTGAAGCCTTCCGGCATAGGGCTGCTCACTACACCTAACCGTCGTATGTCGCTCACGAGGAATCCATGGCACATACGTGAATATCTTCCGGATGAGCTGGAGCGCCTCGCTGCGCAAGTATTTGGGGAAGTCACCGTAAAAGGTATTACGGGAAACGAGAAGGTTATGCGCTACTACGAAGAAAACAAGGCCACCGTACAGCGCATCACACGATGGGACATCTTAAATCTGCAATACCGCCTGCCTGCAGCGTTGCTGAAAATTCCGTACGAGATCCTGAACCGCATCAACCGAAACCGCCTGCAGAAGCGCAACAACACGCTCGTATCCGACATCAGTCACGAAGACTACCACGTAACCGATGACGCGGAAAACGCGCTCGATCTGCTGCTGATTGTGCGGAAATGACGCGCCACCCGACGCATCCCGCATATATCTGACATGATTCCCTGTCAGGAATTTGCGAATTTTGAACAATTTGGAGCGAGGTTATTTGGTAGCTTTGCAGTCAAACACGTCCGCAGGATATGCGATTTGCTTTTGGCGCAGTTATCATTTTTTTCTGCCGCTCGCTCGCCTTTGCGCAGGCGCAGGATTCGCTCCAGGCGGTTGCCTACCAACAGGCTCTTAAACAACTCGAGCAGCAAAACTACCCATCGGCTGAGCAGGCGTTCACCAAGTTGATCGATGCAGGCTTCAAGAACAGTGAGGTCCTCGTCGACCGCGGTGTAAGCCGCTATCATCAAAAAAATTTCCAGGGCGCGCGCGAAGATTTTGATCAGGCCGTACGTGCGCGCATTAACACTGCCCGACTGTTTGAGTATCGTGGCAATGCCCGGTTTGCGCTCAAGGACTACGAAGGTGCATCCATGGACCTGGAAAAGGCTATCGGCATGGGCGCGGCATCCTATGAGACCTTTGCTAACCTGGGCGATTGCAAGTTCCTCATGGAAAACATGCGGGACGCTATACGATACTACGATCAGGCCGTTGCCACAGGAAAAGCCGACGCGACAGTATACAACAACCGGGGCAAGGCCCGTATGCTATCAGGTGACATGAAGGGCGCCCTTCCCGATCTGGACAAGGCACTGGAACTCCGTCCTGAATACGACCGCGCACGCGAAAACCGGGGCGAAGCACGTTTCGCCCTTAAGGACTGGAAAGGCTGCGTGGAAGACTTCGGCAAGCTGGTAGCATCGGGACGCACCGATGTCGAGTTGCTGAAGAAGCTGGGCTCCGCCCATTACGCCCTTGGAGACCACGCCGCCGCAGCTTCCGCGCTTGCTGAAGTGGTGAAACGCGGCGTGAAAGACAAAGACGTCTTTTCGATGTACGGCATGAGCCTCGCTGCTTCCGGCGAGTGCAAGGAGTCCGTGATAAGCCTTACAGCTGCAGTTTCCATGGGAGTCAGCGACGTTGAAGTTTTCCGGCAACTGGGCTTTTGTCAATACCGCAATAAGGACTACAAGGCAGCGGCGGCAAGCATCGGGCAAGCACTGGCGGGCGGCGCTAGCGACAAAATCCTGTATTTGTATAAAGGACTTTCGGAATACGAGTTAAACGATTTTGCCAATGCCGCCGACGATCTGACAAAGGCAATAGCGCTGGGCGCGAAGGATATTCCCGCCTACGCCGCGTTGGCCAACATAGCCTTTAGCCAAAAACGGTGGGCCGACGCAACAAAATATTATGACGAAGTGATCAAGGGCGGAAGCACGGATGCCGGTGTACACGAAAGCCGCGGGATAGCCAGGATGCACGCCGGCGATACGGCAGGCGCTGTTTCCGATTTTGACAAGGCATTGACGATCGATGGCAGTCTTAAAACGGCGCGCTATAACCGCGGGGCTATTCGCTTCAGGCAGGCGGATTATGCAAATGCCTTGCGCGACCTGGAAGCCGCTGGCGATGCCGGCAATGCGGGCGACCTGGATCGTATGATGGGGATCGCACTGTATCATACCGGCAACCGGGAGAAAGCAAGTCCCTATCTCGAGAAAACGGTAGCCAGTGGCACCACTGACGAAGAAGCGCTTCGACTCGCGGGATATATGCGGTATGACAAGGGCGATTATCCCGGCGCTGTCGACGCCCTGACCCGCGCGGAAACATCAGGAGCAAAGGAGCCAGAACTCTATTTGAAACGCGGCTTGTCGCACTACCAAACAAGTGCGTTCGACAAAGCGGTGTCCGACCTGGAGAAGGCGGGCACGGAATCTCTGGAGGCTGTGGAGGCCCATGGCATATCGCTTGTAAAGCTCCAGCGTGAAAAGGAAGCGTTAGCCCTGCTGGAAAAGGCTGTATCGCTGGGAAGCAAGAACGCCGATGTACACTATGCATTGGGTAATGCCGCCTTCCTCGCAGATGAATTCACTAAAGCAATCCAGGCATACGACCGTGCGATCGGACTTGGTGCCAACAACGAAGTGATCTTCAACAACCGGGGCAAGGCAAAGCTGCTTGCCGGTCAGGTACGCGAATCGATTGCAGATTTTGATCGTGCGCTGGCACTCAAGAGTGATTACCTGCAGCCCCTGCGCAACCGCGGCATGGCACACTTCCAATCGGAACGATACGACCTTGCCATCAATGACCTCTCAGCGGTGGTAGCACGGAATGAGGGTACTGCTGCCGACTTGGCCATGCTCGGCAAGGCGCGTTTCTATCAAAAAGACTATGCAGCCGCAGTCCAGGATCTCACGCGGTCTATTGATGCAGGCACTGCCGATGCGTCCGTAAGTGCAGTGCGCGGTATGGCGTATTGCCAGCTGAAGGACTATGTCAAAGCGCTGCCGGATCTCAATCGCGCAATAGACAGTGGAGCGGCCGAACCGCAGGTGCTAATGGCACGCGGAATGGCCAAATACCACCTTGAAGATTACTCCGGCGCGCTGGCCGACCTGGATAAAGCGATCGGTAACGGCGAGGTCGCCGCCGAAGCATTTGACATGCGCGGCCATTGTCGGTATCTGCAAAAGGATTATCCGGGTGCCCTGCGCGATTTTACAAGCGCTGTCGAACAAGATAGCAAACTGGCCATCGCGTGGTTCCATCGCGGTGATGTGAAGTTCGTAACGAACGATTTCAGTGGCGCCATCGAAGACTACAACCAGGCGGTCGCCCTGCGCCTCAATGATCCGAAACTGTTCAACAACCGCGGCAAGGCCTGGCACATGCTCAAGGATTCGGAAAAGGCTCTACAAGATTATAGCGAGGCGATCCGGATCAATCCGGACTACGCCCGGGCTTATGAGAACCGCGGCGATCTGATGCTGGAAAGCGGGAAGAACGAGAATGCGGTCAAGGATTATCGCATGGTGGAAAAGCTCTCCGAGTCGCCCGATCCTGCGCTGCTCCGGAAAATCGGAGATACCTACTTTGACGCGAAGATGTACGTTCAGGCACACGATTACTTCAACCGTCTGGTAGCGGCAGGTGTTCGCGACGCCGAGGTTTTCTACCGGCGTGCGTTGATCAGTACGGAAGCGGAAGAGTATGCCGCTGCGTTGAAAGATTACGAGGAAGCATTCAAGGCTGGCATGAACACAGCTGAACTGTTCATTAACCGCGCCCGGGCTTATATCAGTTTGGGCGATACCAAGTCGGCTACGGGTGACTTGAACCGGGCCATAGAACTCGATCCGTCGAACCCGGATCTGTACTTCAACCGGGCGTTGATCAAAGAAGAAATTGAAGACTACGAAGGCGCGATGGTCGACTACAACAAGGTCATTAGTCTCAACCCTAAAGATGCCGTTGCCTACTATAACAGGGCAGCGTGCAAGTCGCAGTTAGGCGACTACGGTGCCGGCGTTTCGGATATGGATGAAGCCATCACCCTCGACCCGAAGAACGCATCGTATTACAAACAACGAGGCAATTTTTACTATAGGATGAAGGAACAGGAGAAAGCGTGCTTTGACTGGCGCCGCGCGGTAGAATTTGGAGACGCCAAAGCAAAGTTCCAGATAGACCAATACTGCAAACGCTGATCCCGTTTTTGGAAAAAAATAGCTGTTAAAACCCGCGTTTCAGCGCGATATCGGGCAGGAACACGGTTTGTGAAAACTGGTCGATTATTTGCTTAAGCAAGGGTAAAAAAGCCAACACACCCGTATGCGACACTTTTTGATCTTCCTCGTGGGGGCATTTCTTTTTTCCCCCTCCTGGGCCGGCGACGTAAGGATAATGGGTACCGTCACCACCGTTGTCGATGGAAACACCGTTGAAATCGTTACGAACGACGGCCCGATGAAAGTCTTATTATACGGCATCGACTGCCCTGAGCTTGGGCAGGCATACGGGCGCGAGGCAAAAGCACGTCTCGAGAAAATGCTCCTCAATCGCCAAGTTACTGTCGACCTGATCAAACGCGACAAGAAAGGCAATCATTACGCTCTTGTGCTTACTGATGTAGGTGAAGACCCGCGCATCAGCCTGCTTCGCGAAGGACTCGCATGGACCGTGGAGGACGAATCTGCGCAAGATCTTGAACCGTATCGCAGCTTTGCGCAGCAAAAGCGCAGGGGTCTCTGGCAGGAGAGCAAACCGAAACCCCCTTGGGTCTTCAGGAGAGAACAGTCCATGCTGGAACCGAAGGGCCGGTGATGCAACGCCGCTGAGCGGAACTTCGCCCCATCCTGCCGCGGTTTATCGATTCATCTGCCTGACTACACAATTTTTCCTGCATCAGTCCAGTTAAATATGTGTAATATCACGCCAGCTATGCGGTCACTAGCTTTTTTAATCGTCATATTCCTGGCCTGTGGGGTCACGGCTTTTGCACAGCAGAAGAAGGACAGGAAAGCGAAACGGTCGAATAAACAGACTGAGGTGAATCAGCCCACTTCAATGGATCCGAGTTATCCGACCATGAACTACGTGCCTAAGAGCGAACGACGGTCCAGCAAGTTAGAGGTTACCTACAATGCCGAAAGGCGCTATTACGAACAGATGGAGCGCGTGGCCAAGGCAAGGAAGAGAGCTGAAAAGGAACTCGCGAAACCGCAATACAGTGATCCCATGTACTTTGGACACAAGCGGCCTCCCAAGAAACGCCCGCCCGGCAAGATGAAATATTGCAAGGAGTGCGGCATCCGTCACTAGCGCCGATAAGACCCGTTGACGATTTGATAAGGATGAGGCGTCGCGAAACGTAATCGAGTGTAGATACCTCCGATACCGATTGCGGCATTGGCTGAGAAACCCAACACACCCTTAGGAAGATCTCCCTTCGTTGCAAATATTCGAGGTGGCTGTAAATTGCAGCGTGAATGTCACATCACGTGCTATGCATGCGCCGCCGTTCGCGCCAATCGAAAATGCTTCGGGGCGAGTCTCTGTCGTTGTGCCGGGTAAGCCGGTCGGTTATGTCATACTTCCTTCGTTAACCCCATCCAACTCATGACCAAAGCTGTACAGGATATCTTTCCGGAAGATCACTCCATTCCGGCCGAATTCCGACTTGATGAAACCATCGAGCAACGTGAGTACCTTCTCAATGGCGAGTTGAAGAAATGGGACGGGCCACTTAGTCCCGTTGTAAGTCCCATCTACACGCGCATTGACGGCAAACTCAAACAGAAAGTACTTGGGGCTACACCACTCCTTACAGCACAGGAGGCTATGGCAGCGCTTGACGCCGCCGTCCGCGCCTATGATCTCGGGCACGGATCATGGCCCACCCGTAGCGTAACCGAAAGGATCGCCTACGTGGAAATATTTCTGGAGCGGATGAAAGCAAAGCGAGATGAAGTCGTGAAACTTCTAATGTGGGAGATCGGAAAAACGCTGAACGATTCACGGAAAGAGTTCGACAGGACGTGCGACTACATTCGCGACACCATCCAGGCCTACAAGGAACTAGACCGCAACTCGGCAAAACTCGTTGAAGAAGGTGGATTTATGGCACAGATCAGACGGGTGCCGCTAGGCGTCGCGCTCTGTATGGGGCCTTACAACTACCCGCTCAACGAGACCTTCTCGACACTCATCCCTGCTCTCATCATGGGTAACGCCGTGGTATTCAAACCGGCTAAGTATGGTGTCCTCCTCATACGACCTTTGCTGGAAGCGTTTCGCGATAGCTTCCCTCCCGGGGTAATCAATATCATATATGGTCGGGGCCGTGAAACCGTAGGTGCCCTCATGGAATCCGGGAAGCTGGATGTTTTTGCATTCATCGGAACAAACAAGGGAGCCAACGATCTGAAGAAACTCCATCCGAAGCCGCATCGGCTTAAGTCGATCTTAGGGCTTGACGCAAAGAACCCTGCCATCGTATTACCCGATGCCGATCTGGACAGTGCCGTGAGCGAGTGCCTTACAGGGGCGCTTTCGTTTAACGGCCAGCGTTGTACAGCCATCAAGATCATCCATGTGCATAAGACAGTTGCGCCACTGTTCATGGAAAAATTTGTCGATGGTGTAGCGAAACTTAAAGCAGGCATGCCCTGGGAGGAAGGCGTCAGCCTTACGCCGCTGCCCGAACCGGGCAAGGTCGTGTACCTCCAGGAACTGATTGACGACGCGATAAAGCACGGCGCGAAAGTGATCAACCCGAACGGAGGTGCGGCGGAATGTTCCTTCTTCTATCCCGCTGTTGTATTTCCTGTAAAACCCGAAATGCGCCTTTATAGTGAGGAGCAGTTCGGTCCCATCGTGCCCATCATGACCTTCGACGACCTGGAAGAACCGATTCAGTATGTCGTCAACTCCAACTACGGCCAACAGGTGAGCATTTTCGGAACAGACTCAAAGCGAATCGCACGGCTGCTCGACGCGTTCGTGAACCAGGTAGGGAGGATCAATCTTAACGCCCAATGTCAGCGAGGCCCCGACACGTTTCCCTTTACAGGGAGAAAGGATTCTGCAGAAGGAACACTTTCCGTATCTGACGCACTGCGGGTTTTTTCTATCCGAACCATTGTGTCAACACGAACGAATGAAATCAATAAGCAGATCCTTAGCACTATTATTCGTAACAGAGAATCTGCTTTTCTGAGTACGGACTATATACTATGATCATGGTCAACTGCCCAACATTTGTATTTGAACCTTCTGCCTCCTGCCTATGAAGCATCTCAACATACGTGTAACCGGTCGCGTACAGGGTGTGTTCTTCCGCGCATCAGCACGTGAAGTCGCCACCAAACTGCAGTTGCGCGGCTTCGTTCGCAACGAACCCGATGGATCAGTTTACATTGAAGCGGAAGGACCAGAAGAAGCCCTGAAAGAATTTGTGGCGTGGTGCCGGCAAGGTCCACCCCATGCCGTCGTCACGAACGTGGAAACACAAGAGGGGCCGCTGCAGCAACTCGACCGGTTTGACATCAGGAGATAAGCATGGATGTACGCCTAAAATTTCTCGGAGGTGCCGGCAGCGTGACCGGATCGCGATACCTGTTTACCGTAGGCGATTTCCGATTCATGCTCGACTGCGGATTGTTCCAGGGACTCAAACCGCTGCGCTTACGAAACTGGGAATCTTTCCCTGTTGACGCTTCCACGATCGATGCAGTAGTCGTCAGCCATGCTCACATCGATCATACCGGCTACCTGCCGAAGCTTGTAAAGGAAGGGTTCAGCGGTCCCATATACTGCACGGCGCCCACAGCGGACCTCATGGAAATCATGCTGCTCGATTCGGCCAAACTTCAGGAAGAAGAAGCAGCATTCGCGAAAAGAAAAGGGTATTCGCGTCATGAAAACCCGATGCCCCTCTACACCGAAGAGGATGCGCGCAGCACGTTTCCATTGTTCAGACCGTTCGGCTATGACGAACGCATCAGCATCAGCGACCGCGTTGACATTGTTTACCGGGATGCCGGCCATTTGCTCGGGTCCGCTATCGTCGAAGTGTTCATCAAAGGAGATAACCAGACAAAAAAGATTGTTTTCTCCGGTGATCTCGGCCGATACAAGCAGGCTATGCTCAACCCGCCTACCACGATCTCAGAGGCTGACATTCTTCTTATCGAGTCGACATACGGCGATCGCGAAAACCCCGACGAGGATCCAGCCGGCGATATCGCCCGGGTTGTGAACGACACATTTGCCCGCGGTGGCGTCCTGGTAATCCCGGCTTTTGCCGTGGGGCGTACGCAAACCCTGATGCTGCACTTGCGGCGACTCATGCAGGAGAACGCCATTCCCGACGTGCCGGTATACGTGGATAGCCCAATGGCCATTTCCGCCACTTATCTTTTCTATAAATATCCCGAGTATCACCGGATGGGAACAACCAGCCAGGACCTTGCGCATGAGATCGAAACGAACATGCTGGTGATGGTCAAATCGTCGGAGCATTCGCGGATGCTGAACACGCTTTCTTCCAGGGCCATCATCATCTCATCGAGCGGCATGATGACCGGCGGACGAATCCTTCACCACATGTATCACCGACTTCGCAACCCGCACGACACATTTCTTATTGCCGGCTACCAGGCAGAAGGTACGCGAGGGCGCAGCTTGCTGGAAAAGGCCCCGACGATAAAAATGTTTGGTGAAGAAGTGCCCGTGAAATGCAAGGTAGAGTTTATCAGTTCCATGTCGGGCCATGCAGACCGGTCGGAACTCTTCCAATGGATGGAGGGCTTTAAGGACAAACCCAAAATGGTATTCACGGTGCACGGCGAAGCCCCGGGAATCGAAACCTATGCACAAGCCATCCGCGATCGGTTCGGGTGGAAAGTGTTTGTGCCGCATTATATGGAGTCGTTTAGTCTGTTTGAAGGAATATGAACCGCGGTTATGTGTTTACGTGTTTATGTGTTTACGTTTCGGATGCCCGACACCCTTCGCTTTCACACGCACGCTCACTCTGATACTCTATGAAGTCTACTCCCGGTCCTATTGGCGTCTTTGATTCCGGCATCGGCGGGCTAACGGTGTTCCGCGAGATTGTCGGACGGTTGCCTGAATACGATTTTGTCTACCTGGGCGATAATGCGAGAGTTCCGTATGGAACGAGGTCGTACGATACGGTATACCAGTATACGTGGGAGTGTGTGCAGCATCTCTTCAGCATGGGATCGCGACTCGTCATTATCGCATGTAACACGGCGTCGGCCAAGGCATTGAGGACGATCCAGCAACGAAACCTCGTGACGATGGAGAGCCTGTACCGCGTCCTCGGCGTTATCCGGCCTACGACCGAAATCGTCGGCATGCATTCAAAGACGCGGCATGTGGGAATTCTGGCTACTCAGGGTACCGTAGCATCCATGTCGTACGTAATCGAGATCAACAAGTTCTTCCCAGACATAAAGGTATTTCAGGAGGCCTGCCCGATGTGGGTACCGCTGGTTGAAGCCAATGAGCACACGTCGGCCGGCGCAGACTATTTCGTCAAAAAGAACATCACAAGTCTTCTGCAAAAGTCGCCCAAGATCGACACAATAATTCTCGGCTGTACCCACTACCCCCTGCTCGTCGAAAAGATCCGACGGTTTTTGCCGGACGGAATCAAGCTACTCGTTCAGGGTCCGATCGTCGCGGAAAGCCTGGCAGATTACCTGCATCGCCACCCAGAGATCGACGCCTTGTGCACAAAAGGCGGCACGCGGACGTTTTACACTACAGAGTCAACCGACGATTTTGATCACAAAGCGCAGCGGTTCCTTGGGAGTGAGGTGGTGTCGAGGCACCTTCAGCTGTAGGTAGGTGGCAGGAAGTAATAGGTAATCGGTGGAGATCGCAGCGACTCTCGATCGTGCGACTCGCGGTGTACCTTTTTAATCTCAACCTTCTATTCTCTAATCTTTCTTATTATTGCACCCGAGCTAACCTGACTATACATGAATCCTATCGACACGGTAATCTTCGATCTTGGCGGCGTCCTCATTGATTGGGATCCTCGATACCTGTATCGCAAAATTTTCAAGACGGAGGAAGAGATAGAATGGTTTCTTGGGAATATCTGCACATCAGAATGGAATGACCTCCAGGATGAAGGCCGCTCATTTGCCGAAGCGACAGAGGAATTGGTCGCGCGGCATCCGGAGTGGGAAATGCCCATAAGGGCATGGTACGACCGGTGGGAGGAAACCATCTCTGGTCCTATCCATGGAACGGTAGAGATTCTTCGTACAGTTCGAAACTCCAATCACAATGTCTATGCGCTGACGAACTGGTCGTCGGAAAGCTTCCCGATTGCGCAGAAGAAATTCGACTTCCTGAATTGGTTCGACGGCATAGTCGTTTCCGGTGTCGAGAAGATGCGCAAACCGGATCACAGGTTCTTCCGGGTTCTCTTCGACCGGTATTCCGTCGAGCCTGCCCGCTCGGTCTTTATCGACGATAACGAAAAGAATGTCCTTGCCGGTCAGCAACTTGGTCTCAATGCCATCCGTTTCGTCAGCCCGGAGCAACTTCGGGCCGATCTGACGAAACTCGGAATCGCCGTGTAATTGTCCCGTCTTTTTCGTATACTCATGGAAGGATAACTCCAACCGACCATGGGCAAATTTGTTGTAAGCACCCGTAAGGATGGCGAATTTCAGTTCGTACTCCAGGCTGCAAACGGACAGGTGATACTCACCAGTGAAGGCTATACCACCAAGGCCGCCTGCCTCGATGGCATCGAGTCCGTAAAAAAGAACGCTCCCATTCCCGACCGTTACGCTCGCAAGAATACGTCAAACGGAAAATACCATTTCACGTTGACCAGCACCAACGGGCAGGTAATCGGTTCCAGCCAGGTATACGAAAGTCAATCCGGAATGGAGAACGGGATTGCGTCGGTCAGGATCAATGCACCGGAAGCGCCCATTGAGGAAGCGGTTTCGTAGATAGATGCAGACGCAGATGCAGATGCAGATTGGTACCGAAAACTAAACTGCGCCTCCCTCTGTCGACTAGGGTTGATAATTCAGAACTACGGTACTGATAATATCGCAGCATTCATGCAGCTGCTCTTCGGTGATCACCAAAGGTGGCGCCAGCCGGATGATGTTACCGTGTGTCGGTTTTGCAAGCAACCCGTGTTCCATCAGTTTGACACAGATATTCCACGCGGTGTCAGATTCGGGGCTATCATTGATTACAATCGCGTTCAAAAGTCCCTTTCCTCGCACCAGCTTTAGCAACGACGTCTTGCTGACCAACTCCGTCATTCGTTCCCGAAAATCGATCCCGAGGCGATAGGCATGTTCGGCGAGGCCTTCGTCCTTCAGAACCTGTATCGCCTCCACGGCGACCGCGGCGGCGAGCGGATTACCTCCAAACGTAGAGCCATGCTCTCCGGGACGGATTACCAACATGATATCGTCATCGGCAAGAACACAGGACACCGGCATCACGCCACCCGACAAGGCTTTGCCGAGCAAAAGGATATCGGCCCTTACGTCTTCGTATTCCGATGCAAGCATCCGACCCGTCCGCGCCAAACCGGTCTGTATCTCATCCAGGATCAGAGGCACGTTATTTTGAGTGCACAGTTCACGCGCTGCCTTAAGGTACCCTTCCTGCGGGACAAAAACGCCCGCCTCGCCCTGGATGGGTTCGATTACAAGGCCACAGACGTTCGGATTGCGCAGGGCGGACGCCAGCGCTTCCGTGTTGTCGTATTCGATAATCTCGATTCCCGGGAGATACGGCCCAAAGCCGCGGCGTGCGTCGGGATCTGTGGACGCTGAAATAATGCTCGTGGTACGGCCATGAAAGTTGCCCGTCGCGAAAACGAGCACAGCCTGGTTGTCCGGTATCCCCTTCTTCGTATAGCCCCACTTTCTCGCCAGCTTCATGCCGGTCTCCACGGCCTCGGCACCGCTGTTCATGAAAAGACTCTTTTGGTAGCCGAACGTCTCGCAGACGTATTTTTCGGCAAGACCGAGCTTATCGTTGTAAAATGCACGTGATGTCAGCGTGAGCTGCTTCGCTTGCGTGATTAATGCATTGATGATCCGCGGGTGGCAATGCCCCTGGTTGACGGCGCTGTAGGCGGACAGGAAGTCGTAATACCGCTTTCCCTCCACGTCCCAAACAAACACACCCTCACCCCGGCACAAAACCACAGGAAGCGGATGATAATTGTGCGCCCCATACTGATCCTCAAGTGCAATAGCTTCCTGGCTTGACGCCACCGATTCAGCGAACATATTCGCGGATTTCGTATCCATAGTCGCCAAATTTACAGAAATACGGACATAACCGGTAATTACCGCAAGCCGCTGCCCAAAAGAACAGCGGCAATGACACAACTTGTCGAATATCTTCCGCAATTTTGAACCATGGAGCTGATTTATCTCGTAGTTGGCGTAGTATTGGGATCTGCGACCGCCTGGCTGGTGGCGAGAAGCAAGGCTATTGCCGATCGCCGCCAAAATGAGACGTCGCTGGTTGTGGAGCAGGAAAAGGTCAAATCACTGACGGAGCAACTGGCGGAAGCACGACAAGCAAGCGAAGCAGATCGTCAGAAGATACTTGATTTGAATCACGCTTTGGCTTCGCTTGAAGCAGATTACAGGAATCTGGAAGAAAAACTGCGGGAGCAAAACCAGGAATCGCTGGCACTTCACGAGAAGTTTACCAAAGAATTTGAAAACCTCGCCAACCGGATCTTTGACGAAAAGAACCGGAAGTTCACAGAGCAGAACAGAACACAGCTATTCGACATGCTAAAACCTCTGGGCGAGCGCATTGTCGAGTTTGAAAAAAAGATCGACCAAACCCACCGCGACGCCATCGAAAAGAACGCGAGCCTCTTCAATGAACTGAAGAACCTGAAGGATCTCAACCTTCAGATGAGCGAGGAGGCACGCAACCTGACGCGTGCGCTGAGAGGCGATACGCGCACACAAGGTGCCTGGGGTGAATTCATCCTGGAAAGCATCCTGGAAAAATGCGGACTGGAGCGAGGGCGCGAATACACCGTGCAGGAGGCCTACGTCGCGGCGAACGGCCGCCGTCAGCAACCCGATGTGGTAGTCCACCTACCGGACAACCGTCACATCATTATCGACTCCAAGGTGAGCTTGAAATCCTACGACGCTTACGTAAACAGCGAATCTGAAGAGCAACGCGCCACAAGCCTCAAAGCACACCTCCAATCCATACGGCAGCACATGCGCCTTTTGGCTGATAAGAGTTACCAGAAGAACTACAGTGAGAACGGACTCGACTTCGTCATCATGTTCATTCCGCTCGAGCCCGCCTACCTGCTGGCGATTCAAACTGAACCCACGCTGTACGAAGAGGCGTTTGACAAACGAATCGTTTTCGTCAGCCCGACCCTGCTCCTTCCTTCGCTTCAACTCATCCGGAGTGTATGGCGGCAGGAGTACCAGAACCGCCACGTGCTGGAGATCGCGAAACGCGCCGGCGACTTGTACGACAAGTTCGTGGGATTCACGGATGACCTTATCACCCTGGGAAGGCACCTGGAAAGCTCAAAACGGTATTACGACGACTCGATGAAAAAGCTGTCGGAGGGTAGCGGAAACCTCGTCAGCAGAGTCGAGCAACTGAAGAAGCTGGGGGCACGCGCCGACAAAGCCATCGACTCCCGACTTCTCAGCCGGGCCGAAGATCAGCCCCAGCTTTTCGACTAATCCAACCGGCTGCTCAGACCCTTCGGCGAGCCGGCCGGTAAATTCTTTGTGCCTGACATAAAATGGTTTGACTTTTGCCCGTTACTTTGTAAAACCATTTTTGAACTTTGGCCAGGATCCGAAAGATTTTGCTTTACTTTTTGCTGGCTTGCGGTGTCTTCGTGGGCATTCTGGCTGGCATCGTTATCCTGTACAAGGACCGGCTGATCAATCAGTTTATCCGCGAAGCAAACCAAAGCCTCAACACCAAGGTCAAGATCGGACACACGGACGTCTCGTGGTTCGACCGTTTTCCGAACCTTTCAATCGTCCTTACTGACGTCTATATCGAAGACAGCCATGAGGGCATCTACCCGCTGCACACGGCCGATAAGATTTCTTTCCAACTGGACCTCATCGCGGCACTCAGGGGAAACCTCATCTTCCATGGGTTGGCCATCACCGGTAGTGAAACGACCCTGAAGATTGATGCAAACGGCATCAACAACTACACGATAACAAAAAACGCGAAAAGCGACACAACGAAGACCCTACGTTTCGACCTCGAAGACGTGAAGCTCACCGACGCACGAGTTCGCTATATAGATTATCGCGTTGATGAGGAATATATCTTTCACGCGCCTCAACTCCGCGCCAACATCAACGCCCGCGGCGCGCAGTATGGAATCCAGGCTGAGGGGGACGTCACTACGGAAAAGGTTCGCATCAGAAAATCCGAGCTGTTTACCGGAAAGCAATTCAGGATCGACAGCGACCTCCTGTACGATGACGCCCTGCGCAAGTTGTCCATTAACCCCTCGGAACTCAGGCTGCAATCCTCCAAATTCCTCGTCAAGGGGACCTACGAATGGAAAAACGATGCCCTTATCGACCTTCACCTCGAAGGACGCGATACCGACATTCGTACACTCCTTTCTTTTACTCCGGAAAAAGTCTACAAGCGCTTTGAGCGATACAGGAGCAAGGGCGACATGCACTTTTCCGCTCACCTGAAAGGTAATGTAGGGCGTGATACCAGTCCGTCGCTTTCCGCATCCTTTGGATTTTCAGGAGCTACTATCTACCATCCTGAGTCGAAGTCGCGAATCGAACAAGCCAACATGGATGGCTCCTTTGAAAGTGCCCATGTCGCCAACGCAGCGGAGGCAGTTCTCGTATTAAAGAACATCAACGGGCGACTCAACGGTAAATCGTTCTTTTCGAATCTCACGGTTCGTAATTTTTCGGACCCTGCCCTACAGCTCGACTTCAAGGGTGTGCTCGAAGCAGGGTCGCTGCTGGATCTCTTTCCCGTGAAAGAGGTCAGCACCGTTTCGGGTCAACTCGCAGCTGACATTGCCTTTACCGGGCGGCTGGCCTGGCTGAAGGACCGAAAGTCCTCACAACGGGCACAAGCGCGTGGATCCATCGAGTTGAACGACATCGCTTTCCTCTACGGCAGGGATAAGTTCCCCTTGCGCGACATCAACGGTACGCTTCAGTTCAACAACCACGATCTGGCGCTGAGCAACGTGCGGGCTCGGCTGGGCAACAGCGATTTCCTCGTAAACGGATTCTTCAAGAATGCCGTCGCATTCCTCTTCTTTCCGGACCAGCCGATTGGCATCGAGGCGGATCTGCAATCGCGTTTCGTCGACCTGGATCAATTGTTTGCGCTTGGGTTTTCTCCCACCACCACCGGAAACTCAAAGAAAGGTGAGTATGAATTCCGGATCTCCGACGACGTCAACCTCAGATTCAATTGCAAACTCGGTTCACTCCGGTATAAAAAGTTCAAAGCACGCGACATCCGCGGAGACCTCCTCGTGCAAAACAGTACCGCGGTATCACGAAATATCAGCCTCACCTCCATGGGTGGAAGCATTTCCGTGTCAGGTCGTGTGGATGCACGGAACCGCGGACGCGTAAACGTATCAAGCGTTGCTAACCTGGCGGGCATACACATCGACAGCGTTTTTTATGTATTCGAGAATTTCAACCAGTCGTTTATTCGCGACGCCCATCTGAAGGGGCAGGCGTATGCTGACGTTGACCTGCGGATGGTGTTGAACCCCGCCCTGCGCTTGTTCTCCGAAACCCTGGTGTCGGATATCGGAATTGTTATCCGCAATGGAGAGCTCAACGACTTTGAACCGATAAAAAAACTGGACAAGTACCTGGATGACGAGGGATTGAACAGGGTGCGCTTTTCCGACATCAGAAATGAAATTCATATCGAAAACAAAAAGATATTCATTCCCCAGATGGAGGTGCTGACGAACGTCACCAACATGCGCATCAGCGGAACGCACACGCTGGATCAGCAAATCGACTACCGGATCGTAACCCCGCTGCGCAGCTACCGGAAGATAAACCTCGGTGAAGCGCGGTCAGCGATAGAAGACACGGGCAATGGTCAAAGCAAACTCTATCTGAAAATCGCCGGCACTACCGACAATTATCGCGTCGTATACGACACGGAGTCGGTACGCAAGAAAATCGGCGAAGACATCAAGAACGAGATCACCGAGTTGAAGACGATATTCCGCAACCGCGGCCGCACCGATGAGGAAGAGTCGGCGCCCCAGCTCGAAGAAGATGATTATTTCGACTGGGAGAACTAGATACCCACAAAAAACGAATACCCGCATTGTGATCCAGCACGAATCCCTGTAGGGACGCACGGCGTGCGTCCCGGAACACCTATCGGGACCAATTCTTTTCACACAGCGTGCCTCCCGGAACCACCACGCCAGGGACCAATTTTTTTTCAATAACACACGATGCGTCCCCGCGACACGACAATCGTTCCGGAGTCCCCAGACCAACACATCAGGATTTTTTTTCAGAGACCGAAATGATAACCATTTCCACCCGGAAATCACCACCTCATTAAAATCTATGATCAATCCCTGTAGGGACGCACGGCGTGCGTCCTGGAACCACCCCGCCCGACCATTCGTACGTGTATCGGATCCGGGACCCAACACCTTCATTTTCCCGGGACGCACGCCGTGCGTCCCTACACAGCGTCCGCTATGAAATAGCCTCGGTTAAATAGGCGTTGAGCGGCCTCAACGCCCCGAACGTTGCGAGCACCGATTTATAGAATTTCGGGCTTTTGACCTCATCATCCGAAAACACGTGCTCGGTAATAAAACTTTTCATCTTCAACAGAGCCGCATCGGGATGGTCTTTAGGGTATCCACGCGGAATGGTTTTTAGTTGGTCGCCATCCCAGAAACCGTCAAACCACTTCTTGAATTTTCTGTCAGCAAGGATGCGGTGAAGCGCCTCCCCGTTGTAATCGATCTCCTGCCGGACCTTCGCGAGCTTTTCAGCTTCCGGCATATACAAGCCGCCCGCCACAATACTCTTGCCGCCGGGTTCAATGTGCAGATAATATCCAGGCATACCGAGACCCTTCCCAAGCGATGAAAACGCCGCCGCAAAGTTTGTCTTGTAGGGGCGCTTATCCTTGCTGAACCGAACGTCCCGATAGATGCGAAAGATCGACTTCTTTGGATCGGTGCCTGCCAGGGAAGGATCAATAGAGGGAAGGTCCTTACAAAGTCGCGTCACAAATTTTTCGAACTCCGCCCGCGCCACCAGGTATTTGTTTTTGTTCTTCTCAAACCATTCGCGGTTGTTGTTGCGTGCGAGGGACCTAAGGAAGGAGAGTATGCTTTCCATTCAACTAATAATAGATTTTATCCAGGGCATCTTGGTTTTTTACGTCGCGCATGATAACGGGTTACGATGCCTGGCCGATATATTCGACAACCTCTTCCAGCCCGATACCACGGGAGGCTTTGATGAGGATAACCGCGTTATCGATCTCTGTCGATTGCAACGCACGGATGAGATCCGCCTTGTTGGGGAAGTAATGCGCCTGCGGGATTTCTTCTGCCGCTACTGCCATCAGATTTCCACATAAGTAAACTTCCCTGAACCCGTGTCGGTTTATTGTCGTTGCCAGGAGTCTGTGTTCCCTTTCGCTTTCATCACCCAGTTCAAACATATCACCCAGGATGAGAATCTTTCTTTCGCCGCGCATGGCCAGAAGGTTTTCGATCGCCGCATGCATAGAGCTGGGGTTGGCATTGTAGGCGTCGAGGATTATGGTATTGCTGCCTTTCTGCACCACCTGCGATCGCATGTTTTCAGGACGGTACGTGGCTACGGCTGCATTTGCCTCTTCAGGATCCACACCAAAATATTTGCCCACACACAGGGCTGCAGCCAGATTTTCAAAGTTATAGGCGCCAATAAGTTGGGTCGCCACCTCCTGGCCATTGTCGGCGACTAACCTGACGTAGGGATCAGCGTCAACCAATTGCGCGGAGTAAAAGTCGCCAACTGCGGGGTATGTCACCGTCGACTTAAACTTTTTCGCCATTCCAGTCAGCAAGTCATTACCCGAGTTGATAAAGACCACGCCATTGCGCGCAGCCAGGTGGTCGTACAGTTCTCCTTTGGCACGCGCGATCTGCTCAATCCCGCCGAACAACCCGATATGTGCCCGACCGATATTCGTAATCAAACCGTGCGTTGGGTCGGCGATGCCGCAAAGCATGGCGATCTCGCCCACGTGGTTGGCTCCCATTTCCACGACGGCAATTTCGTGGTGAGGTTTAACGCTGAGCACGGTGAGCGGCACGCCGATATGGTTGTTAAGGTTGCCGCGCGTGGCATGAACCTTGAAACGCCGGGAAAGTATCGCATGGATCAGTTCCTTGGTTGTCGTCTTACCATTGGAACCCGTTAGCGCGAGAACCGGAATCTCGAGCCGGTCGCGGTGGAACCGGGCCAGCTTCTGCAACGCCTCCAGCGTGTCCGGGACGAGAATATAGCTCTTGCCCTTTGCAAATTCAGCCTGGTCTACGACGGCATAGCTTGCCCCCTTGGTCAGCGCCTCTGCGGCGAACTCATTAGCATTGAAACGGTCCCCCCGCAGGGCGAAGAACATGGATCCTGGCGCAATACTGCGCGTATCGGTAGAAATGCCTGCGGACGACAGGAATTTACTGTACAGCTCGGGGATGCGCATTGCACTCGGTTGCGTTCTGCTAACTATCTTGCAGGCAAGATAACAGGTTGGCACGGGCCTGCGTTATTGGGATACGAAAGAATATTGCATGCAGCGGTTACTTTGGATGGGGTTGTTTGCGTGTCCGGCCTGGGCCTTCGGGCAATTCACGTACAGCCTGGATCAGTCCATTCCTGTCAGCCACTCCGATGGCAAAGCATACGAACTTCCCTGGGCAGGCGGGCTTAACGCTGCCGGATATAATAAGCTTGACCTGAATCAGGATGGTGTCGCCGATCTGGTGGTCTTCGACCGAATGGCGAGCAAGGTCATCACCCTCATCCGGGAAGGAGAACGCTATCGTTATGCGCCCGAGTACGAGACGCTCTTCCCTACCATCTCAAACTGGCTGTTGCTCCGCGACTTCAATTGTGACGGCAAACCGGACATCTTCACTGGCGACATTCTCGGCATTCGTGTGTACATTAACCAAACCCTTCCTGGTGGACCGCTGGAATGGGAGCCCTTCCGCTTTTTCGCCGGCGAAGGCCTGCCGAAAAGTGACGTTCTTCTGACAAGGGGCTTCTCCGGACTTATCAACCTCCAGCTGCAATACGACGATCTGCCCGCGATTGCCGACATCGATAACGATGGCGACCTCGACATACTCACCGTAAATTACAGCGGTGAAGGCGGTGTGGAATTCCACAAAAACTTCAGCCAGGAACGCTATGGCTCCTGCGACTCCCTGGAATTTGAACGCATCACACAACGCTGGGGCAACGTGCTTGCTTGCGGATGTGGCGAGTTTGCCTTCGGTGGTGACGGATGCCAGCCACACGGCGGAGGCCGTATAAAGCACAGTGAGGGAAAGGGTTTACTGGCGTACGACTTCGATAACGACGGTGACCAGGACCTCGTACTTTCCGACGGAGGCTGCGACGAGGTCTATTACCTTGAAAACACAGGCGACAATCAAAATCCGGATTTCTCTTCCGCAGTACTGTTCCCTCAACCCGATCCCGCTGTTTTCCCCCTATATCCCACCCCATTCCTGGAAGATGTGAACGGCGACAACATCGTAGACCTTGTCGTATCAGCCCACGTCTTTGCGAAGGACCACCTACAGATCAATCTGCGTGAATCCAATTGGCTGTACGTTAACTCCGGGACGAATGAACTCCCCGTCTTTAACCTTCAGCAGCACGACTTTCTGCAGGGCGAAATGATCGATGTAGGAGATAGCGCCGTACCGGCATTTATGGATACGGACGGCGACGGCGACCTGGACCTCATCATTGGTCAAATGAACAAGGGTGGAGAATTAACGGGCTCGCTTATCTTTTATCAAAACGTCGGGACACGTGCGGCTCCGGCCTTCAAACTAATTACGGACGATTATCTCAACTTCAGTAGCCACGGCTTTTATAACATCAAGCCGCAGTTCTACGACGCCGACGGCGACGGCAGGACCGACCTTGTATTCACCGCGACAAGTTCGGACACCCAGACCACAGGATTGTACGTAGTGCACAACAAATCCAATTCCGGGTTCGACGTTTCCGGCCAATCCCCGCTACCCATCAACTTCGACATGCTGTTTACCGAAAACGTTCATATGACCGACGTTGATGGAGACGGTCTGCCCGACCTGATTGTTGGAAGGACAAACGGTTCATTGCAGTATTGGCGTAACGGTGGGCCTGCGGGCACCATCAATGTGACGCTAGAGCAGGCCGACTACCTCGGTTTTGGGCCCAGTGTTGAGCGGCAAAGCCTGGCAGTACACACCGCCGATCTGAACGACGACGGCAAGGTCGACCTGATAATCGGTGACCAGTACGGGCGACTAGGCATTGTGAGCGATTATCGCCAGACGGGTCAGGAAGTGGAACTCATCAGCGAAATCGTCTATGACCAATTCGCCGACGCGTACGCAGAACGAAATCTCGGCGGCCGCATCTGGCCTACGGCGGCGCGGCTGTTCGAGGGAACTCAGCGTGTAATTGCCATCGGCACGTTGCTCGGCGGAATGAGCATTTTGAGAAACGACGCCGGACCTCCCCCCTCCACCGAGCCGCTGGTCGCCGTGTTCCCCAACCCCGCCCGTGCCTCAGAAGGGATTATAGTGCGGACGGACCGGGAGGTTGTTGTCCAGCTTGTGTCCCTGCTCGGGCAGGAGTTGACCGTACCCGTGGTTGTTGAGCCATTCCGGGACCACGTGCTTCCCCTGCCGCGCGTAGCGTCAGGACTGTACCTCCTTCGCGTCACGGTGGGCAACCTCAACTACACCCGCCGGCTGGTTATTTTTTGATTCCTGCTACTTGGGCTATTTTGCCACCGAAACCGGCGGGAACGAAACGACAGCCATGCATCCGTTTGCCTTCATTTTCGATATGGACGGGGTCATTGCAGACAGCAATCCCTATCACGAAATCGCCTTACGACAGTTCAGCGAGCGCCACGGGTTCCGGCTTACGGAGGAGGATCTGAGGAACACGATATTCGGGCGGACCAACAAAGACTGGATTCCGCAGCTCTTCGGGACCGCTGATCCGGAGGCGATCGCCCGGTACGCGAAGGAGAAGGAGGCGCTGTACCGCGAACTGTATGCCCCACACATCCGCCCGGTAGAGGGCCTTATCGACTTCCTGGATAAGCTCAGGGCAGAAGGGATACCACGTGCGATCGCTACCTCTGCGCCGCGCGCCAACGTCGATTTCACACTCGAAAAGACGGGCACTGCGTCGTATTTTGACGTAATCCTCGACGAATCGTTCGTAAGCCGGGGAAAGCCTGACCCCGAAATCTACCTCAAGACGGCTGAAGCCCTTAACATGCCACCATCCCGGTGTATCGTCTTCGAGGATTCGATTTCGGGCGTTCTCTCGGCCACGGCCGCTGGCTGCCGGGTGATCGGGATCACCACGACGCATACAAGCGAAGAATTTCCACCGGTCGATCGGGTTATCGACGATTTCCGCGGCCTGGAACCGCTCGAGCTTATTGCTGAACTCCAAATCCAGCGATAATTTGCTCGCCCGGTTGGATAATTGAGGGGGTTTTCGCGATATTTGCAGTCCCTTTTCCAAAAGGGGGAAACCAGGAGATTATGGCACGAGTTTGTCAGATTACAGGAAAAAGGCCCAGGGTGGGCAATAACGTTTCGCACGCCAACAACAAGACGAAGCGGCGTTTTTACCCTAACTTGCAGGTTAAGCGGTTTTACGTCCCTGAGGAAGGTCGTTGGATCACTTTGAAGGTGTCCACGAAGGCGATCAAGACCATCAACAAGCATGGTATTTACGCTGTATTGAAAGAAGCCCGCCAAAAGGGCCTCCTTTCGGTTTAGTTACTGGAAGCTTAAAAAGGAAAGGATATGGCTAAAAAAGGCAATAGGGTACAGGTAATCCTCGAGTGCACGGAGCACAAGAATTCCGGTATGCCCGGAATGAGCCGGTATATTACCACCAAGAACCGGAAGAACACGACCGAAAGACTCGAGTTGAAAAAGTACAACCCGATTCTCAAGAAGTACACGATTCACAAAGAGATCAAATAAGGTTTCACACACATTATTGACGATATACCATGGCTAAGAAAGTTGTTGCGTCGCTGAAGAAGGTTGGTGGGAAGAACTATGCTAAGGTGATCCGCGCCATGCGTTCCGAGAAAACTGGCGCATACGTATTCAGGGAAGAAATTGTGCCTGTAGAGCTCGTTAAGGAGACGCTGGCCAAGAAATAATCCCAAGGAAAATTGCTTTGTCGTGAAGTCCCTGATGGGACTTCTTGTTTTTTTGCCCTGCCGCACACCCGAATCACATTTAAGCACATCGCATGTCGTTATTGGGAAATCTGTTTTCGAGGGAAAAGAAGGAACAACTGGACAAAGGCCTGGATAAGTCCAAGCAGAGTTTTTTCTCCCGTCTCGGCAAAGCTATCGCCGGCAAGTCGACCGTCGATGATGAGGTACTAGACAACCTCGAAGAGGTTCTCGTTTCCAGCGACGTGGGTGTGGAAACCACGCTGAAGATTATTGACAGGATCCAGAAGCGCGTAGCGCGTGATAAATATCTCGGCACCGCTGAACTCGATCGCATTCTCAAAGAAGAAACCGCAGCACTTCTGGCCGAAAATAATACGTCTGACGCCAAGGGCATTGTGCTCCCGGAAGGTGTTAAACCGTACGTTATCATGGTGGTTGGCGTCAATGGCGTGGGTAAGACCACAACCATCGGAAAGCTCGCCGCACAGTTTACCAGGATGGGCAAGTCGGTTATCCTTGGCGCGGCCGATACGTTTCGCGCAGCGGCCGTGGATCAGCTCAAGCTGTGGGGCGAGCGCGTCGGCGTGCCCGTAGTCGCGCGCGGCATGAACACCGACCCCTCTGCCGTAGCCTACGACACCGTTAAGGCAGCGGTTGACTCAAACGCCGACGTGGCCATCATCGATACGGCGGGACGCCTTCACACGAAGGTCAACCTGATGCAGGAGTTATCCAAGATCCGCCGTGTCATGCAAAAGGTGATACCCGAGGCACCCCACGAGGTGTTGCTCGTACTCGACGGGAGCACGGGTCAGAACGCCGTCGTGCAGGCCCGCGAGTTCACCAAGGCTACGGACGTCACGGCGCTGGCCATCACCAAGCTGGACGGCACTGCCAAAGGCGGCGTCGTTATCGGTATCTCTGATGAATTCAAGATCCCGGTAAAATACATTGGCGTCGGCGAAAAGGTCGACGATCTGCAGGTATTCGATAAGATGGCCTTTGTGGAGTCGTTGTTCAGCAATCGGTGATCCGTATAATCTCTCACAATCACTCTCATTTCCTCAACGGCAGGCTTACAAGCACGAGATAATTAAATCCCCACGTTGAATTCTTTTCATTGCTCCCGTATCCCGGAACATCGTGCGGCTCCATGTTGCCTGTTCCGTTTGTTGCGAGGCCAAATTTGAAACGAGCGGTGTAGCCCAGCCACACCACTTTCCACAACCTCACGCGAAGGCCGCCCGTGATCTCAAACCAACGGGCATTTGCATCTTCCGTATCGAACTGCACATCGCGTGAACCCCACACAGGGTCGTTAACTGTGGTAGTCAGAGATTCTGAAAATATTGACCGGCCGTATCGCGCTCCAAAAAACAGGACGTTTCCGTGGGTGTCACGAGGAATAAAATTCATGTCGGCACCTATTCTCAGGTAAGTCCCCTGGTTGGCGTATACGGCGGGATCAGCGCTCATAGCGTTCTCTGTGTTCATATCGAGCCGCCAGTTTCCCATTTCAACGGCGAGAAAATAACGGTGTACGTCCACTTCTGCATTCAGTTCCCCCCCCGTGAAACGATCGTCGTATTGGCTGCGAATCAATGCGTACACATCGGCACCAACGCGAATTCCCTTGGGAATGAAATCCCTGATCGTTACGGAATCCCGCTCTTGGTCTTCCTGGGCAAAAACAGAAAGGCCCGCACAAAACAGCAATATGCTAGTCAGGGATAATCGCAAGGTTCGTAGTGTTTACGGGAAATGTAGTCTCCGACGCGAGCACCTCAGGTGCAGAAGCAAATCCGGATGAGATAATACTGATATTGGATATGGCCATACGGTCGCACACGCCGTGGAGCACAACGGGTGTCCGGGCATATCCGACTTCAAGGGTAACCGGACCCGTCTCAAGGTCGAAAGTAAATCGCGTAACATCAGCCTGGTCATTCAGCGGAAGGATAACAGACGACACGGTCTCTCCCTCATAGAATATCCCTGGCATATAATCGGTGATGATGCCATTGAGCGCCAACTCGACCAATGCCCCGCCATCACCGTGCTGATCAACAAAGTCAATCTTGATGAGATTCGTGTCCGGGCAACGCTGCAACAGCATATTGGTTACGGCCGGGTCGTGTATAGAATCGCGCAAGACTATTACCTTATCAAAACTGTGAGACGCGACAGCAAGGTCTGTAAAAAACGTCTGGCTCCCGCACACCGAATACCGGGTCGATGCTACCGTGCGGTAGTTCACTGTCAGGTCAGCTTCACCCTCGGTGAAATCAAAATGATATGCAGCGGATGATGATTCCGGATTCAATGGAAGGATGAAGGTGCTTGCCGTGGGGGGCGCCACAATTGGTGAAAAATCCGAAGTGATGCCATCGACAAAAACATTCAACGGCGTACCGAGACTATCGCTATCCCACCCAAGTTGGCGAAAGCTGACTTTCATCCTATCGGTTATCGGGCAGCGGTAGATAATATAGTTGGTCGTAGGCTCCCTTCCGGGCTGGTCATTCACCAAACGAACCGAATCAAAATCGTGATCCTCCAGATGCAGTCCGGAGACGATAAAGCGCCGACCGCAGTCTTCCGATACGAACTGCGCCATCGACGTATATGTTGTTCGAAGGTTTCTTACGACGGGCCCGGATATGCCGAGAAACTGAAAAGACACGTTGGATTCTGCCGAAAGTACATCCAGGGGCAGTTCCAGGCCCGTGGCGAGAACGTCCGGATAAAATACGCTGTCGGTGCCATTAACGGTGATACCGAGCAGCGCTACGGTATCGGCCCGGTTGTCGGCTATTTTTCGGAACGAGATGCCAATCACGTTGTTGTTCAGATTGTAGCAATCCGGTTTATCCAGGCATGAGACTGCCAATAGGGCAAAAAATGAATACTGGGCTACCTTTCTGATCATGCTAAAACGCGGGGTAAAGATAAATTATGCGTCATAAGACCAAATTCGCCACCGGTTTATTTTAGTACCTTTGCCTCCCCGAAAAGCTCGAAAAAAGGGCTTTCGGGGGAAGGTACCAAATGAGAACGAAGGGTAACGGAAAGACACGGGTAAACATTGTGACGCTGGGCTGTTCTAAGAACCAGGTCGACTCAGAGGAGTTGCTGACCCAACTCCGCGGAAACGGCATCGATGCCGTGCACGAATCCACCCGCGACGACGCCAGTGTGGTTGTAATCAATACCTGCGGATTCATCGAAAACGCAAAGCAGGAATCGATCGACACCATCCTTCGGTACGTCGACGCCAAGTCGGAGGGCATAGTCGACAAGGTGTATGTAACCGGATGCCTCTCCCAGCGATACAGGGGCGATTTGGAAAAAGAAATCCCGGACGTCGACGCCTGGTTCGGAACGCGTGATCTTTCCCGCCTGCTGAAGGTGCTGCACGCAGACTATCGCAAGGAACTGGTTGGTGAGCGTATCCTTACCAACCCCAGCCACTATGCTTACCTGAAGATATCTGAAGGATGTGATCGGCCCTGTTCCTTTTGTGCTATCCCCCTCATGCGGGGGCGTCACGTTTCCAAACCCATAGAATCGCTGGTAACCGAAGCGGAAAGCCTGGCCCGACAAGGTGTGAGGGAACTGTTGCTCATAGCCCAGGATTCCACGTATTACGGCCTGGATCTGTATGGCAAAAGGGTACTGTCCGATCTGCTGAAACGACTCTCCGACGTTGCCGGGATCGAATGGATACGGCTCCACTATGCGTTCCCCTCCGGATTTCCTATAGATGTACTGGAGACCATGGCCGAACGCTCCAACATCTGTAAGTATCTCGACATACCCCTTCAGCACGGTTCCACCCGTATGCTAACGTTGATGCGGAGAGGCATCACACGCCAGAAAACAGAAGAGCTACTCAGCCGTATCCGATCCACCGTACCTGGCATTGCCATTCGTACAACGCTCATCACGGGTCACCCGGGAGAGACAGAGGAAGACTTTGAGGAGATGATAGCGTTTATCCGGGAGCAGCAGTTCGAACGACTTGGCGTCTTCACGTATTCGCATGAAGACGGCACACATTCAGGAACAATGACCGATGATGTGCCTGAAACAGTTAAGGAGGAAAGAGCAGCACGCGTGATGGAAGAACAACAGGAAATATCGCTACGCCACAACCAGGCGCGCATTGGCGCTGTGGAGCGCGTTATAGTGGACCGGATCGAGTCCAGCACGGCCTTTGGCCGAACTCAATATGATTCCCCGGACGTTGATAACGAAGTCATCATTCGCGACGCGGTGGGATTGCACCCCGGCGAGTTTGTCCAGGTACGGATCACGGATGCTTCCGAATTTGACCTCGTTGGGACGCTCTGCTGAATGCCGTACCGCCGATCAGCCCAATCGTCCGCGGGTTAGAGAATTCGTTTGTTTGGAAATACCCCCTCCAACATTTTATGAATAATTACCGTAATTCGGCTTATGGTCTTCCCTTGGTTTTGCCCCATCTGTTTCTGATATGCATCTGAGCAAGATCCCTTTCTCGAGTACTAGCGCGTTTTCAGATTTTTTTCTTGACTACATTCATGAGGATTCCAGGCTAACAGACCTTTACAACCGATATCCCCACCCGGAAAACTTTCGCGACCAGATCCGTGAAAAGCAGCAAGCTTTCCCACTACAAAACCGCAGTATTCTCGCCGACGTGTTGACGCGCCAGTACGAAAAGATCGCAAACAAGGACGCTGTATCACAGAACATCACGCTGCTGCGACAGGCCAACACATTTACGGTGGTAACCGGACACCAACTTAACGTGTGTACAGGACCCTTGTACTTCGTTTACAAGATCATCACCGTCATCAACGCCTGTCGACGCCTCAAGAAAGAGTATCCCGAATATGACTTTGTTCCCGTGTACTGGATGGCGTCGGAAGATCACGATTACGACGAAATCAAACACTTCCGCGTCAAGGGTAAGAAATACACATGGGTTACACAGCAGCAGGGAGCTGTTGGCCGCTTCTCGACCCAAGGCCTTGCGGACCTCATTGAATCCGTTCCCGGAGACACTTCCCTTTTCACAAGCGCCTATCGAAAGGGCAAGACACTTGCGGAGTCGGTCAGAATCTATGTTCACGAACTCTTCGGGGCAGAAGGACTGGTTGTGATCGACGCAGATGAGCCGGAACTCAAGGCCTTGTTTGCGCCCGTTATGCGCGAAGACATTATGCAGGGTACGATAAAACAGCAGGTCGAAAAGACGAACGAGTTGCTTGAAGCGCGCGGATACACGCCACAGGTCTATTGCCGTGACGTGAATTTTTTCTTTATGGACGGGCCAATAAGAAACCGGATTGAAAAGGACAATGGCAGGTATCGCGTAGTAGATACCGACATTGAATTCGATGCCGCTCAAATGGAAGATCTGATCGCGACAAGTCCGGAAAAATTGAGTCCCAACGTAATCCTGCGGCCGCTATATCAAGAGATGATATTGCCTAATCTCGCCTACACAGGTGGCCCTGCGGAAGTAGTCTACTGGCTGCAACTCAAGAGCGTATTTGATTCGTTCGGCGTCCCTTTTCCCATTCTGCTTCCCCGGAACTTTGTCCTGGTGATCGAGTCCCACATTCGTCAAAAAATGGAAAAGGTGAAACTTTCTCCCCAGGACCTGTTCGCCGATAAAGAAGAACTGTTCAAGCAATGGATCGCTGCGCACAGCAACCATGACCTTTCTGTAGACCGGGAATCCGCCGCTATCACTGAATTATTCAACGCGCTAAAGGAACGGGCTGAAGGTATCGACAAAACACTCGGGCCTCATGTCGCGGCCATGGGAAAGAAAACACTGACACGGCTCGAGGGCATCGGTAAAAAGATGTTGCGAGCGGAGAAGCGAATTCAAAAGGAAAAACTCGGGCAGATCGAAGCTGTAAAGGATACCCTGTTCCCCGGCGGAGGTTTACAGGAACGTACCGACAACCTGCTGAACTTCTACCCACACGACAAACGGTTCATCGACGAACTCATCAATCATCTGGACCCCTTTGACCTTCAATTCCATGTGCTCACATACTGAACTACCCTGTTTGACGTATCATTCATAACTGCTCTATGACCAAGTCTGAACTCAGAAAGAAATACCTGATGCAACGGACGCTGCTTACCGATGACGACTATCGGACGGCCTGCGACTCCATCGCCGCCCGGTTCTTTCGCGAGGTGGACCTGAGTGATGTCCGTGTAGTGCATTCCTACCTTCCGATCGAAAAAAATAAAGAGCCGGACACCTGGCTCATTGTCAACGTCATCCAGGAACAATATCCTGAAATCCGAATTTCCATACCGAAGATCAATCCCGACGGCACGATGACGAGCTACTACTATGAGGGCACGCATCAGCTGGAAGAGTCACCGTTTGGTATTCCTGAACCCACGCATGGTGAGATCACAAGCCCTGAGGATATCGACATCCTTATCGTGCCGCTGCTGGTCTTCGATCAGAATGGTTACCGCGTAGGATATGGAAAAGGATTTTATGACCGCTTTCTCATGCAATGCAAGAGCACTTCTGTCCGCGTCGGCTTATCGCTGTTTCCTCCTGAAGAACACATCGATGACATTGCAGAATTTGACCAGCGCATGAATTTGGTCATCACCCCTGAGCAGGTATATCGTTTCTGATCACACGGCCGGCTCCTGCTGGCTGAGGCAGTGGAATGATCCAAGACCCCAAATGATGTCGGTCGAGTCGAGGCCAACCACTTTCCGATCGGGAAAATACTGCTGCAGTATGTCCAGCGCCTTGTCGTCGTTGGGGTCACGGAATGTGGGCACTACGACATACTTATTCGAAATGTAAAAGTTTGCGTACGATGCCGGGAGCCGGGTGCCCTCGTAGTATACGGGAGCGGGCATAGGCAACTCGACGATATTGAGAGATTTTCCGTCCTCGAGCTGGAAGGATTGCAAAAGCTCAACGTTTTCCTTAAGGGGCTTGTAGTTCTCGTCAGAAGCGTTGTGTTCAATCACGGTGACGACCGTATCTGCATTTACAAAGCGGGTAATGTCATCAATATGGCCGTCTGTGTCATCACCTGCAATGCCGTCGCCGAGCCACAGGATGTTCCGGACTCCATAGAACCGGCGCAGGTAATCTTCAATTTGTTCCTTGCTGAGATGTGGATTGCGGTTGGGGTTCAGCAGGCATGATGTAGTCGTCAGAACAGTACCGCGTCCGTTAAAATCCACGGAGCCGCCTTCCATCACGATTCCCGGATTCACGACGGGAATATTTAGTTCAACTCCGATGCGGGTAGGGATCTGGTCGTCCTGATCGTAGGGAGGATACTTGTTTCCCCACGCGTTATATCCCCAATCTACGATGATCTTTTTCGGATTGCCCTCGGGATTGATAAGAAATGCTGGCCCATGATCGCGACACCACGCGTCGTCGGTCGGGTTGAAAAAGAATCGCACGTTGTCCGTATTCGCACCGGCTTTGTCGAGCCAGCGCAGGGCATCCTTCTTCATCGCTTCGTCTGCGACGTTAATACAGACGGTCTCACCTTCCGCTACGTGTTTCACAAACTCGGCGTAAACCGGGTAGATGAGATGAAGCTTGCCGGGCCACGACGCTTCCTTGTGTGGCCAGCTCAGCCAGGTCGCCACATGGGGCGCGAACTCCGCCGGAAAATAGTAGCCAGATGCCTGCGGATTGTTCACGTCGAACGTTGGTGATCCAGGTTTTTCCATTGAGATCATTTGCGAAGGAGGTGCGAAGTGTGGCTCAGGCTTTTACTCCTCATCGATATACCGGCGTGTGATGGGTTGATAGGAATCAATCCGCCGGTCGCGCAGGAATGGCCAATGGGTGCGGTAGCTGTCTGTGGTGTTCAGGTCGATAGCAGTCACGCCAACTTCTTCACGGTCGTGTGGAGCCTGATAGAGAATGCGTCCGAAGGGATTACACACAAACGAGCCTCCCCAGAATTTCATGGCCCCGTTTTGCTCCTCGCCCACACGATTGACGCTAACAACGTGGATGCCGTTCGCCACGGCGTGACTACGCTGTATGGTTTGCCATGCGTGGAATTGTTCGCTGTTGGTCGCGTCATCCTGCGTGGCGGCCCATCCGATCGCGGTGGGGTAGAAGAGGATCTCTGCGCCCATCAGGGATGTGATGCGCGCACCTTCCGGGTACCACTGATCCCAACAGATCAGCACGCCGATGTCGGCATATTTTGTTTTGAAGACCTTATATCCGAGATCGCCAGGCGTGAAATAGAACTTTTCGTAATACGCCGGATCATCCGGGATGTGCATCTTCCTGTATTTGCCCAGGTAAGTACCATCCGCGTCGATCACGGCGGTGGTGTTGTGATATATCCCCTGTGTGCGCTTTTCGAATAATGAAGCAACTATTACGCAGTTCAATTCAGCAGCCAGGGGAGAAAGAACATCGGTTGTAGGACCCGGAACTGGCTCTGCCAGCGCAAAGTTGTCGTAGTCCTCCACATCGCAGAAATAAAGCGAGCGAAAAAGTTCCTGCAGGCAGACGATTTGCGCACCTTTTGCCGCCGCTTCACGAATTCCCTGAATCGCCTTGTTCAGATTTGCCTCTACATCTTCCGTACATGACATCTGCACGGTTCCCACTTTTACAATCCTGCTTGCCATCTAAATCGTTTAAGGCAGCAAAATTAGCAGTATTGCATCACAAAGCGAAACGCGTCGTTAAGCGACGTTCTCAGGAAGCCTGGTGAACGACTCGTCTTTGGATTCGAGGTGTGAAAAACCCATTAGCCACTGGTCAATAGCCCGGGCGGCCTCACGCCCTTCCGATATCGCCCAAACAACAAGCGACTGACCGCGCCGTACGTCGCCGGCAGCAAATACCCCTTCACGAGTACTCATGTAGTTTTCCGTCTTGATATTCCCACGGGCATCAAGTTCTACACCGAGTTCGGAGAGCAGCAAACCCTTTTCTGCACCGACAAATCCAATAGCCAGAAGCGCGAGTTCACAGGGCATGACGCGCTCGGTGCCGGGAATTTCGTCGAAGGCCATCTTGCCATTGCTCCCTCTGCCCCATCGGATGTCGACCACTTTCAGGCCTTGTAGCCTTCCTCGTGAATCACCGAGGAACTCCTTGGTAAGTATAGCCCAACGACGCTCTACGCCTTCTTCGTGTGACGAGGACGTCGTAAGGATCATCGGCCATTGTGGCCAGGGATTATCTTCAGTTCGCTCCTTGGGAGGCTGAACCAGCAATTCAATCTGGGTCACGCTACGGGCACCCTGGCGATTTGAGGTGCCCACGCAATCCGATCCTGTATCGCCGCCGCCAATGACTATCACGTTCTTGCCAGCGGCCACAATGTCTCCGCTAAAGATCCGATCGCCTGCTACTCTCTTGTTCTGTTGGGTAAGAAAATCCATAGCGAAATGAACGCCTTCTAGATTTCGTCCGGGAATAGGCAGATCCCTCGGTGCGGAAGCACCTCCTGCGAGCAGGATCGCATCGAATTCATCGCGCAGCAACTTAGGACTGATGTTTACGCCTACGTGGGAATTGGTCCGGAACATCACGCCCTCCATTTCCATGATGCGGATACGCCGGTCGATTACCTGCTTCTCCAGCTTGAAATCGGGGATACCGTAGCGGAGCAATCCGCCGATGCGGTCGCTGCGTTCGAACACAGTAACCCAATGGCCGGCCTTATTGAGTTGAGCTGCTGCTGCCAGTCCGGCAGGCCCGGACCCCACGATAGCAATTCGCTTTCCAGTCCGCGTCTTGGGCGCATGCGGTTTGATGTATCCCAGCTCGTACGCCTTTTCGGCTATCGTCTTTTCAATAAACTCAATAGTAACCGGCTTGTTGTTGATGCTCAACACGCAGCTCGCCTCACAGGGTGCAGGGCAAATGCGCCCGGTAAACTCGGGAAAGTTGTTCGTTGAATGCAGGACGCGTATAGCCTCTTCCCAATCACCGCGATATACCGCGTCGTTGAAGTCAGGAATATTGTTGCCGAGCGGACAACCGCTATGGCAAAACGGAACGCCACAATCCATGCAGCGCGCAGCCTGTTGGTTAATCTTGTCCTCCGACTGCGGCAGGTATATCTCCTTGTAGTCGCGAACGCGTTCCTTGGGATCCCGGGTCTTAGGCATTTCCCGGTTGTACTTCATAAATCCATCTATCTGTCCCATGTCGTAATCTCCCCTTGTTTCTTATTTGACAACTACTACCGTTTCCTTCGCCATGGCTTCCTGTGCCTTCGCCAGAACGGCCTTGTAGTCTCTTGGCATAACTTTGACAAATCGCGACGAAAGATTATCCCAGTCGTCAAGCAGCAGCCTGGCCGGCGTACTGCCGGTGTATTCCAGATGCTTCGCGACGAGTGTCCTGATCTCTTCGCGGTCTTCCGCTGAAGGAACTTCGAGGTCGACCATTTCCTTGTTGCAAAGCTTGTCAAATTCTCCTTCGCCGTCGAAGACGTAGGCAATACCTCCGCTCATACCGGCAGCAAAGTTCTTCCCGGTCTTTCCAAGAACAACCACACGTCCGCCGGTCATGTACTCACAGGCGTGGTCGCCGACACCTTCTACCACGGCGTGAACGCCGGAATTCCGTACACAGAAACGTTCGCCGGCCTGTCCTCGGATGTAAGCCTCCCCGCTCGTCGCGCCATAGAAGGCCACGTTGCCAATGATGATGTTTTCTTCCGGAACAAACGATGCGCGCTGATCAGGATACACAATGAGCTTTCCTCCGGAAAGTCCCTTTCCGAAGTAGTCGTTCGCCTCACCCACAAGCCTGAAAGTGACACCGGGGGCTACGAATGCGCCGAAGCTTTGTCCGGCCGAGCCGGTGAACTCGACTTGTATAGTATCTTCCGGAAGTCCCTTCGACTTGTACTTTTTCGATATCTCGTAGGACAGCATTGCGCCCGTAGTCCGGTTGATATTGCGGATCGGAAATTTCATGCTGACGCGTTCACCGCGTTCGAGCGCCGGCTTTGCACCGCGGATCAATTCGCGATCCAGCACTTTTTCCAATTCGAAGTCCTGTTCGATCTGCTTGTAAACGCCGACGTGGTTGCTCAGCGGCTCGCGATACAGGATCGGCGACAGGTCGAGCTTCTTCAACTTCCAGTGATTCAGCGGATGGCGCACGCGAAGGATGTCGGTGCGTCCGATCATTTCATTAACCTTGCGGAATCCAAGTTCGGCCATGATCTGCCGCAGGTCTTCGGCGAGGAACCGGAAGAAGTTTACCACGTGATCGGGATCGCCTGTGAAAAGCCTGCGCAACGACTCGTCCTGCGTGGCGATGCCTACAGGACAAGTATTCAGGTGACACTTGCGCATCATAATGCACCCTTCCACGACGAGAGCCGCGGTGGCAACGCCCCATTCTTCGGCTCCCAATAACGCCGCAATGGCGATGTCGCGACCCGTGCGGATCTGTCCGTCCGTTTGAAGCACCACCCGGCTCCTGAGATTGTTCTTCACCAGCGTCTGGTGCGCTTCGGAGAGACCGAGTTCCCAGGGCAACCCGGCATGACGAATCGAACTGATAGGAGAAGCTCCCGTACCGCCGTCCGCGCCGGAAATAAGGATGGCGTCTGCCTTTGCTTTGGCTACGCCTGCAGCTACTGTTCCCACACCGGCTTGCGATACGAGCTTCACGTTGATGCGTGCCGAAGGGTTAGCGTTCTTCAGGTCGAAGATTAGTTGAGCCAGGTCTTCGATAGAATAAATATCGTGGTGTGGTGGCGGCGAAATCAGTCCGACACCCGGCGTGGAATGTCGAACGCGTCCAATCCACTCATCCACCTTGTGGCCCGGCAGCTGTCCGCCTTCTCCAGGCTTCGCGCCCTGGGCCATTTTGATCTGTAATTCATCTGCGTTTGCCAGGTAGTGGCTTGTTACGCCAAACCTTCCGGAGGCTACCTGCTTGATGGCAGAGCGCTCCCAATCGCCATTGGGCTTTCGTTCGAACCGGCTTTCGTCTTCGCCGCCTTCACCGCTGTTGCTCCTGCCTCCGATTCGGTTCATGGCGACCGCCAGCGTGCTGTGTGCTTCGTATGAAATGGAGCCGAACGACATGGCGCCTGTTGCAAAGCGCTTCATGATGTCTTCGATGGGTTCGACTTCTTCCAGCGGCACGCTGTTTCGCTTCTTGAATTCAAACATGCCGCGTAGCGTCAGCGTATGGCGGGTCTGGTCGTTGATTCGCTCCGCGTATTTCTTGTACAGGGAAAAATCATTTCTGCGCGTAGAGTGCTGAAGCAGGTGTATTGTCTCCGGATCGAAAAGGTGCTTTTCTCCTTTCCGCTTCCATTGGTAAACGCCTCCCTCCTGCAGCCTGTCGGCCCGTTGCCGAAATGCGAGACGGTGGCGCACGAGCACTTCTTCAGCGAGGTCGTCGAACGACAACCCATCAATCCTGCTGATCGTGCCGCGGAAGCAGCGGTCGATTACCTCTGTTCCGAGGCCGAGCGCTTCAAAAATCTGCGCCGACTGATACGATTGAAGGGTACTGATGCCCATCTTCGACATCACTTTCAGCAACCCGTTTCCTATGGCCTTCTGATAGTTCGCGAAGGCAGCCTCATCAGTCATCCCTTCGCCGAGCTCTCCGGCTTCGACCAGGGTGTGAATTGTTTCCAGTGCAAGGTAAGGGTTCACCGCACTTGCACCGTAACCGATGATGGTGGCAAAATGGTGTACCTCCCAGACGTCGCCAGCCTCGACAACAAGGCCAACCTTTGTCCGGATTCGCTTTTCCACCAGGTAGTGATGTACCGCGCCGGTTGCCATGAGCGACGGAATCGGTGCGAACTCCTCACTGATCCGGCGATCGGAAATGATCAGGATCTTCTTTCCCTCGTGGACGGCCTCTTCGGCCTCCAGGCAAATGCGCTTCAGGCTTTCTTCCAGCCTTCCGGGTTTGCCGTCGGCTTTGAACACGCCGCTGATGACGGCATACTCAAAGCCTTCCTTCTGCATGTTCTTAAGTTTCTCCAGGTCCTTGTTCGACAACACGGGCTGGGAGATGTGTATCTGACGCGTGTGCTGAGGCGTTTCCTCCAGCACGTTCAGGCTGGCTCCCACGCGCGTGAACAGGGACATCACAAGCCGTTCGCGGATCGGGTCGATCGGCGGGTTGCTTACCTGTGCAAAGTGTTGTTTGAAATAATTCGAAATGTGGCGGCTTTCCTGCGACAACACGGCGAGCGGTGTATCGTCTCCCATGGAGCCGATGGGCTCATATCCCTTTTGAGCCATCGGTATCAGTATCGCTCGCAGATCTTCATTCGTGAACCCGAAGGCGTTTTGCCGGCGGACCAGGCTAGCAGGATCGTACTTTTCTTCGAAAGTCTCTGGTTCCGGCTCCAGCCGCAGTTTCAGCCGGTTTTGGATAATCCAGTTATAGTAGTGCTTGTGCTCGTATACGGAGCGCTTTACCTCATCGTCGTACAGAATCTTCCCCTCCGTCAGGTCGGCCAGTATCATCTTCCCGGGTGTGATGCGTCCCTTTTCCAGGACGTCGCGGGGATCGATTTGCAATGCACCGGCCTCCGATGCCATGACGATGCGCCCGCTTTTTGTAACGCAATAGCGCATCGGCCGTAGCCCGTTGCGGTCAAGCGTGGCCCCAATCCTTTCTCCGTCCGTAAACACGAGGGCGGCAGGACCGTCCCACGGTTCCATCATGGAAGCATGGTACTTGTAAAACGCCTTTCGGTGTGGATCCATGAGTTTGTTGTCCTGCCAGGCCTCCGGCACGAGCATCATGAGCACATGAGGAATTGACCGGCCTGCCAGGACGAGCATCTCCACAAGAGCGTCGAGGTTGGCGGAATCGGAAGCCTGCGGATTGGTAATCGGCAAAAGCTTTTCAAGCTCAGCCGGTGTGAACAACGAAGACCGGAACAGTGCTTCCTTGGACTTCATTTTGTTTACGTTACCCCGAATGGTGTTGATCTCACCGTTGTGGGCAATATAACGGAAGGGCTGTGCAAGTTTCCAGTTCGGGAACGTGTTGGTCGAGAACCGCGAGTGGATCAGCGCCAGCGCTGTCTTCACCCTGCTGTCCTGAAGGTCATAGAAATATTTTCGCAGCTGCTCTGTACGCAACTGTCCCTTATATACTACCGTCTTGGACGAAAAGCTCGCAATGTAGAATTCACAGTTGTTGCCCTGTACTTCGTTGGCTACAACATGTGAGGTGTGGTTGCGGAGAACAAAGAGTCTGCGTTCAAACGCATCTCTCGCCATGCTTTCATCCTGTGGCTTGACAAACACCTGCTCGATGGTCGGTTCAACTTCCGATGCACCGGGACCCGGCACGCTGTGATCGGCAGGGACCACCCGGAATCCGATGAGGGACAGGCCGAGTTCTTCAATATTGCGCAGTAATATCCTACGACATTCCTCCACTACTTTTTTATCACGCGGAAAGAATACCATGCCCACACCATACTTGCCGGCCTCGGGCAACTGAAAGCCAAGGCTTGCACACTCCTCTTCATAAAATTCATGCGGTATTTGCAGGAGCACACCGGCGCCATCGCCGGTTTTCGGGTTGCAACCCTTTCCGCCCCGATGCTCCATATTTTCCAGCATCGACAGTGCATCCGTCAAAACCTCGTTCGAACGCACGCCGTTGATGCTTGCAATACACCCAATCCCGCAGGCGTCATGCTCCAGTTCTGGTCTGTAAAGGCCCTTCCTGGTGTCTTGATTCATTGAATTAAGGTTGTTCATCATTTAGTTTAGCACAACCGCCGACTCCGACGGCCTATCTGTAGGTTCTCTCACTGTAACAAGAAAAACGGGTTAAAATCCCCATTCGGACTTAGCGAAGAAACCCGGATTTTATCAATTCGGTTTGGTAAATTATCAAAATAACGGCAGAAAATTTTGCCAAGACTCAGGTTTAAGGAGAATTTTTTGAGTTTTTTTACAAATCCTTCAACGCATTTTGAAATATCTCAAACGCGAACGATTGCGACCAGAACGATTTTGCGATTTTGATAGCCCGCTTTTTTTGGCTTTTTGGGTCAGGTTTTTCGCGCGCGCGTCATTTCCCTTTTTCCCGGCGGACCGGGCAAAGCCTCAACTTCCATTCCCAGGGAACGCAGCGTGCGACGGAACTGGCCCTTAGCACAGTATGTGACCAGAATTCCTTTTTGTCGCATAGCCCCCACGGTAACACCGAGGGCCTCGCTTGACCACATGGCGGGTTGCTTTTCAGGTGCAAAAGCATCGTAATATACAACATCAAACAACAGTCCCGAGGCCACGAAGTCTTCGATACCCATGCTCAATTTTGAAAAATGGAAAAAGGCATCCAACTCATGGGCTTCATTCCACGATGCCTCGTGAAGTGTGGTGAATTCACGTTCAGCGCTTAATGACGTGCTGTAGTTGAGGAGGCGCCAGGTGTCCGCTTTAAGAGGAAAGGGTTCGATGCCGGTGTAGTAAACCAAGCGCTCTGAAGATCGAGCATAAAGCCACGTAAGCAGTGCATTCAGTCCCGTACCAAAACCAACCTCCAACACACGAATGGGATCGACTGAAGGCGGCACTTGAGCGAGACCATTCTCGATGAACACATGCCGGGACTCAGTGAGGGCGCCGTGTCGCGAGTGATAAGTTTCATTCAGTGCTGTATGATACAGCGAGTGCGAGCCATCGTCCGTAGTGATGATCCGGGGTTCCATTACTCCTGGAAGATCAGCGCGACAACTGACGCGCTAACACCCTCTTCGCGGCCAACGTATCCCAGTTTCTCGCTGGTTGTGGCCTTTATCGAAACAGCATCCGGTTCCACGTCCATAAGCGGTGCAAGCGTTTCCTTCATGGTATCGACGTGGGGATTGATCTTAGGCTTTTCCAGGCATATCGTACAATCGACATTGCCAACCTTCCAGCCGCGGGCGGAGAGCATCTTCGTCACTTCGCTGAGAAAGTATTTGCTGTCCATATCTTTCCAGCGGCTGTCGGTATTCGCGAAGTGAAATCCGATGTCGCGCAGGTTAGCCGCGCCCAGCAGGGCATCGCAAATGGCGTGGATGAGCACATCAGCATCCGAGTGGCCCACGGCGCCTTTGTCGGACCCTTCGAGTCGTATGCCGCCGATAATAAAGTCGCGCCCCGCCTCAAGGCGGTGGACGTCGAATCCCATACCCACCCGAATTTTCATGACGCGTCTTTCAGTACCTGGCTGGCAGACTGGCTGCTTCGATAGTACATAACGGATGCATTGTCTTCGCGCAGCACATTCGCTGCGACGCGACGAATATCGTCGGGAGTAATCCGCATGATGCGCTCCGCCTCCTGGTTGACGAGTGAGGTATCACCCGACAAGGTGGCAAACGCAAGATTGATCGCGCGATTCAGCACCTCCACCTCGGCAAACTCCAGCGACGACTCGGCCTGAGCTTTCACGCGTTCCAGTTCTTCTTCTTCGAGGCCTTTAGCCGCCAGATCACCCACCATATCGTGTACGGCCTTATGGGCATCTTCAATGGTTACCCCGGGTTTTACCCGGCCGCTGATCACTAACATACCCGGATCGATAGAGCCGGTTGTGTGTGTGCTGACTGAAGTAAATAGCTCCTTCTTCCGTACGAGTTGCTGGTACAATCGGCTTGAGGGGCCGCGGCCGAGTGCGTCAGACATCAGGTCGGCAGCATAAAAGTCATCGTCAAATCGTCCGGGCATGTGAAACGCCTGGTAGAACGCATCTGCCGGTACATCGGCTGTGAACGTCGCGAATTTCGCCTTTTGCTGAATAGGCTCGCGCGGCAACTCACGGCGAGGAGTATTGCCTCCGGGAATAGGACCAAACCATTTTTCAGCCAGTTCCCGCACCTGCGGTACCGATACTTTACCCGCAACGACAAGTATCGCATTGGAGGGAACGTAATACCGGAAAAAGAAATCCTTTACTTCGTCGAGCGTGGCGTTGGCGATGTGACTTATATCTTTTCCGATAGTCGCCCACTGGTAAGGATGAACGTCGTACACCAGTGGCCTCAACTTCAGCCAGACATCGCCATAAGGCTGATTGAGATAGTTCTGCTTGAACTCCTCGATAACGACTTTGCGCTGCACTTCGAGTACTTCTGGATCAAAAGAGAGACTCAGCATTCGGTCGCTCTCAAGCCAGAACCCCGTTTCGATATTGGCCGCAGGTACTGTGAGGTAGTAGTTGGTTACATCCGTATTGGTGAAAGCATTGCTCTCGCCCCCTACGCGCTGCAGCGGCTCGTCGTAGGAAGGGATGTTTGCAGATCCACCAAACATAAGGTGCTCGAACAAGTGAGCAAATCCCGTTTTGTCAGGGTGTTCATCCCGCGAGCCTACATCATACAGAATGTTCACCACAGCGATTTCCACCGTGGGATCTTCATGTACGATCACACGCAGCCCATTATCCAAAGTAAACGCCTCATACCGAATCATAGGGGGCAAAAATAATAAGAACGACGTCACAACTTGCCTTTATTTTGTGAAATTGGCGGCGTTACGTGCCATGGAGTACAACAGAGAAGGACTATCTGACCAGGAGCTCGTCGACCTGTATGAGCAACTGCTTCGTCCCAGGATGATCGAAGAGAAGATGTTGATCCTTCTGCGCCAGAACCGGATCAGCAAGTGGTTCAGCGGCATCGGACAAGAAGCCATCGCCGTAGGCGTTTCCGCCGCGCTCGATTCCGACGAATACATCTTCCCCATGCATCGAAATCTGGGCGTGTTCACTGTCCGTGATGTTCCGCTCAAGCGTCTGTTCGCACAATGGCAAGGTACCGAAGGAGGATTTACGAAAGGAAGAGATCGTTCCTTTCATTTCGGATCGCATGACCATCATGTCGTTGGCATGATCTCTCATTTGGGCCCTCAGAACGGGCTGGCTGCAGGTGTGGCGCTTGCGTGCAAGCTCAAGCGCGAAAACAAGGTGACTGCAGTCTTCAATGGCGACGGCGGGACGAGCGAGGGTGACTTTCACGAGGCGATCAATCTAGCTGCCGTTTGGGACCTGCCCGTAATCTTCATCGTCGAGAACAATGGCTACGGTCTGTCCACGCCGAATCACGAACAGTTCCGGTGCGAGTCGCTCGCTGCAAAGGCGCCCGGTTATGGCATCGAGGGTATCACCATCGATGGCAACAACATCCTGGAAGTGTTCAAGACGATTCGTGCCCTTGCCGCGCGCATCCGTGAAAATCCGGCACCGGTACTAGTCGAGTGCATGACCTTCCGAATGCGTGGTCATGAAGAGGCATCCGGTACCAGGTATGTGCCTGTATCTCTGTTAGAGGAGTGGAGGAAGAAAGATCCGATCGACAACTACGAGGCCTATCTGCTTCGAGAGAAGATCATACGGGAAGAGGAGATCGCTGCCATCCGCGAAAACATTCGGAGCTGGATCGACGCGGCGATGAGCGCATTTTCAGAACCGCGTGTTGAACCCGATACGGAACGGGAACTGGCCGATGTTTACGCTCCGACCACGACTTCCATTATCGATCCGCCCGCGGGCAATTATCCTGAACGCAGGTTCATCGATGCGATTTCGGAAGGCCTGGCGCAGTGTATGGAACGGTTCCCGGACCTTGTATTGATGGGCCAGGACATCGCAGCCTATGGCGGTGTGTTTAAGGTCACGGATGGGTTGATGCAGCGCTTTGGTGAAGATCGGGTACGCAACACGCCGCTCTGCGAAGCCGCAGTGGTGGGCGCGGCCCTCGGGCTGGCGATGAAAGGAATGAAGGCGATGGTGGAGATGCAGTTTGCGGACTTCGTCACTGAAGGGTTTAACCAGATCGTAAACAACCTGGCCAAGATTCATTGGCGCTGGGGGCAGGCTGCCGACGTGGTGATCCGCATGCCCACCGGGGCGGGCACTGCTGCCGGACCCTTCCACTCGCAAAGTACTGAAGCCTGGTTTTTTCATACACCGGGGTTAAAGATTGTGTACCCGGCAACGCCATACGACGCGAAAGGATTGCTCTGTGCTGCGTTCGAAGATCCAAACCCGGTAATGTACTTTGAGCATAAGTACCTCTACCGCTCCCTCAACGGTCCTGTGCCCTCGGAGTATTACACTGTAGAGATCGGGAGGGCAAAAGTCGACCGCCCGGGGGCCGACATGTCCATCATCACGTACGGTATGGGTGTGCATTGGGCCCGGGAGGCGGTGGACGAGATGGGTGTGGATGCTGAGATTATCGACCTGCGAACCCTGCTTCCGTGGGACAAGGAAACGGTGGCTGACAGCGTGAAAAAGACCGGCCGCGTACTGATCCTCCATGAGGATACGTTAACAGGAGGGGTGGGCGCTGAACTGGCTGCCTGGATTGCCGAAACGTGTTTCCAATACCTGGACGCCCCCGTATTTCGGGTAGCCTCGCTGGACACCCCAGTGCCATTCGCCGCCCCTTTGGAGCAGAACTTCCTGCCAAAAGGACGCTTGAGGGCCCGGATCGGGGAGTTGATGAAATTTTAGGTAAATTAGCGGGTTATATACGCCCTATTTTTTTGAACAGGCACAGGGATCATAATGCCTCCATTTTTGGCCGGTTCGTGAGGATCGCAGTACTTGCCTTTGTCGTGGCTTTGCTGGCGGCGCCGGCGTATTCGCAGGAGCGCCGGGGCGATAAGCCCGTGCGCAATAGCGGAAAACTCCGCGAAACCAGGATGAAGTCGCGCGTCAAGCAAGGGGACAAACCTCGAACCCGGGATGTTGCAGGCCGGCGCGTGCGGACCAGGAATAAGTCGTCGGCCGTTCGTGCGAACTCCACTTTCCCTCCACCGAAGGCTGCCCGCGCAGCAGCGAAAAAGCGGGATGGCGACCGCCCCGGAAAACCTGTGGCGCCTGTTATGGGAACCCGTCCCCGCGATACGCAAAAACCCTGGAGCAGCGGTGTTTTCGGCCGCCGGGTTAACGTACGCTCTGCAACAGGCAAAGCGCGAAATGTCTATTCCAACAAGCCCCAGCTGGACCACCTTAAGATGATACAACGCGAGCCGGGTGACTATGGTAGAGGGAAAAAACGCGTCGTTCCGCGATCGGCTTCGCGGGCGTACATCCGACATACCAGTATCAATCCCATAGCGCGCTTTTCGCGTAAGCACAAGCGAGGCGACCAGGCCCGCCTCACCGATCCGGCCGGACGGCCACCGCGGGGTAGGAACTACCGGACACCGCCCCAGCCCCTCGTCCAGCCATCTGACCCGTACAGAGGCCGAAAGCGCGTGGGTGATGACAAGCCCTACCGAGGCGCCCCGCGCATGATGTCCTCCGGAATTCGTGCACCGAAGGCCTGGAAGGGCGACATCACGGGGAGAAGGATCCGCAGAACTGATCCACGCACCAAGAACGAAGTGGGCACCCGGCTTTCAGGTCGAATTTACTCTTCGCAGCCCCGGTTCGGCGATACCCGCATTCATCCGAGGCGGAAAGGCACCGGTTACATTAGTGCCACCGAACCCGGCGAAAAACGACCGGGAAAGGCGATACAGGGTAGAGCACCCGGCATCGGGATTCTGGGTGTTGGAGGCGTGACCGCCCGCACCAAAAGCCGAACTCCCCTGACTCCACACCGTGCCGGCAAGAGTCGCAGTGGCAAAATGTGGAACAACCAGGGTAACCCCCTGCCAAGGAAGCAGCCTTCTGCCGCCAGCCTCGGCGCCGGCAAGTTTCAGGGCAATATGAAATGGCGTGAACCCCTTACACCGCGGAGGGCAGGCAAGAGCCGAAGCGGAGTGTTGTGGAACAACAAGGAGCGGGCAATTGCAACCAAACCAGCCACCGCTACGGACCTTCGCGCCGGATCATTTCAAGGCAATATGAAGTGGCGACCGCCGCTTACGCCCCGCCGTGCGGGCAAGAGCAAGAGCGGCGTTTTGTGGAATAACAAGGAGCAGCCCCTGCCGCGCAAGCCGGCAACCAACACCGACCTCCGTGCGGGAGCGTTCCAGGGGAATATGCGATTGAAGCGACCGCTCAAACCCCGGAATGCCGGCGAAAGCAAGGGTCGAGACAACTGGAACAACGATGGCATGCCGGTGGAAGGAAAAGCGCCTCCTCGGAGCATCAGGACACAAGCCATCTTTCAAGGCAATATCAAAGGCGGTCGGCCCCTAACACCGCGCAACGCAGGCACGAGTGTGAGCGGCAAACTTTGGAACAACAAAGAAACACCCATCAAGAGCAAGCCGCCTTCCGACGTACACGTCGCGGCCTTTCGGTACAAGGGGAACGTAAGGCTGAGCCGTTTCGGCAGAAGCTATGTTCCCAATCCCAATGCTGCCGACGACGCACTCAAGAAAGCAAAGCCGGAAAAGAACACTTTCGATGTGGCCGGCATTCGAGGCCGCACCGCAGCATACCGTTACGTGCGCAATCCCAGCAGTTCGGACGACGCGCTCAAGGTACGCGAACCGGGGCGTGCATTCGCACGGGCATCTGCGTATCAGGGCAACATTCGGATGAACAAGTTCCAGCTCTTCAGCAAGAGCGATCTCCATCCTGATTCCCGGTTCATTAAGATTAACAAGAACAACGTCAAGGGCGAAAAGGATGCGCTCACCGGCTTCCGATTGTGGTGGACGCGGACCTTCAAAAAGAACGACAGCCAACCCGAACACCTGAAGCAAAAAGTAGGTAAACCCCGGTACGACAAGGGCGAAGCGGGCCTTTGGTACGACTGATTGGGGTACTGCGCGCACGGGAAAATCAGCCCGCCCGATATCCGAAAAGCATTTATGCGAGGTTATGCGTTTTTTCCCTTTTGCGGTTTGGCTTTAAATCATAACTTTAAGGACGTCATTCCGTATGTTGGCTAGAATCTTTACATGCTTCATCGCCGCAGGTCTGTCGGCGCTGCTCGTATCCTCCGCCTGTGCCCAAACTCAGGACAGCTACGAATACCAATCGGAATTCACCTGGGGAATTAACAAGAATACGTCTGGTGGCCTTATTGGCGGGTTCGTCTTCAAGAAGGCCCGTAAGCTCACCGAGAGGCAGCTTGAGACGTACGGTCTGGAGATCATGAACGTGAAGCATCCGCAAGAACGCAGAGTCAACTCGTCGACTACGGGGAACTTTTTCATTTATGGCAAGAGCAATTACCTGTATGCGCTGCGGCTTCAGTACGGACGTGATCTGATCCTCTTCAAGAAGGCACCACAGCAGGGCGTTGAGATCAAGGCGGTATTTGCTGCCGGACCGACAATCGGAATTGTCGCGCCGTATTACGTGGAAAGGGCCTCCGATGGAGGGTTTGGGTTCACCATTCACGAGCAATACAAGCCGGGAATGGACGTGCTGTCAATTTACGGCACAGGACGCCTCTTCGAGGGTATTGGCGATTCGAAGTTAAAGATGGGGGGTAACCTCAAGGCAGCCCTGAATTTCGAACTGGGAACCAATAAAAACCAGGTAACCGGTTTCGAGGCCGGGTTCCTCCTGGACGCCTATACGAGCGAAATAGAGCTTGTTCCCGAGGCGCGGAACTATTCTGTATTCCCCACACTTTTCATTACCCTGTTCTACGGAGCACGGAAATAGCCGAAAATCAGTTTTTGTGTTTAAAAAGTGTGACTATTTGCTAACTTTGGTATTCTATCGGTAAACACTAAACCTATGGAACCCAAGAAGACCGAAAAAGCGGATCTCACGAAGAAAAGCGGGCTGTTTTTCAATATTGGGCTTGTGGTCAGTCTGCTGATCGCTGTGTTCGCCTTTGAATACAAGGTCCGAGACACTTCCAATGTGAACGATCTTGCCCGCAACAATAATATCTTCGAAGAGATCATTGAGGTGCCTCCTACGGAGCAACCACCTCCACCTCCCCCGAAAGTTCAGCAGCCTCAAATTGTTGAGGTTCCTGACGAGGAAGTGATCGAGGAGGAGATTGAGATCGACATGGATAATGAGATCACCGAAGAAACCAAGGTTGAGGTGATTACCATCCAGCCGCAGGAAGTAGAAAAGGAAGACCCCAATGAGATCTTCCTCGTCGTGGAAGAAACGGCGGCTCCTATCGGCGGCATGAACGCATTCTATGAATATGTGGGTAAGGCTATGCAGGGCAAATACCCGGCACAGGCCCGACGCATGGGAATTGAAGGACGTGTGTTCGTTGAGTTTGTCGTTGAGAAGGACGGTTCACTGACTGACGTAAAGGCCATCAAGGGTATCGGTGCAGGATGCGATGAGCTTGCTGTAAACGTTGTTAAGAACGCCCCGAAATGGAAACCCGGAAAGCAGAGAGGGAAACCCGTACGTCAAAAGATGGTGCTCCCGATCGTGTTCAAGTTGAACTAAAAGCAATCCTTAAAAGAGATTAAGAGAACCCCGACGCTGTCGGGGTTTTTTATTTGAGCAAGAATCCAAGCATTAGTCCGAGCGCAATAATCACTGGCGACGGGATGCGCGTAAAGGCAAGGAGCAGAAACGTCCCCGCCGTAAATGCGATATTGGTCGCCGAGTTTTCGAGCGGCTGAAACATGATCACAGCAGCAGCTATCACCAGGCCGGCGCTGGCTGCAGTGATGCCTTCCAGTGATGCCCGCACCACGCGATAGCTTTTCAATCCCTCCCAAAACCGGATGACAAAAAAGATCAGGAACGTTCCCGGAAGGAATATCCCGAAAGCGGCCATGAGCGCACCGACGATCTCCCCTCCTGTTCCATACTCGCGCATGGCAAGCGAGCCCACATAACTGCTGAATGAAAACACCGGACCCGGCAACGCTTGCGCGACCGCGTACCCCGACAAAAACTCATTCGAGGTGAGGTACCGCTTGTACTCAACAAACTCCGTGTACAACAGCGGGGTGAGGACCTGCCCTCCGCCAAAGATCAGGCTTCCGTTACGATAAAAGTTCTCGAAGATCCGAATGGGGAGAAAACCAGTCAGTGCACCAAGTGAAGCGGCCAGTATCAGCACGCCGGCCCACAAAGCAAAGTTCGACCAGGAGATAACGATCTTCTCATGGTGATTTCTCGGCAAACTCTTGTACTTAAGGGCCGTGACAAGCCCTCCGCACAACAATATCGAGGGGAATACAAAAGGAGTCTGATAGAGGTACGAAAACACAGCAGCAAGAATCAAGAGGGCAACGCCGGTTTTCGACTTCACCGTCCGCATGCTGATGCGGTATGCTCCATAGGCTACTATACCGACTGCCATGGGTTGAATGAATCGAGTGAACTGTAGCGACCAACTCTTCTCTTGTATGTCCGACATCAGAATGGCTGCAGTCGTCATGAAGGTGACGGCGGGAAGCATCCACACCAACAGCGTGAGATAGGCAAGGTTGGGGCCGCCCAATCGAAACCCAATGGCAGTCAGTGTTTGTGTTGATGTTGGCCCGGGAAGGATTTGACAAAGAGAATATAGCTCCATCAGATCTTCCTCGGTAAGATATCCGCGACGAGCGACGAGCACCTTGTGAAAATGCGCAATGTGGGCCTGGGCACCTCCGAACGTAGTCAGTGCAAGCAGAAATATATCCCTCAAAAAGAGGGTATATGCTTTGCGATCAAACAAGGATGGTGGACTTAAGTTGACATTATCGTTTCAGGCCAATTTCAGCCAGGCGCTGATCCAGGAATTCACCTGCGGTAATATCTTCGTAAAGCTTTGGGTGATCGTCGTCAATGCAAGAGGCCAGGCAAGACAAATCGACCTCTGACCGGGGATGCATAAAGAAAGGAATAGAATACCGGGGCGTATTCATTCGGTCGCGCGGCGGGTTGACTACCCGGTGGATCGTGGAGCGCAGTCGCCCGTTGGTTAATCGCTCCAGCATGTCGCCCACGTTTACCACGAGTTGATCCGGCAGCGCGGTGATCGGGATCCACTTTCCGTCGCGCCTGAGGACTTCGAGGCCTTCGGCACTGGCACCCATCAGAAGGGTGATCAGGTTGATGTCGCCGTGCTCCGCCGCCCGGACCGCATCCGGTGGCACCGAATCCGGCTCTTCGATAGGGAAGTAGTGGATCGGGCGAAGGATGCTGTTGCCATTCCGAACCCGCTCATCGAAGTACGATTCTTCCAGACCCAGGTACAGCGCGATGGCCTTGAGCATGTACACGCCGGTTTTCTCGAGTGCCCTGAACGCATCAAGTGCAGCGTCTTTGAAGTCTGGCACCTCTTCCGGCCATACGTTGGCCGGATAGTCGGCCGGTAGGCCGGAGTCATCCCCTTCCTGTCCGACGTGGTAGAATTCTTTCAGGTCGCCTGTGTTTCTGCCCTTGGCATGCTCCTTCCCTTTCGAAGTATAGCCACGCTGGCCCGCCAGACCGGGAATTTCGTACTTGCTCTTGATGGCATCGGGTAGTGCGAAGAAACGCTGAATGGCATCGTAAAGCCGGTTGCGTACGTCCTCCAGGAGGAAGTGATTTCGGATGGCGACAAAGCCAATGTTGGAGTAGGCTTCTCCAAGCCGGGACACAAACTCATTCCGCTGGGCGGGGGTGCCCTTGCAAAATACGGCCAGGTCGAGCGAGGGTATTTTTTCGTAAAGCACTTCCTCCATTTCGCGTTGGGTTGCTTCACGCAAGCTAAGAAAAAACGACAACTTTTGTCTCAGGCTGAGTTGCGCGCGGCGTTGATAATGCCGAACATACAACGCACCACAAGTTTGCGATACGTCTTCTCGTATTGCTTTTCCGCGGGTTCTCCTGAACGGAGTTGCTGAAGCGCATACTGCTGGATGGTGATTAACGGCAGCACGATCCTTTCGCGCAACTTTACCGAGTCGCGGTTCAGCGGGTTGTTCTCCATCAGTTCGTCGAAGCCCGTTACTTCAAGCAGCATCTTGATAGAAAGATTGTATTCGTTAAACATCTTCTTCCAAATGCCGCCGAATTCCTTGTCGCGCGAAAGATAAACTGTAGCCGGGAAATAAGACTTCGTCAGCGACATCATGCTGTTGCTAAGCAGGGTGCGAAAGAACAGTGAGCGCGCGAACAATTCCTTCAGCTCACGCATCTTGCCTTTCTTTTTCAGACGCTGTAGCGCTGTGCCCACGCCATAGAAGCCTGGAATGTTTTGCTTCATCTGGGCCCACGATCCCACGAATGGTATCGCACGCAAGTCTTCAAAGCGCGCCTCTTCACCCGGGTTTCGCTTTACCGGACGTGAACCGATATTGGTGTCGCCGAAAAACGCCAATGGCGTCACCTTCTCCAGGTAGGGTACAAACTTTTCGTGTTCTTTGAGGTCCAGGTACGCCTTGTGCCCCTCCTGCGCCAGCAGCTCGAGGAGCGCGCGGTCTTTCTCCGTAAGGTTGTTGGAATGCCTGAGAAAGACTTCGTTTTCGATTCCGGCTGAGAGCAATTGTTCCAGGTTGAACTGGCATGACTCGAGTTTGCCGAAGTTCGAACTTATAGTTTGTCCCTGAACGGTCACCTGGATTTCCTTGTCTTCTATATCGTCGCCGAGCGACGCGTAAAAATCGTGGGTGTTTCCCCCGCCCCGTGCTGGTGGTCCCCCGCGACCATCGAAGAATACTGCGACAATTCCGCTTTCCCGTGAGATGCGGGTAAGCTCTTCTTTAGCGCGGAAAATTGAAAAGTTCGCACGGAGATAGCCCCCGTCTTTCGTACCATCAGAGAACCCAAGCATGATGGTTTGCTTGTTCCCGCGACGCTTCACATGCTCCCTATAGGCAGGAACCTGATAGAGTGCCTTCATCACGTCGGGCGCATTTTCCAGGTCTTCGATCGTCTCAAAAAGCGGTATAATATCAAGCGGCAGTCGCTCATCCTTCGATACGGTCAACTGCGCGAGTTGGAACACGCGGATGACGTCGAGTGCCGACTGACAATTGCTGATAACATAGCGGTTGCATCCTTCCTCGCCGTTTTGTTCCTGGATTTCGCCAATCGCCTCAAAACTTTCCAGCACTTCGGTTATGAACGGGTCATCGAATTTCAGCGATGAAGGTTTGAAGCGCAGCTTGAGCAGCAAATCGATCTGATCCTCTTCGCTGAGCTTTGCCATTTCCCGAACGCGTTTCTGCTTGTCCTCTAATTGCTTCAGGATGGCGTTCCAAACGTATGTATGCTTCCGGCTATCCTGCCGTATGTCCATGCTCGCAAAATGGAAGCCGAAGATTTTCACTTTTGCTATGAAGCTGTCGAGCAGGTCCAGGAATAGTCCATCGTGTTCGTCGATGAGGAGTTGTCTCGCAGTCTGAAGATCTTCGATCAACTCGTCCGCCGATTGGTACGAGTCACCCAGGCCCAACCGGTACGCGGCGCTGTACACGCGTCGTTCGGCTTCAATGATGATGGTATCCACTCCTTTGAACGTAAGCCTGCGTCGGAGTATACGCAGGTCGCGATGATAACATTTGAGGATTCCCTCACGGAGGTGCTGTGCTACACGCAAGGTAATATCATGCGTCACATACGGGTTACCGTCACGATCGCCACCGGGCCAGAAGCCGATTCTGATCAGATCGAAATTTTTCCATTCGGATATCGGAATATTAAGCCCTCGGGTTACCTTCTCGACTACCGTGGGAATTGCCTTATAGAAGACGTTCTCGAGAAACCAGCTCAGACTCACCGCCTCATCAAACGGTGAGGGCTTTTCGCGGCTGAGGAACGGCGTCTTCCCGAGTTGCTTCAGAAGCAGGTTGATGTGTTCGAGGTGATTGGCGCGAATCGATTGGTCTAAATCATTTATGATCGCCAACACGCTTCCAGGATAGAACTGCGTGGGGTGCGCCGTCAACACGATGCGCAGGCTGAAGTTCTCAAGCTTGCGCCGAAGTTGGTCCATCAGGTTTTCCGACTGTGCGCGTATGAGAATAGCCGACAGCGTGCCACTTCCCTTCATGTCGTTGAGCTCGGCGAATGCGGCATCCTCAACGGAGTCGAACAATACTACCTGCCGTTCCGAATATTGAATAAAGCTGAAAAGCAGGTCGAACTGTTCTTTGCGCGTAGCCTTAGGAACGAGTTCGCGGAAGAACCTGCGGATGATGAACCGGGGATCCTTTCCGGACGCGTAGCCGTCTTCGCAATACTGGTAGAGTAGTGGGAGTAGCGTACCTGTCCGGTAAATATTGCTGTAGGGCAAATTCAGGAACAGGCTGTTGTAGATGTAATAGCGCGTAGTGACTGCCTTATGGTAGTTCGTTTGCATGCGTTATGACCTCAATCCCGGCAAATTTATCAATAACTCGACTCCGGACGTGCACGTGCGCCATTTTCTTTGCAATGACTACCGGCTCCCTTTCGCGTAAACAGATGAATGATTACCTTCAATGTTAAAACCTGTTCAATGAAGAATCTTGTTTTTCTCTGTCTGGTTGCCCTAAACGCGGCGTGGGCGCAAGACCCCGAAAAATGGCAGTCTGTTTCATTCGCTAGTGCCGCGGATTACAAGGTCAACGAAGCTACAGTGCTCGAATGCGCGAACTTTATCCTGAATGTTGCGGCTGAACCTACCAATCCGGCACGAAAGGCGGCCCTGAGCCTTTTGTCGAAATGGATGGCTGGTACGCCGGACCATACGTTTGTAATCGGAAAGGCTATCGGACGGCTGATGAACGACAACGAAGCCGTATTGGGAATTTACATGGCGGCAATGACCAAGTACGTTCTCGAGCATTCAACGCCTCCCGATGAAAAAGATGTTGAGTTAAATGCCTTCCAAACGTTACTAAAATACTGCGAAGATCCACGCAATAAGGTTCCTTCCACACGCGAACTGAAACGTGCGCTCAAAGCCCGGGAGAAAGGCAAGCTGAGCGACTACTTGGCATCTTGAGCGTGACCTACTCGCTCGACACGGGTGATGAAATATTTCGTGTCGCCGCGCCAGGGGAACGTGAGATATCGCTTCTTATAGTGAAGGTTAACCCGCTCTCCTGTCAGTGCCACTTGCTGGAGTTCTTCGATGAGTTGCTTTTCACTCGGCTCAACCGAAAAATCAAAAGCCTCCATGATGGGATTCGCTCCGCGCAACGCACCGAACGTTTCCAGGTTTAGCTGACCTTCATACGTCTTGAAAAGGATGCCTTTCTTGCTGATGCGAAGTACGGTACCCGCACGCACGCCTTCATCATATACGCCCCAATAGTAAAATGAAAACAAGGCAATACCGGCTACGACGACAACGATAAGTACTATTCGGAGCACCCTTTTCAGTGTCCGCGATGCCCTGCTCTTGAAATCCTGGAGCTGCATAGGGGGAAGTGTCTACTACAAGTTAAGCAAACGCTCCCGAATTTGAATGAAGTAAGTGAAAATAAGGTGAGCGAGCCGTTAGACGGTCATGATTTCTGATTCCTTCTTTTTCATGAGGGCATCCATCTTCTGAATGAATTCGTTGGTAAGTTTTTGAACTTCCTCTTCACCGCTTTTGATATCATCTTCAGAAACACCCTTGATCTTCTTGATCTGTTCGTTGGTTTCCTTGCGGATGTTGCGAATACTGATCTTGCCATGTTCAACTTCCTGACCAACCTGCTTCACCAACTGCCGGCGTCGTTCCTCCGTAAGCTGAGGAACATTCAGGATTACTTGTTGCCCGTCGTTTTGCGGGGTTACCCCAAGGTTCGCATTGATGATCGCCTTCTCGATTTCATGGATCAGCCCTTTTTCCCACGGCTTGATGAAAATCGTGCGCGCGTCTGGCGTAGTTATGGAAGCGACCTGGTTGATCGGTGACATCGTTCCGTAGTACGACACCTGCACACCGTCGAGCATTGACGGATTTGCCTTGCCTGCCCGGATCTTTACCAACTCGTTACCAACATGGACATAAGCCTTTTGCATTAGCTCCCTGGCTTCGTCGAGGTAAAGTTGAATTTCTTCCATCACAGATATGTTTATAGTGAATATAAATATAGCGGATAGATACAAATTACGATACGGAACAGGTCGCTAACTGATGAGCGTGCCCGCGGGTTCACCCGAAACTACCTTCAGGAGATTGCCCGGTTTGTTCATGTCGAACACAATGATCGGCAGGTTGTTCTCCATGCATAAGGTGAACGCCGTCATGTCCATAATATTGAGGTTCTTCTCATACGCCTCCTGGAATGTGAGCCGCGTATAGCGTTCCGCGTCGGGGTACTTCTCCGGATCGCGGGAGTATACTCCGTCAACCCGTGTTCCTTTGAGTACTACCTGTGCCTGAACCTCGATCGCGCGCAGGCTGGCAGTTGAATCAGTAGTGAAATACGGGTTGCCTATGCCTGCTCCGAAAATAACAATCCTTCCTTTTTCCAGGTGGCGAATGGCGCGTCGGCGTATGAAGGGTTCGCATACCTGCTCCATCTTTATCCCTGCCATAAGGCGGGTGTAAAGACCGTGACGCTCCAGCGCGCTTTGCAACGCCATTCCGTTAATGACTGTTGCCAGCATGCCCATGTAGTCGCCCTGTACCCTGTCGATTCCCAGCTGCTCCGCCTGTCCCCCACGAAAAATGTTACCACCCCCGATGACGATGGCCACTTCCACACCTTTCTCGTGTACGGATTTGATTTCTTCGCAGTACTGCTCTAGTACGCCAGGGTCGATGTTGGTACTCTTGTTAGGACCCTGTAGTGCTTCGCCGCTGAGTTTCAACAGAATTCGCTTGTATTTCATGTAGCCTGGTCGTCAACAAAATCACGGCAAATATAGAATCTCTATCCGGGATTGGAGCGAATTTTTGAGGAAGGTCACAGAAAAATGTCGTTATGCAATACGATCCGGCCTATTCAGAATTCCACAAGGATCTGATTCTTTTCCACGCGGTCTCCTTTTGCTACGTGTATAGCTTTGACCACGCCTGACCCAGGTGCCCGCAATACATTTTCCATCTTCATTGCCTCCAAAACCAGCAGGGAATCTCCGGATGCGACTGTATCGCCTTCCTTCACCTTCATCTCTACAATGAGTCCGGGCATGGGCGCCCGCACGACATTAAGTCGACTCGCATCGTTGTTGCCGATACCCAGCTTCTCGAGTAAAAGATCGAACCGGTCCTTGACCTTAACCTCATAAGGCCGGCCATTAATGCGAATGACAATTACCCGTCGGCGTGGATCGGATCTGATGATCTCACCTGTAAAACTCTTTCCCTGGTATATCAGCGAATACGTGTTTTCATCCACGCGGGCAACGTCCAGGGATAGCAACGCGTCGTCGACATAAAGTCCCTCTTCCGCGTGCCGTATGCGAAACGTCTGGTTCCCGACCGTAACTTCAAACATTACACAATTCCATTTCCCATTAATATTGGGATTTTTCCGCCAGAACACAGCACAAAATTTTCTTTTCATTAAGAAATCCAAATTGGATTATCACTGCGCTGCGCGGAATCGGGTCGGGTTTTTTATTCAAACACTCTTTAGTAACTTTGTGCCTCACACACACACAACACACGACCAGTAACTAAGGGGTGCCTTAATATAACGGGCTGAGATCATACCCATATCACCTGATGCCGGTAATGCGGCCGAAGGGAAGGCAAGCCTGCGATCATGCAGGAAGGTTAAACACAGGCAGACATATTCCCCTGTACGTCCGCCAGTTTACACCAAAACAGTTACATCATGTTACGTTTTACGCAAACAGTGCTTTTGGCACTGTCATCATTTGCTGCCGCCGGACAATTTCAGGTCAGCGGCGAAGTGCGGCAGCATGAAACGCATCAACCTCTTGCGGGCGCTACGGTCCAGCTGTTGCCCGGGCATTGGTTTGCCGTGACCGACAGCGCCGGCCATTTCTCAATGACGAATGTATCTGGGGGAAAATACGCCCTGTTCGTCAGGTACCTCGGGCACAAGGACGCCTCCTTGCCCGTGGATGTGTCGCGCGACATCAGCATTGACGTCGAGCTTAAGGAAGCGCCGACCTTTACCGACGAAGTGGTTGTTGAGGCAACCCGTGCCGACGCACTCACGCCAACTACGTTTGTCAACGTCGACCGCACGACCATCCGTGGACAGGATTTCGGTCAGGATCTTCCTTACCTGCTGAACTGGACGCCATCGGTCGTCACCACGTCGGACGCCGGCACGGGCATTGGCTATACGGGCGTGCGCATTCGTGGAAGCGACGCAACACGTATCAACGTTACCATCAACGGCATTCCCTATAACGACGCCGAATCTCTCGGTACGTTTTGGGTCGATATTCCCGACATTGCCTCGTCGACGCGAAGCATCCAGATTCAACGCGGCGTCGGAACTTCCACCAATGGAGCCGGTGCTTTTGGAGGTACCGTGAACCTGCAAACGAATATCGGTGGCGATGACCCGTTCGCCGAGGCTACGATGGCAGTGGGATCCTTTAATACGCGCCGGTTTACGGTTTCCGCCGGTACAGGTCTCATCAACGAGCATTGGAGCGCGGAAGGAAGACTCTCCAAAATCGTGTCTGACGGATACATCGATCGTGCCTTCTCGGATTTGGGATCGTACTATTTTGCCACCGGCTACCGCTCCGACCGTACGCTGCTTTCTGCCATATTCTTTGGAGGAAGGGAAAAGACTTACCAGTCCTGGTACGGCATCGACCCCGAAATGATGAACGAACGGCGGACCTTCAACTACGCCGGTGCGATCTACGATGATGACGGAAACGTAATGCGGTATTACGACAATCAGACCGACAACTACCTGCAGGACCACACGCAACTCCATCTGTCACAGGTATTGTCGCCTTCCACAACGTTGTCCGCAGCCTTACACTACACGTTTGGACGCGGATACTATGAGAACTACAACCAGGAAGAGTCTTTCGCATCGTTGGGACTTCCCAACCTTGTCATCGGCGACAGCCTCATCGAGGCAGGAGATTTTGTCACCCGCAAGTGGCTCAAAAATCACTTTTACGGTGCCACCTTTTCACTGTTGCATGAAAGCACTAACGCTGAGTTTACCTTCGGAGGTGGGTATCACCGATTCACGCCTGCCTATCACTTCGGGGAAATAACGTGGGGAGAATTTGCGATCGATCACGTGCCAGGTCAGCGTTTCTATGAGGGTGAATCCGATAAGTCCGACGTTAATCTTTACGCAAAAGTGCAATACCGATTCACCGACCGCCTCAACGGTTTTGCAGACGTTCAATGGCGGCGCGTGGCCTACACGACGGCAGGCACAGACGACGACCAATCGACATATGCAATTTCCGACGAGCACAACTTCTTCAATCCAAAAGCCGGACTGAGCTATTCGCTCAATGATGGCGGTATGGTGTACGCTTCTTACGCCATCGCACACAGAGAGCCGACGCGCACCGATTATTTGGAGAACGATGTACTGCCGAGACCGGAACGCATGGGCAATCTTGAAGCCGGTTATCGGAAGACTACGACGTTATACAATTTTGCGATCAATTACTACCTTATGCGATACCGCGACCAACTGGTTCTGACCGGCGAACTCGACAATGTGGGCAATCCTATACGGGCCAATGTCGGCGAAAGCTACCGCACCGGAGTTGAAGTGGCGGGTGGCGTACGGCTTTCCCGGTGGGTGGATTGGAACGTCAATGCGACCTGGAGCAGAAACCGAAACGTCGACTTCGTCTGGGAAGAAGCCGACGGCACCACGCGGAAGGCCAATACGGCGATCATTCTTTCACCCGAGTGGATTGCGGGCAGCCAGCTAACCTTCCATCCCCACCGCCGCGTGGGTGTCTCGCTGCTTTCGAAGTATGTAAGCAAACAATACCTCGACAATACACAGAACGAGGCACTAACCCTCGATGGGTACTTTGTCAATGATCTCAGAATTACCTGGGAGTTTCAACCGACAGGTACAAAGCGCGTGGAGTTGAGCCTGCTCATCAACAATCTGTTCGACGCGGAATACACGTCGAACGGCTACAGCTACGACGGCGTACCGTATTTCTATCCGCAGGCCGGGATCAATGTTCTGGGAAGGATTGCGGTGAGGCTTTAGTCCTTCGACTAGCTCCCTTCGACAGGCTCAGCGTCCAGGTGCGTTTCCCCAAGAAAGACGGGGTCCCTGGATAAGGCTGAGCCTATTGAAGGGCCATGCCCCCTTGTCGAAGCTGGCCGACCGTGTCTGGTAAAACCGGATCTTTTTCCTGATCGAAATACAGGATCGGCGGCATCAATCGAAAATCACAAATGAAAAAATCACAAATCCACCGGTCTCGTTACTTTTGTTATTCAGGACGACACCATGGAAACGGCTATTACCAGGTTAAAGGATTTTATTTCGTCGCTTCTCCGCCTGACCCGGGTATGGAATCTCCTGATCATTGCCCTGGCACAATATTTCACGGCCGCCTACCTGGTCAATGCTGATGTGATATTCAACCCGAGGCTGGCGTTGCTTACGCTCTCGACGCTTCTCATCGCGGCCGCGGGCTATATCATCAACGACTACTATGATGTCAAGATCGATCTGATCAACAAGCCCGACCGCGTGGTCGTGGGTCGGAGCATTGGCCGTCGCTATGCCCTGTTGCTTCACGGACTATTCTCAGCGGCGGGGATTGCAATCGGGGGCTACCTGTCACTGTGGATTGGCGCGGCCAATTTGTTTTCCGTCTGGCTGCTCTGGCTGTATTCAAACACACTGAAGCGAAAACCCTTCATCGGCAACGTCGCCGTCGCGTTGCTCACCGGTCTCAGCATCCTCGTCGTAGACGTGCTGTTCTTCCCTCATCACAGCCTGATATGGATCTATGCACTATTCGCGTTTTTCATGACGCTCGTGCGCGAAATTGTCAAGGATATGGAAGATCTTAAGGGCGACAACACCTTTGGATGTCGCACGCTGCCCATCCTCCTGGGCATTCGCAGGACGAAGGCAGTAATCTTCCTGATACTCATCATATTCCTCGTCGCCGTGCTGGTGATCAACCGGTCATTCACCCAACTGCCCCTGTACTACTTTGCGCTGTTCCTGTTTGTACCGGTATTGCTGCTGGCCGTGTGGCTGCTTAGGGCGGATATGAAAAAGCAGTTTACATGGATCAGCACATTCTGCAAAGTAATTCTGGTGCTGGGTATCATTAGCATGGCATTCGTGTGACGGCATTTTGCCCTCTGGCGCGGATTCTTTTCTTTTGCTGCATGCAGAACGCCCGAATCGCCATTCTCGCCTCCGGGAACGGCACCAACGCTGAGGCCATTATTAATTATTTCCGCGGTCACCCCAACATCTCGGTGGTGGCTGTTCTTTCCAACAACCCGAATGCCTACGTCCTGGAGCGTGCCCGCAAACATGGCATTCCTATTGTCGTCTTCAACCGAGATGAGTTTTATCACACCGAGCGCGTTGCCGATGCGTTGCGCGACATGGACGTCTCACACCTGGTACTCGCTGGTTTTCTTTGGCTTGTGCCCCACAACCTTCTGGAGATGTTTCCTGCTCGCATACTGAACATACATCCGGCGCTGTTGCCGTCTTACGGTGGGAAGGGAATGTACGGGATGCGTGTACACGAAGCTGTGAAGGCCGCCGGCGATTCGCAAACGGGCATCACCATTCACGAAGTCACAGAGGCCTACGACGATGGCCCAGTGATTTTTCAGGCGACGTGCGACGTAGATGCTGGCGACTCACCCGAGACGATCGCCGAGAAAGTGCATCGCCTTGAACACTACCATTATCCGAGAGTAATTGAAAAATGGATTAATAACCATTAACTTGCCGGTGACCGACAGAGCTCAGCCATTCGCACCATGCTCACAAATCACCCGATATGGATTTCTCTGAACTGCCGCTAAGCACCGAATGGATCATCATCTATGTCTTCATTGCCCTGGCGATCATCGTCCCTATCATTGCAATCATTGATGTCATAAGAAGCAAATTCAAACGACCGTACGACAAGGCAATCTGGCTGCTGCTGATCCTGTTTTTTAATCTGTTGGGCGCCCTCCTGTATTTCAGCCTTAGCCGCGAACGAAAGAAACCCAAGACGTGAGACGGGGAGTCAATGAGTGAATGAGCGAATGAGTGAATGGCGGCCTTCGATTTGAAAATTTATCTGGAATCTGCCCGGTCCCTGAGTCTGTCGAAAGGCCGATTATTACTTCTTACTTACTCACTACTTACTTCTCCTGCTACGGCGCATTGACCTCATGAAATCCGGTCCCATCTTCAGTCCAGCTCATCGGATAATTCGCATCTACGAACGGAAGCGCATCCTCTGTCGGGTGTAGGGGACGAAATGTGTCGATCATAACCGCCAGTTCTTCCGTGGCCTTTGCGCCAATACTTTTTTCTACTGTACCCGGATGCGGACCGTGAGGCAGGCCACCCGGATGAAGCGTAAAGCTTCCGCGCTCTATTCCCCTCCTGCTCATGAAGTTACCTTCGGCATAGTAGAGCACCTCGTCGCTGTCGATGTTACTGTGGTTGTATGGAGCCGGAATCGAGAGCGGATGGTAATCGAACAGGCGCGGGACAAATGAACAGATCACAAAGTTGTGACCCTGAAAAGTCTGGTGAACCGGCGGCGGCTGGTGGATGCGCCCGGTGATCGGCTCAAAGTCGTGAATAGAAAATGCATAGGGCCATAGAAAGCCGTCCCAGCCGATGAGGTCCATGGGACTGAAATCATAATGGTAGTTATGCAGACGGCCCTGCTTCTTTATGCGGATCAGCCAGTCGCCTTTGGATGTATCTGCCACAAGCTCTTCTGGCGGCCTGATGTCTCGTTCACAATAGGGCGAATGTTCGAGCAACTGGCCAAGCTCGTTCCGGTAACGCCGTACTGTTTCTATGGGCGACGCCGATTCGATGATCAGGAGCCGGAGCGGACCGTCGCCGAATTCCAATCGGTAGATGACCGTACGGGGAATGACGACATAGTCGCCCTTCCGGAACGTAAGTTTTCCAAACGGAGAATAGAGAACGCCCTCGCCATCGTGAACAAAGATCACTTCATCGCCTTCCGCGTTTTTGTAGAAGTAGTCCATGCGGCGTTGTGAAGGAGCACAGATAGCGATGGCACAGTCGGCGTTTGCCAGCAAGACCTTCCGCGCTGAGAGGTAGTCGTCGCCCGTCGTTTCAACCCGCGACGTATTGAGATGTGTATGCCTAAGTCCGTAGTCTTGTATCAACCGCGGTCCGTAGGGTACGGACTCTCCCACGGCGCGAACGCGTGTAGGCGGGTTGATGTGGTACAGGATCGAATAAATGCCGGAGAATCCCTTTGAGCTGACCACCTCTTCGCGGTACAGGCTGTTGTCAGGTTGGCGGAATTGCGTATGTCGTTTGGGCGGTACGCGTCCTAGTCGATAGTAATACATAACGTTCAGGTTAATAATGCATCAAGATAGGCAATCGGCCTTACAACCTGAGGATGCCACCCGGAGGTTACATGTTCATGCGGTCCATCTCAGGCGCCTGGTCGAATAGCTTGAGCGCCTGCTGAAGTATTTCGTTGGTTTCGTTGAAGATCGGATAGTATCCGTCGTTCTTCCATACGCCTTTTGCAATTTGGGCCTTGAGATGGATCTGGAACAGGCGCTTCTTTTTTTTGAGCTCAGCATAGTCAGGCCTTGCCTTGTTCCGCACGCCAACCTGCACAAGCTCGTTCAGCATCTCGTCTGAGACGACAAAGTGACGCCTGTAATTTTCATATCCCATTTTCTCAAGTTCGTCCTTGTGCTTTTCGGCATAGTAGAATGCATACTCGAACATGGCATACGTTGAGTATAGTTCGTTGAGGTAGTGACTGTTCAGCGACGTATCGAGAGGAACGAAATAGTCAGGCATGATCCCTCCCCCGCCGTAGACCGACCGGCCTTTGAGCGTTAGATACTTGAGCGAGTCGTTGAGGTGAATGCTATCAGCGTGAAAGAATTCGCCGTGGTTGTACCGGCTGATGATGTCGCGGGCATAGGCCTGCTCGTCGTCGTAAGGTTTCTGAATAGAACGGCCGCTCGGCGTGTAGTATCGCGAGATGGTCAGTCGTATCTCGGAGCCATCGCTCAGGTCGAAAGGGCTTTGCACGAGGCCCTTCCCGAAGCTGCGTCGACCTACGATGAGGGCGCGATCGTTATCCTGCAATGCGCCCGCAACGATTTCCGATGCTGAGGCGCTTCCTTCGTTGACGAGCACAATGAGATCGCCCGATTCAAAGCTACCACGGGATGTGGCATTCGCCGACTGGTCGTAGCGGCTGTTGTTCCCCTTGGTATATACAATCCGTCGCGATGCGGGGAGGAATTCGTCTGCAATGTCGATGGCGATGTTCAGATACCCTCCCGGATTCCCCTGCAGGTCAAAGACGAGTTTCTTCATGCCCTGCTCCTTGAGTTTGCGAAGGGCGCGGGTGAACTCCTCATAGGTAGTTGCGGCAAACCGGCTCACCTTGATATAACCGATCTCATCGTCGATCATGTACGCCGCGTCAACGGAGTATTGTGGGATCTTGTCGCGGACAATATTGAATTGGAGTTCCTGTTTACCCCGCAGTATCCCCACCTCGACTTCCGTGCCTTTAGGGCCCTTCAGGTACCGCATGACATCCTCGTTGGTGATGCCGATTCCGGCGACGTTCATCGTGTCGACACGGATGATCTTGTCACCGGAAAGTATGCCCACGGCTTCGGACGGTCCTCCGCTCAAGGGAGAGACCACCACGATTGTATCGTTGAAAATCCGGAATTCAATCCCGATGCCGTCAAAGTTGCCGCGCAGGTCTTCATTGGCGCGCTCCCGGTCGCGGGCAGGGATGTAGGCCGAATGCGGATCGAGCTTCGACAACATATCCTGGAGCGTTTCTTCAACCAGGTCACGCGTGTCCACCTGGTCTACGTACGACTCCTTAACGTGGGTAAGTACTTCCCGGAATTTCCTGACCTCCGGGTCGACATCCGCATCCTCTCTTTTCCCGAATGTGGCGCCCACGAGTATCCCCGCCGCCAGACCTGCAAAGAGGACGAACGGAAGCCGGATCTGACTCTTTGTATTCGAAATCTCCATACACGAATAATGTCCTATTACCTAAGAATCAACGAAATCGCCCGCAAATTCATTCTGCGGGGCACCGCAATGCGCCAAAGATCAAAAATAGTTGATGCCATAGTGGAAAAAGACAAAAATCAGACAGAATTCATTTGGCTATGATTAACCGCATAAATTTTAAAGCGATTGCCTATCTTTACCCGTTGCAGTATGGAAAAATCGGCCTTAAGGCAAAAGAGCATCAGCGAATTGGTAGACCAAAATTACGTACATGGCTACGTACTGTACTACCTGGGCGTCCGATTTTATGAGTGTTCCGGACACACGCTCGAGCAGGTTTGCCGTGAGCGGAACCTCAAGCTCTAACAGGTGATCCGCGAGCTGGAGTCGCCCAGCCTCCTCCAGCAGACCCAGCTGCCCCTCCTCGACTATCCCATCGACCTTATCATAGAGTACCTCAAACACGCGCACTACATTTTTATTAAGCACAAGCTGCCGTACATCGGACGGCTTGTCGAATCCTTCCGGGCCAATCACCCCGATTATAATCAGCTGGAGAAGGACCTGAAGCTGGTGTTCCCCTTATTTGTAGAAGATTTTATAGAACACATATACGAAGAGGAGGACACACTGTTCACCTACATCCGGCTTTTGGAACGCGCGTTGAAAGGAAGGGCTAATCTTTCGCGGGTATACTATCAGTTGGAAAAGAATTCCATTCACAAGCTTTCCGTCGAACATGAAGCGCACGACGATGAAATGGAGGGCATCCGTAAAATCACAGACAACTACACGCTTAAGCCCAGTGCCCCGCTCCACATCCGCGTCATTTTCCAGGAATTGCAAGAGTTCGAAAGGAGCCTGATCACCCACGCGCGGATCGAGAACGAAATCCTGTTTCCCAAAGCTATGGCACTGGAAAACAGGGTGAAGCAGATCTTTTTCGAAAAGACCCGCTTCAACTGACCCCATGCGAAAAATCCTGCTTAACCTGGCCGTTACGATTGACGGCTATATCGCCGGCCCCAATGGCGAATACGACTGGTGTTTCACGGACGACGATTACGGGCTTACTGCATTCGGCAACCGTGTGGATACGCTTGTCATGGGCCGCAAGACGTATGAAGTCATCGTACCCTATGTTGAAAAGTGGTACGCAGACAAGAACCTGGTGGTATTCTCCCGCACGCTCAACCAGACACCGTTTGGCAACGTTGACCTCGTGCAGGAAGACCCCCTTTCGTACGTACGCGCGCTGAAGCTGCAACCGGGCAAAGACATCTGGCTTTACGGTGGCGCGGAACTCGTCGCCGCATTCCGGAACGCGAGCGCCATCGATGAAATGCATCTGTCAGTCCATCCACTCCTCCTCGGCGATGGTATTCCGTTGTTTGGAAAAGGCGAACGGACGCCGTTCGAACTGGTGGAATCCATTCCGTACCGAAGTGGTCTGGTCCAATTAATATACCGCAGAAAAAATCCGGGGCCTTGGGACGATTGATCGGTATCGACTATGGGCTGAAGCGAACGGGGCTTGCTGTAACGGACCCGTTGCGCATCATCTCCACACCCTTGGAGACAGTGGTCACTACCGAGGTACTCTCGTTCCTGAAGTCGTACCTGGCCAGGGAGGAAGTCGATGCCTTTGTTGTGGGGATGCCCCGGACGATGTCGGACGCCGACTCCCCCATTGCCCCGCAGGTAAAGAAATTTGTGGACGAGTTGCAGCGTACCTTTCCGGAAAAGGCCATCCACCTGGTGGACGAGCGGTTCACGAGCTCCCTGGCGAAGCATGCGCAAATCCAGGGGGGGATGAAGAAAAAAGACCGCCGGGACAAGGCCAACCTCGACAAGATCAGCGCGGCCATTATCCTGCAGGGTTTCCTCGAATCGGGCCGCGGCAAGTAGGGTCAGACCGCCGACCTTCGACGGACACACGGATTTAATCTTTGCGAATATGCGTTACCTTTGGCGGAAGAAATTAAGCAAATGATTTACCCGATTGTATTATACGGAGACCCGGTACTCCGGCAGCCGACCGAAGAGATTCCACAGGGCACGGACCTGAAGGAATTGATACGCGACATGTTTGAAACCATGGAGCACGCCCAGGGTATCGGCCTGGCAGCGCCACAGATCGGTAAGTCTATACGTCTTTTTGTCGTCGATGGAACGGGACTGGAAGACGAGCCCGGCATGGAGGGTTTCAGGAAGGCCTTTATCAATCCCGTTCTATTGGAAGAGCAGGGCGACGACTGGGAATTTGAGGAGGGCTGTCTCAGCATTCCCAACATACGTGAGCCCGTTTCCCGAAAGGAAAAGTTGCGCATCCGGTATTATGATGAAGACTGGAACCTCCATGATGAGGAGTATGACGGTGTCAAAGCCCGGATCATCCAGCATGAATACGATCACATCGAAGGCAAGCTGTTCATCGACTACCTGACGCCCCTGAAAAAGCGCCTGCTGAAGAGCAAACTTTCCGATATTTCCCGGGGAAAGGTCGACACCGAATACCGGATCAAACACAAAGTGTGACCGGAGGTTCGACTCCGCCGTACCCGCCGCACCTATGAACTTTCGCTCAAAGCTGCCCGACGTCGGAACGACAATCTTTACGGTCATGTCCCGCATGGCGGCCGACTGCGGCGCCATAAACCTTTCGCAGGGGTTCCCCGATTTTGACGTGGACAAACGCCTTACGGGGCTGGTAAGCCGATACATGGATGAAGGCTACAACCAATATGCGCCCATGGCGGGGCTGCCGGAGCTTCTTGAATCGGTAGGCACTGTGGTGAGCCGGACCTACAGCTACGCAGCAAATCCTGAAAAGGAAATTACCATCACCGCGGGCGCTACGGAGGCGCTTTATTCCTCCATTGCTGCCTTCGTAGATCGGGGTGAAGAGGTCATCATGTTCGACCCTTCCTACGACTTGTACGATCCTGCTGTCCGGCTGTGCGGTGGAAAACCCGTGCGGGTCACGCTGAGACCGCCCGACTTTGCTATTGACTGGGACCTGGTTGAACGATCGATCACGCCAAGAACGCGAATGCTCATGATCAATACGCCCCATAATCCTACAGGGCGAACCTACACCCCCCAGGATCTGCAGGCCCTGGAGCACCTCGCGCTCAAGCACGGGCTGATTGTGTTGAGCGACGAGGCCTACGAGCGAATTATCTTTGACGGCGCCCGACACGAAGGCGTGTTGCATTATCCGGCGTTGCGGTCGCAGAGCATCGCAGTTTTTTCGTTCGGAAAAACCTTTCATGCCACGGGGTGGAAGATCGGTTATACGGTTGCTCCCGTGAATCTTACCAATGAGATCAGGAAGGCCCATCAATTCATCACATTCAGCATCAACACGGCAATACAGAAAGCGCTGTCGGAGTATCTAAAAGACGAGTCCAACTACGACGGCATTGCATTGTTTTACCAAAAGAAGCGCGACTTCTTCCTTGAACAACTTAAGGGGACACCGTTTGAGCCCCTACCCAGCCGGGGAACGTATTTTCAGCTTGTGTCATACCGGGGATGGTCAGACAAGCCTGAGATGGACCTGGCCGTGGAAATGACACAGAAACACAAAGTCGCCTGCATTCCCGTATCGGTTTTTTATGAACAGCAACTGAACCAGCAGTTGCTCCGGTTTTGTTTTGCAAAGAAGGACGAAACGCTAGCAGAGGCCGGTCGTATCCTGCGGACCCTGTAGTGACATCCGCAGGATGTCTACTACAGGGGGGCTAGGTTTCTTCTCCTCATTTGTTTTATTTGCGCCGAGCTATGACGGACCTGAACATCACAATCATACAATCTGATCTGCACTGGGAGGATATTGGTGCCAACCTGGCCATGTTCGAAGAAAAAATCTGGGGCATTGGCGCTTCTACCGATATCATCATCCTACCCGAGATGTTCACGACTGGCTTCACCATGGCGGCTCCCCGTTTGGCCGAGATGATGAATATGCAAACCACAAAATGGATGCGACAGATGGCCGACCAGACCGGAGCGCTGATGTTGGGAAGCTTCATCTGCAACGTACGCGATCGGTTTTACAATCGGTTGTTGTGGATGGAGCCGGGTGGAAACTTCAGGACATACGATAAGCGTCACCTGTTCAGGATGGCGGAGGAACAAAAGACGTATAGTGCAGGAGAGAGCCTCCTGATAGGCACATGGAAAGGCTGGCGTATTTGTCCCCTCGTATGTTACGACCTGCGTTTTCCAGTGTGGTGCAGGAACCGTTACGATCACACGTCGCGGACGTTGTCATACGATCTCCTGGTCTGTGTGGCAAACTGGCCTACCGCGCGGATAGACGCGTGGGATACGCTACTGAAGGCACGTGCGATTGAGAACCTGTGTTACGTGGCGGGGGTCAATCGTGTGGGAACAGACGGCAACCGCATTGAATACAACGGGCATTCGTCGGTAGTGAGCCCCAAGGGCGAGGCGGTATTCACCCTTGAAAGTGTCGATACGAGCAAGACCATCGGATTGAATGCACATTCCCTGCAGGCTTTCCGCGACAAGTTCCCAGCCTACCTGGATGCAGATGAGTTCTCCATCGATCTCGAGCCCTATGAAACGTCGGGCTATCTTCAGGGCCTGAGCTGACGCGCTGCGCGTTATCCGCGAGCAAACTGCTTCACCATCTTTCGAATCAGTTCGTCCTCGTCGTTCTTGACGAATTTTTCATCGAGCGTACGCAGGAGTTTTTCCGCGGTCGCATGCTCGCCTGCGAATACAGCGAGGTGGATCTTATCCTGGCAATCGAATAGGTGGCTAAAGAGGGAGAGCACGTTATTCAATGGCTGATCCGGGTTTCTGGCATATACAAGCAGGAACGTGTGTTGCGACTGACTGACCAGTTTCTTAACCAGGTCGACGACGTGGGGCTCCGAAAGTGTATCCACGTCCGTGCCGATAACATCATCGGCCAGTGATGAAGCAAGGTGGAGCATGGGCCTCGCATAACCCTGATCCTGCCAATCACCAATGTTGATCTGTAAAAACAGTCGCATAACCAAAACTAAGCAGCCAAACTAAATAATTCTAAAAATTCAGGACCTAACCTTCGAGCCGATCTTGAGCGCTCCCCCATTTTTGATAGTTTTGCACCTTTCAATTCCCACAGCATGACCAGAAAAATCTCCCGAGTATTGGTTTCTGTTTTCTATAAGGAGAATCTTGAGCCTATCATCGAGGAGCTTGCCCGGCACCAGGCAACCTTTATATCGACAGGAGGCACTCAAACTTTTATTGAGGGCTTTGGACACCCCGTGACCCCGGTTGAATCCGTCACAGGATTCCCTTCCATTTTTGGTGGTCGCGTCAAGACCCTTCACCCCGCGATCTTTGGAGGAATACTGTACCGACGGGGCGACAACACTCACGAAGAGGAGGCAAGCCGGTTTAACGTGGCCCCTATTGACCTGGTGATCGTTGACCTGTATCCGTTTGTCGAAACCGTAGCGGCGGGCAAACCGGAAGCTGAAGTAATAGAAAAAATCGATATCGGCGGAATCTCCCTCATCCGGGCTGCCGCCAAAAATTATCACGACGTACTCATCGTTTCGTCGCGTACCCAGTATGATGAACTTTTGACTTTGCTCAAGGAGAAACAATGCACCACAGGCCTTGACGACCGGCGGCGTTTCGCAGCGATGGCATTTGATGTGACAGCGGCCTACGACGCAGCGATCTTCGACTACTTCAACGCGCGTGAACAACTCCCAGTGTTTCGAAAGTCTTTCGGCCCCGCTCGGCCACTCCGTTACGGCGAGAATCCGCATCAGCAGGCGACGTACTATGGCGACCTGGACGCTCTGTTCGAACAGTTGAACGGGAAGGAACTCTCTTATAACAATCTCGTGGATATTGATGCGGCGCTCGGGCTGTTGCGCGAATTTCAGGATGAGACGGCGTTTGTTATAGTAAAGCACACCAACGCCTGTGGCGCGGCGACAGCACCCACGGTTAAGGAAGCCTATATGAAGGCCTACCAGGCTGACACGCTGTCGGCATTCGGCGGCATCCTCGTTACCAACCGGACGGTAGATCTTGCTGCCGCCACCGAGATGAACCCGCTATTTTTTGAAATACTTGTGGCCCCCGATTTCGAACCCGAGGCGCTGGACCTGCTGAGGTCAAAGAAAAACCGGATCATCCTCCAGCTAAAAACCTTCCCCGAACCAAAGAAGCAATTCCGGAGTTTACTTGGTGGCGTCATCGAACAAGACGCCGACCTGAAAACAGATAGCGCCGATGACCTGAAGACGGTCACGCAACGGACGCCTACGCCAGGTGAAGTCAGGGCTTTGCTGTTTGCCTCGAAGGTCTGCAAACACACGAAGTCGAATACCATTGTGCTCGCGAACGACGGCCAGATGCTGGCCAGCGGCACGGGACAGACATCCCGGGTCGACGCCCTGAAGCAGGCGATTGATAAGGCACGTGCTTTTGGGTTTGACCTTAAGGGAGCAGTAATGGCTTCCGACGCATTTTTCCCATTTCCCGATTGTGTGGAGCTTGCCTGGAAGGCCGGGATCACGGCAGTCATTCAGCCCGGTGGATCGGTTAAAGATAAGGACTCGATTGACTTCTGCGATGCGCACGACATGGCGATGGTCTTTACAGGCATCCGCCACTTTAGGCATTGAGAAGAAGGGACAAGTCGTTCAACGGGACGGCTCATGTAAATGGGCAAAAAACTTACATTTTTGAACGCCGAAACAATAATTTGGTAAATTGAGTGCAATTTTAGCCGTATTGCGGACCGTTACCCCCAGGCAGGCGGGCATTTTTCAAAACCTTATCGCATACTGAATACATGGGATTTTTTGATTTTTTTACCAGCGACATTGCCATAGACCTTGGCACTGCCAACACCCTAATTATCTACAAGGATAAGATCGTAGTAGACGAACCCTCCATTATAGCCATCGACAAAACCACGAACAAAGTGCTCGCCATCGGGAGGGAGGCCATGCAAATGCATGAAAAAACTCACGAAAATATCAAAACCATACGACCCCTTAAGGAGGGGGTCATCGCCGACTTCCACGCCGCGGAAATGATGATCCGTGGTCTGATCAAAATGATCGACACGGGGAAGCGTCTCTTCCCTCCTTCGCACCGGATGATCATTTGTATCCCGTCAGGGATTACCGAAGTAGAGAAACGGGCCGTGCGCGACTCGGCTGAACATGCGGGCGCCAAGGAGGTGTATATGATTCACGAACCGATAGCGGCGGCCGTTGGTATCGGGATCGATATCGAAATGCCCATCGGAAATATGATCGTGGATATCGGAGGTGGAACAACGGATATTGCCGTTATCGCCCTCTCGGGAATTGTGTGCGATCAATCCATCCGGGTGGCGGGCGATACGTTCAACCGCGACATTCTTGACTACATGCGCCGCCAGCACAACCTGCTGATCGGTGAGCGGTCGGCCGAAAAGGTCAAGATCGAGGTAGGGTCCGCACTTACCGAGCTCGACGATGCCCCTGAGGATTACGAGATCCGGGGCCGCGACCTGATGACAGGAATTCCAAAAACCATAAAAATATCCTATTCAGAAGTTGCCTTTGCCCTCGATAAATCGGTTTCCAAGCTGGAAGAGGCTGTTTTGAAAGCGCTGGAAACCTCGCCCCCGGAACTGTCTGCCGACATCTACGAACGCGGCATTTACCTCACGGGCGGTGGGGCCCTGTTGCGCGGGCTGGACAAGCGACTGGCTCTCAAAACCAAGCTGCCCATTCACGTGGCCGATGACCCGCTCCGCGCAGTGGTCCGGGGTACCGGTATGGCACTTAAGAACCTGGAGAGTTTCAGAGCCGTCCTGATGACATGAAGGCATGGAGCGGTTGTTTCTATTTTTTTACGAGAACCGTGCCTTCTTCACGTTCCTGTTGCTGGAAGTCATCTGCGGATGGCTGATCGTTTCCAGCAACCATTATCAAAGCGCCCAGTTTTTTAATTCTTCCAATAGTCTAGTTGCAGCCATTAATGGCTTTTCGCACGGGGTAGGCGAATATTTCTCCCTGCGAAAAACGAATGAGGCCCTGGCGCGCGAGAACGCCAACCTCCGGACAGCACTCGAGCGCCAAACGCAGTTGCTTTATTCATTCCGGGCACAGGGCGCCGCCGACACCACAATCACCAACCGCTTCGAATTCGTCAGTGCCAAAGTTGTGAACAACTCGGTCGACCGGGTGATCAACTTCATTACGATAGACAAAGGCGCTTCCTCCGGCATTAAAGAGGGCATGGCTGTGATCGGCAATTCCGGCGCGGTCGGAAAGGTGAAGGCTACTTCCGAACACTATAGCGTAGTAATCTCACTGCTCAACGTCGACGTCATGACGTCGGCGATGATAAAGCGCACGGGTCACTTTGGCACTGCGCAGTGGGATGGCAAAGATCCGCTCTTCATCAATCTGAATTACATCCCCCGTCACGTGCGTCCCGTTGTCGGCGATACCATCGTTACGTCCGGGTACAACGCCGTATTTCCTGAAGGGATAATGATCGGCACCATCGATCACATCACACTGAACGACGCCGACCCTTTTTATGAGTTGAAGGTGCGACTGTCGCAGGACTTTCAGCGGCTGTCGTACGTCGCCGTTGTCAAGAGTTATCTCAAGGCAGAACAGGATTCATTGGAATTACCCTTTCTCGAAGTAGAACGATGAGCAGGCTTGGGCTAGGACATATATTTTCGTTCTTCGGGTACCTGGCCCTGCAGGTAATCGTCATGAAACACGTTGTCTTGTTTCACACGGCGTTCTGCTTTGTTTACGTTGCTTACCTCTTGTTGCTGCCCGTCGAAGTGAATCCGCTCGTCCTTATGGGCCTGGGATTCATCATGGGCTTTACCATCGACATTTTTTACGACAGCCTCGGTATGCATGCCATGGCTTCCGTACTGATCATGTACCTGAGAAACTACTGGTTGAAGCTTATCACGCCACAAGGAGGATATGATTCGAACGCAGTCCCGGTTTTGTCGATGAACGGCGTCCAGTGGTTTTTGATATACCTTCTGCCCTTAGTATTTTTGCATCACGCCGTCTTATTTTTTATTGAGGCGGGGGGCTTCCAGCTCTTTTGGTTTACGTTGTGGAAAGCCCTTGCGAGCACACTGTTGACCACCCTTATAATCGTCATCTTTCAATTCATGTTTGGCGAAAAGAAGCGGCTATGAACGAAGGAAGAAAGGAAATCATTCAAATCGTCTTCGTGCTGGTGGCTGTCATCTTCCTGCTGAAGCTGTTCTATATTCAGGTGATCGACCGCAGCTACGCTGACCTTGCCGACACGAACGCCATGCGAAGGGAGATCCTCTATCCGGTGAGGGGTCTAATTACGGATCGCAACGGGAAGCTCATGGTGTATAACAACCCTGAGTACGACCTGCTGATCATCCTCAAGGAGGTCCAGTACCTGGACACGGCGCGTTTCTGTCACGTATTCGACATCACGCCCGAACAGCTCCGTCAGCAGTTCGCGCAACTCTACGGCGACATCCGCGCCAAACGCGCCTCAGAGCTGCAGCCCACGCCATTCATCAAGCAGCTGTCGAATCGCGACTTCGCCAAAATACAGGACCACATTGACGAATTCGAAGGTTTTTATATCCAGGCGCGGACGACACGGGCTTACGCTTCCGACGCCGTTGCCAACGCTGTCGGGTATGTCAGCGAGATTACCCGAAACCAACTTGCCAACGACACGACAAACTTCTACCGCCAGGGCGACTACATCGGTCAAAGCGGCCTGGAAGCGTACTACGAAACCTACCTCAGGGGCACGCGCGGGGTCCGATACCTGCTGCGCAATAAGGACGGCATCATTAAAGGTCCCTACAAGAACGGACGCTATGACACGCTCTCTGTCCCAGGCCAGGATCTTACGACGACCATCGACCTGGACCTCCAGGAGTACGGCGCTTTCCTGATGGATGGAAAGGCAGGTAGCATCATCGCCATTGAACCCGCCACAGGCGAGATCCTGGCGATGATCTCGGGTCCCTCATACGACCCCTCATTGCTGACGGGCCGGAACTACAGTTCGAACTTCCTGTTGATCAGCAACGACACCAACAAGCCGCTGTTCAACCGACCGCTCATGGCACAATATCGGCCGGGTTCCATCTTTAAGATCGCCCAGTCGATGGTGGCCCTGCAAGAAGGCGTCATCACTCCCGAAACACGTATTCCCTGCAACCGCAGCATCATCAACTGCCATGGCAGTCACACCAATGAAGACCTGAGGGGCGCTATCACGCACTCGTGCAATCCTTATTTCTATAACGTGTTGCGCCGGATGCTCAACAAAGGCATCTCCAGCGATCCTTTCGAAGACACGCGCATCGGACTTGCAGAATGGGACAAGCACATACGGAGCTTCGGACTCGGCAGCCCGTTGGGTATAGACCTTCCCAACGAGAAAGGTGGATTGGTACCCAGCCCCGCGTATTATGATCGCGCATATCGCGGGCGCCCCTGGAAGTTTTCCAACATCTATTCGATCGCTATTGGCGAGGGCGAGAACCTGGTCGTACCTCTGCAAATGGCAAACTTTGCGGCGATCATTGCTAACCGTGGGTTTTACTATACCCCGCACCTGGTGAAGTCGGTCGGGAAATCCGGGCTTCCCCTTCCGCGCTTCCAGGAAAAGCACCAAACCACCATTGATCCCAAACACTTCGAAGTTGCCGTGGAGGCTATGGAACGCGTAGTGTCGCAAGGAACGGGACAATACCGCGCACGGCTCCGCGACATCGTCGTCTGCGGCAAGACAGGTACGGTTCAGAACGATCCCCTCCCCGATCATTCTGTGTTCATTGCATTTGCTCCGAAGGACAATCCAAAAATTGCAGTGTCAGTTTATGTGGAAAGCGCGGGTCAGGGTGCCCGCGCGGCCGCGTCCATCGCCAGCCTGATGATCGAAAGATACCTGCTGGGTGAAACGCAAAGGCCAATGATTGAAGAATATGTGTTGAAGGGCCAATTCCTCTACTGATGGTACGCGAGGAGAAGATATCGAACCGCATGGACTGGATTACCGTATTGCTTTACGGTATCATCGTATTCTGGGGTTGGTTGAATATCTTCTCGGTAACCTACGAGGAAAATCAGTTCATCCTCGATCCCTCCATCAACTCCGGACGCCAGCTCATCTTTATCGCATCTTCGATAGCGATCATCATGTTCATCCTGATCATGGACATGAGGTTCTATGAGACGTTTGCCTGGGTGATCTATGGCGTCATACTCTTTCTTTGTTTGATTGTCGTATTTACGGGTCACGAGGTTGGGGGTAACCAGGCATGGTTGCGGATCGGATCCTTCGGTTTCCAGCCGTCTGAATTTGCCAAATTTGCCACGGCACTCGCGGTAGCCAAATTTATCGGCACGGTCGGCTTCAGGATGGATCACATGCGGAACCAGGTTAAGCTGTTCGCCATTATCGGACTGCCCATGGCCATTATTCTCTTGCAGAAGGATACTGGCACGGCGCTCGTATTTACTGCCTTCGTACTCGTGTTCTACCGTGAGGGCATGTCGCCGTTCCTGATTCTCGTGGGCATCGGCGTGGCTATCATTTTCATTCTTACGCTGCTGGTGGAAAACGAATACATCCTCTTTGCAATCATTGGCTGCGTGTGGCTGACGTTGATCCTTCTCGGCAAAAAGAAGCGCAAACGCATCATGGTACTCACCGCGACGGCGCTGATGCTCATCGGCACGATCAAAAGCGTTGACTTCATTTTCAACAACGTACTTAAAGAACACCAGCAAAAGCGGATTCGTGTGCTGTTGAATCCGGACCTCGATCAATTGGGAGCGGGTTACCACGTGTATCAGTCAAAGGTGGCGATCGGCAGCGGAGGGCCTTACGGAAAAGGATTCCTGAAAGGGACTCAAACGAAATTGAAGTTTGTTCCGGAACAAAGTACAGACTTTATCTTCTGCACCATTGGAGAGGAGCACGGCTGGATTGGCAGCCTGATGGTCATCCTCCTGTTTATGGCCCTACTCTTCCGCGTCGTGTACCTGGCGGAGCGACAGAAAAGCCGATTCGCCCGTGTGTATGGCTACTGCGTCGCCTGTATCCTGTTCTTTCACTTCACTATTAACATCGGCATGACGATCGGGCTGTTCCCAGTCATCGGCATTCCGCTTCCCTTCTTCAGCTATGGTGGATCGTCACTTTGGGGATTCACGATCCTGCTGTTCATTCTACTTAAGCTCGACGCACATCGTCTGCAAGTCATGAATCGTGGCTGAGTCCAAGTGCACCCCGATAGCTATCGGGGGGAGATGCAGACACAGTTCACTCTTTGCCACTGCCACTGCATCTGCATCTGCCTCTGCATCTACTATTGTGTGCCAAAGCGTTTTGAGAGAAGGTCCATGAATTCGTGGAATTCCTCACTGTCGCGATCCCATTCTTCGTAGTTTTTCTCAAGGTAGCGAAGAGCACCCTGGAGGTGGTCCTGGCGGTCGAGGTCTTCAATGGCGCGACTGAACAGTTCGAAGTCGCCATGAAACAGGACCTTTGTGAACATGAACTTCTGATTAATCGTCAGGCTTTCTTTGATGCTTGTGATTCTCATAAACTGATCCGCAACCATGGGACGCGGCTCCTGGGATAGTTGATCGTTGACGGTTGACTTAACAGGTTGCCATTGGTAGTGATTGGCCTGCTCCGGTTCGGCCCGGGGCTGAGGTTCTTCCCTCTTTTCATAGAATGATTCGATCGACACGGGCAGTACTCTGGAAAAACTGGCCAGGTATTCGTCGACATCTTCCGGCGTAAAGTTCACTTCCTCGAGAATCGAGTCCAGCAGTGCAAACGCTTCGTTTCCCGAGATGGACGTCACCTGACGCTCGTGGAGCTTTTCCAGCAACCGTTGCAACGGTGCTTTGTTAATGCGTACGTATTTCAGGTGATCGGCAAATTCAGAGGGGACGAGTTCCGCGTGATTCTCGATCAGGTCGGCGAAAAAATCGTAAGGGTCAATTGTCAGCAGCAGCGTGTTGTATGTCGCCTTTCGAAGCAGCGGTGTGAAGTTGGCCCGATCCACGCGGATGTGATTGGAAAGGGCGTTCATCAGTGCCTCTGCCGCCTCACGGACCTCGGGCGCGTCGTAATCAAAATACGGGCTCCGATTTTTTTCGCTTTCCAGCTTCCAGGTGCGAAACAACTCATAAATGACAAACAGGTTAATTTGTTTGATTTCGCTGAATTCGAGGATTTCCTGCCCGGTAATCGATTCCCGCGTGGCAAACCAGGTCTCGATCATCTTTTCGGAAAATTCGTCGCTGTACCGCTCTATGGCCCTCAAATTGATTTTCTCGTCCATGTCGCACTGTTGGGAATTACTCTTTTGTAAATGTAACGCTTATTCGCAATAGCGGGGAGCCGTTTCGTCGAAAACCCGGTACGGAAAAATGCCCCGGGAGGTCATTTTCGCATTATTTGAACGCTATGTCGCCATTCGCAAAAATCCGTTGCAGTCACTTAACTTGCAGGCTATGTTCATAGAACCACATCTCGGTAAGAAATCGGGCACAGGCTGGATCGAAGTCATTTGCGGATGCATGTTCTCGGGAAAAACAGAAGAACTCATCCGCCGGCTCAATCGCGCCATTATCGCCGGACAAAAGGTGGAAATTTTCAAGCCAGCCATTGACGTACGCTATCATCGCCAACTGATTGTCTCGCACAACGAAAGCACTATCCGGTCGACGGCCGTCCAGTTTGCTGGCGACCTCATGTTACTTTCAGGCGACTGCGATGTGGTGGGCATCGATGAGGCCCAGTTTTTTGACAACGCCATCGTCGACATTTGCAACACGCTCGCCAACGAAGGCAAGCGCGTGATCGTCGCGGGCCTCGACATGGACTACAAGGGCAAACCCTTCGGCCCCATGCCCCAGCTCCTTGCTATCGCCGAATACGTCACCAAACTTCATGCAATCTGTGCGCGAACAGGAGAACTTGCCTCGTTCTCATTTCGCCTGGCACCCGGTGACGAACAAATTGTACTGGGCGAACGTACGCAGTACGAAGCCCGAAGCAGGAAGGCATTCATTGAAGGCATGGCAAAACGAAAAACAGAATAACGTACGGGCCGAGCGTTTCCCATGAACACATGCTTCAGGTATATCACTTCATGCTTTGTCAGCATGCTGATGCTGTTTGCGGGGCCGTCCGTCCTTTCACAATCCGCTGTCCCCATCGGCCATTGGCGAACCCATGTTTCATACTCCTCAGTCACGAGTATTGCCATGGGCAATCAAAAGGTCTACGCTGCATGTAGCACTGGCCTCATGGTCCTGGATCTTTCGGACAATTCTCTCTCCGTGCTTACCGGGTTGAACGGTCTGTCTGGCGACGTTATCTCCTCCCTTGCGCATGACCCCGCATCAGGCGAACTATTTATTGGTTACACCACGGGCGCCTTGGGCGTAATCAGCGGAACCGACATTGCCCACTTCAATTGGGTAACAGAAACAGTAGGCGACGCTACGATACAACATATTGCCTTCGCGAACGGGCTCGCCTACCTGGCAACACCCTATGGACTCGTGGTGTTTGATGTCGCGCGCCATGAGGTGCGGGAAACGTGGCGCAACCTCGGTGTCAACGGCACATCCCTGACGATTTACCAAAGTGCCGTGTTGGGCGACAGCATTTATCTCGCGACAGATGCCGGTGTTCTCGCCGGCAGGCTTACTGACAACCTCCTCGATTACCACAACTGGAGGCGCCACGACCAGGGTGCACTTGCAGGCCCGGTAGGGGCAGTATCCCCATTCAATGGCAGAATGTATGCCGCCGTCAACGGAGCGGGATTGTTTTACCAGGACAATGGAGCCTGGGTGCCTCAGGCTTATCCTGGAGCCGGGCAGATCGTGAGCCTGACCAGCTCAGCCGACCACCTGGTCATCTGTGAAAAGGATCACACGTGGTTGCTGTCGAGCGACAATGTGATAACAGAGGCTTCTACGCCCCATGGCACTGGGTTTCAATTTGCCCTTGAAGGGGGCGGCACGGTATGGATCGGCGATAGCACAAACGGACTGCTGTCGGCGGGACCGGGTACCCCGGCCGTCTATGTAGCCAATGGACCTGCATTTGGTATTACAAGAAAATTGGTCCGGGTTGAGGGCAAGATCTACGCCCTGGCCGGGGGATATACTGCGAACTTCCAGGCCCAGGAAAATGCCGGGCATATCAGTGCCTATTCGAACGGCGCGTGGACTACGGAAACAGCGGTGGTACCGGATGTAACGGACATGGTATATGCTCAGGGCTCACCGTTCATCGCATCTTTTGGACATGGCGTGCAAGCCGGACCTATCGCTTCACCCAACACAATATTTGACGAAACCAACAGTACGTTGGTAAACACAAATCCTCCCGGAGATCATGTTAACATCACCGCGTTGGCTTCCGACTCGGAAAATGTGTGGGTTGCCAACTTCGGCGCTTCAAATCCGCTGCATAGGTTCGACGGCAACTCGTGGGAGTCTTATGCATTTGCTGCACCAGTTTCGCGATTCCCGTTGTCGCTAACGTTGGATTATGCGGGGGCGGTATGGGCTGCCCTGAGTCCTGCGCACGGAGGCGGTATTTTGGTCTTGAACCCCGACGGGAACAGCGTATATCTCACCGACGCGCCGGGGAACGGCGGACTTCCCCACGACAACGTGAATTGTCTTGCGGCGGACAGAAGTGCTCGGATCACCGGCCTAGCGTTTTTTGTCGTCCGCGCGAGTGTGTACAATTCTTCGATCAGCGCCGGCCGGCCAAGCTTCGATGGGCGCTTGTTGCTCACGGGCCAGAAGGTGACGGCGATTGCAGTAGACGACGGTAACAGAAAATGGGTAGGCACCGAGCATGGCATTTGGCTTTTCGGTCCGGAAGGGGATGACCTCATTCACCATTTCAATCGGGAAAATAGTCCTATGCCATCCAACCACGTTCTGGATATCGCGATCGATGGTCAGACCGGCGAAGTATTCATAGCCACGGCAGCGGGCTTGGTTTCCTACCGTTCCGATGCCACGACGGGCCAACGCGGATTTGAATCGGTTAAGATATTCCCCAACCCGGTGACGTTCGAATTCAATGGATTGGTGGGCATCAGCGGCCTGGCAACGGACGCGGTAGTTAAAATCACGGACGCGGGCGGTCGGCTCGTATGGCAAACATACGCTGCGGGTGGGACTGCGACCTGGAACGTGAGAAACTACAATGGCCAACGCGTCAAGACGGGCGTGTACCTCGTGTTCAGCGCGTCGGCCGATGGTAGCGAGCACTTTGTAGGACGGATTGCCGTTGTGGAATAGCAAAAAAAATGACGAGCCTCAGCCGATGATTGCAAAGACCAGGGGTATTGTATTTCGGTTCACCCGTTTCAGGGAGTCCTCCATCATCGTGACAGTCCTGACGGAAGCTTTCGGCATACAATCCTATATTGTTAATGGGGTCAGAAGCTCGAAAACGTCCGCTGGAAAAATGGCACTGTTTCAGCCGCTGACCCTACTGGAAATGGTAGTGTATCACCGAGAGAACGCCAACATCAACAGGCTTCGTGAGGTAAAGTGCGCGTACCCCTACCATTCGGTTGCAACCGACGTTCGCAAATCGGCCATCGCCATGTTTATTTGCGAAATTCTGAACAAAACAGTCCGGGAAGAAACCGCCCCAGGGCCTCTTTTCGAGTTCATTTTCAACTCGTTACGCATCCTGGAAAGCCTTGAGAAAAACTATGAGGATTTTCACTTGCTTTTCCTGATCAAACTCAGCCGCCACCTGGGTTTCGGGGTGTATACTACGGTCCAAATCGGCGGCACACGACTTTTTGACCCGGAGACTGAATCCGTACTCGAAAGTTTACTGGCCGCCGGGTATGATGAGTTGCCGGGTATGCCGGTCACCCGACGCAGGGAAATTTTGGAGGCGCTGCTCGGATTCTTCGGCGAACATATCGAGTCGCTGGGAGAAATTCGATCGGTCCAGGTTCTGCGTGAGGTGCTTTCATAATTGTCGGAAGTATTATACTTTTAATTAGTGTCAAATTTTAAACCCTAATTGTAGTTGGCTATGAAACACCTCATCTCAACCCTGCTTCTCGTGGCGGGCGTAAGCGCCGCCGCGTATCCGCAGTGCAACCCCTTTTATGTAATCAAGGAAAACGGGGAGTGGCATATGGAAACTTTTAACGCAAAAGGCAAACCTACTGGAAAGATAAAACAGAAGGTGCTGAGCTATACACCGACGAGCGCCGGATTTGATGCCACCATTCATTCACAAATCGAAAATGAAAAGGGCAAGGAAATGCACGCGGGCCAATACGAGTTTCACTGTGACAACGGGATCATCTACGTGGACATGAGAAACTACATTCCCCAGGAGCAGCTTGCAGCGTTCGGAACGTCGGAATTGAAGATCGACGGAGAGGATCTCCAAATTCCCAGTGACCTTTCTCCTGGTCAGGAACTTAAAGATGGTTCGATAACCGTCAGTGCAGACGGGGGCGGTGGAATCCCTTTCAAACTGAATTGCACGGTCAGCAACAGGAAGGTCGTCGGTAAAGAAACGCTCAATACCGCCATGGGCGACATCGAGTGTTACAAGGTGACCAGCGTGAACACGATAAAAAATCAGATGGGCATCGCAATGACTTTTACCTTCAACGTCGTGGAGTGGATCGCTCCGCAATACGGCGTAGTGAAAAGTGAGACGTATAACAAGAACGACAAACTCATGGGTTATACTCTGCTTACCTATAAGAACTAGCGCTAGCGTTCACGCCGCGCCTTAGCTGGCATAGCGCATAGGGCATGAGGTAATCTGAGGAGGCGTCAGCAGAAATAACGTGGAAACGACTACCCATACCGATCTATGCTGCTACCACTGCGGCCAGCCGTGCGGGGAAGCGCTTTGGCTGGACGATAAGCCGTTCTGCTGTACAGGATGCAAGATCGTCTTCGAGATTCTAAACGAAAACGACCTATGCACCTACTACACGCTCGACAAGGCACCGGGCATACGTCAAACCGAAACAGACACGAGCGTCTACGCCTGTCTGGACGATCCTGATGTAAGAGCCCGGTTCCTTGAATTCGACTCAGATACTTTCGCGCGGGCGCGTTTCATCATTCCTTCCATTCACTGTGTGAGTTGCATCTGGCTGCTCGAAAATCTGCGGCGGCTGGAACCCGGCATCCTGCGGTCGGAAGTTAATTATGCGCACAAGTCGGTCGTTATCGACTTCAATCCTTCTCAGGTCACGCTGAGCCGGATCGCTGAACAGGTGGCCGTGTTGGGCTACGCGCCTCAAATCAGCCTTGATGCCGGCACCCGAAAACCTTCCGGCGCCAACAAGCAATTGATCCTGAAACTTACTGTCGCAGCATTCTGCTTCGGCAACGTCATGCTGTTCAGTTTTCCGGAATATCTCGGACTAGATGCAGCCGACGTCGGACTAAAGGAAGTTTTCTCCTGGCTGAATCTCGCCCTCTCTGTCCCTGTGTTCTTTTACAGTGGATCCGATTATCTCCGCTCCGCCGTAACTGCATTCTCTCAGCGGCGAATCAACATTGATGTTCCGATCGCCCTGGGACTCATTGCGCTAATGGCCCGAAGCACATGGGATATTGCTACCGGAACCGGGCCGGGATATTTTGATTCGTTGACCGGCCTTGTTTTCTTCCTCCTCGTGGGCCGCTGGTTCCAGGGCAAAACGTACGAAAGCCTTGCGTTTGATCGCGACTTCCGATCCTACTTTCCTCTGGCCGTGGAACGTTCCGAGGGCGGTAATTGGCGTCCCGTCGTTGTGCACGACATCCGCGAAGGCGACACGATTCGAATTCGAAACGGTGAGATTATTCCGGCGGACAGCCGTCTCCTCGACGACCAGGCCTTGATCGACTACAGCTTTGTAACCGGAGAATCAGCGCCTGTGGCTGTACATGCAGGCGACCTGATCTACGCCGGCGGAAGACTCGCCGGGGTGCCCGTACGCATGACAGTTGAACGCAAGATCGCACAGAGCTACCTGACAAGCCTGTGGAACAACCAGGTCTTCCAAAAAGATACGAAGGACTACCGCAGTGTAATGGATAAAATCGCCACGCGATTTACGTGGGCCGTCATTTTCATCGCTGTTGCAACCGCGATAGGATGGTATCTGCGGGATTCCTCACAGGTATGGCTGAACGTTACTTCAGTGCTTATCGTAGCCTGTCCGTGTGCACTGGCGCTTACCGCTCCATTCACGTACGGTAATATGATGCGGGTTTTTGGACGCGCGGGCTTCTACTTAAAGAATGCGCACGTCATCGAAAGGATGGCGCGGAGCAACGCCATCGTCTTCGACAAGACGGGAACGGTAACCTATGGCAAGGAGACGTCGACCTTTACAGGAATTCTGGACGACATCGAAATGTCGCGGGTAAAGGCACTTGCTGCCTGTTCAACACACCCTTTGAGCCGAATCCTTTACAATTCCCTGCCGGTATCGAAGACATTGAAAGTGGACACCTTCCGCGAACACGAGAGCCAAGGTATCGAAGGAGCTGTTTCAGGCCAAACCATCCGGATGGGATCGGCTGCCTTCGTAGGCGCACGTCCCGTGGAGGCACGAGGATCGACGGTATTCGTCTCCATCGACGGAACGGTAAAGGGCTACTTCACCATTGGTACATCGCTTAGGCCTGGCATTGCCGACATGCTGAGACGCCTGGGAAAGGCTTGCAAGGGATTGGTTTCCGGCGACAGCGCGGCGGGTGGCCACGCAATGAAAGAAATCTTTCCGAAGCAAGCCGACTTGCGATTTGGCCAATCACCACAAGACAAACTTGACTACGTCCGTGATCTCCAATCGCAAGGTCATGTCGTAACGATGGTCGGCGACGGTCTCAACGATGCCGGGGCGTTGCGTCAGTGTGATGTGGGCGTTGCTGTAACCGACGACACGGGTGTATTTACTCCTGCCAGCGACGGGATCATTAAGGGAGACATGATGCGTCACCTTGATACATTCTTTGACCTCTCGCGGTCGGCCGTGAATATTCTTCGCGCTGGATTTATCATTTCGTTTCTGTATAACACGATAGCTCTGAGTTTTGCTGTAACCGGACAACTCACGCCGCTTCATGCTGCCATCCTCATGCCGTTGAGCAGCATCAGTGTGGTTGCTTTCTCAACGCTAGCTGTTCGTTGGAGTGGGTCGCGGAAACTCGGCGCTATTCTTAAACCAGTTGCGGTATGATAATCATAGTGTTGCTCATCTGCATCAGCCTGCTTATTGCCCTCGTCTTCCTGGGTTTGTTCTGGTGGACGGTAAAGAGTGGGCAATATGACGACGTGGTGACCCCCTCCATCCGTATGCTGTTCGAGGAAGAGAACCAGGAGAAAAGCACCGCTAAAAAGTCTGCAAAGCGCTGATAACCAAGGGTATTAGCCGGACAGACCGAGTCCCACAAAACCCCTGATGTACGTCAGGATTTCTCCTAATCTCAATCATGTGTGGACCACAGTGCGCCCGCTACTTTCACGTCAGGAATTTTTGACCGGACCGACACCTATATGGAACTTCAGCAATTCAATTACGACAACCGAATCGTCAAGGCGTTTATTATCGCCACTGTAGTATTCGGACTGGTAGGCATGCTGGTAGGGCTGACTGCCGCCATTCAACTTTTCTATCCCGTATTCAACTTCGACACGCAGTACACGACCTTCGGGAGGATCAGGCCGCTGCACACCAACGCAGTGATCTTTGCTTTTGTTGGCAATGCTATGTTTGCTGGCATATACTACTCGCTCCAGCGTTTGCTAAAGACCAGAATGTACAGTGATACCCTGAGTTGGATCAACTTTTGGGGATGGCAGCTGATCATTGTGGCCGCTGCGATTACCCTGCCCCTCGGCCTCACAACCTCCAAGGAGTATGCAGAACTCGAATGGCCTATCGATGTCGCCATCGCCGTGGTATGGGTGGTGTTCGGATGGAACATGATCGGCACAATCCTGGTGCGACGGGAGAAGCACATGTATGTTGCCATCTGGTTTTACATCGCCACATTCGTCACGGTCGCCGTCCTGCACATCGTCAATTCGTTCGGTATTCCGGTAACTGCATTCAAGAGCTACTCCTGGTACGCCGGTGTTCAGGATGCTTTAGTACAATGGTGGTATGGACACAACGCTGTTGCCTTCTTTCTAACCACGCCCTTCCTGGGGCTGATGTACTATTACCTTCCAAAGGCTGCAAACCGGCCGGTTTACTCCTATCGACTCTCCATCATCCACTTCTGGTCGCTCATCTTCATATACATATGGGCGGGACCACACCACTTGCTGTATACGTCGCTTCCCGACTGGGCGCAGTCGCTCGGAACGGTGTTCTCCATAATGCTGATTGCTCCTTCATGGGGAGGGATGCTTAACGGTCTCCTCACGCTTCGTGGTGCATGGGACCGTGTTCGTGAGGACCCGGTGCTGAAGTTCATGGTCGTGGCCGTCACGGCTTACGGTATGGCTACGCTGGAAGGTCCGCTCCTGTCCTTAAAGAACGTAAATGCGATAGCGCACTTTACGGACTGGATCGTTGCCCATGTTCACGTAGGGGGCTTGGGCTGGAACGGCTTCCTCACCTTTGGTATGCTGTACTGGCTTGTTCCGCGGTTGTGGCGAACGAAACTTTATTCGACCGGCCTTGCCAACGTGCACTTCTGGCTGGGAACCCTAGGCATTATCTTCTATGCCGTGCCCATGTACATATCGGGCATTACGCAAAGCCTCATGTGGCAGGAATTCAATCAGGAAGGATTCCTGGTGTATAAGAACTTCCTGGAAACCACCGTCCAGATTCTGCCCATGTATATGCTGCGCGCTGCAGGCGGTGCGCTCTACCTGACAGGCGCCATCATCATGACGTATAACCTGATCCGCACGGCGCGACAAGGCTCCTTCCTGGAGGAAGAAGCTGCAGAGGCCGCACCTTTTGCACGCGGCACACGCAGCACCGGTGGCTGGCACCACGTACTGGAAAGCAAACCGATCCTTTTTACCCTCCTGGCACTGATCGCCATCCTGATCGGTGGTATCATCGAAATGGTACCCACCTTCCTGGTAAAATCAAACGTCCCGACCATAACCAGCGTTAAGCCATACACGCCGTTGGAACTGCACGGGCGCGACATTTACATACGAGAAGGCTGTGTGGGCTGTCATACCCAGATGGTCCGGCCGTTCCGCTCGGAGGTGGAACGATATGATCCGCTTAACGGTGAATACTCGAAAGCAGGAGAATACGTATACGACCATCCTTTCCTCTGGGGCTCCAAGCGTACTGGACCCGACCTGCAACGGGTTGGAGGCAAGTATTCTGACTCATGGCATTTCAACCACATGTATCAGCCGGACGCTGTTTCCGCCAACTCTATCATGCCGGCGTATCCCTGGTTGTTCGAGCAGGCTATCAATAAGTCGGAGACGGCCGCCAAGATACGTGCATTGAGGAAGATCGGTGTCCCGTACGAAGAAGGGTATGAATCGGTCGCAATACAGGATCTTGAAGCGCAAGCGAACAAGATTGTAAGCAACCTGCGGGCCGACAATATTGAGATCAGTCCGGACGCCGAAATCGTAGCCCTTATCGCTTATCTGCAGCGACTGGGTCGGGATATCCAAGCCGGCAAACAAGCATCCACGGACTAACAAAATCAGGGAGCCATGCACAAGAATATTCTTCAAAGCATCGAAAACGTGGCCATCTGGCCCGTCATTTCGTTCGTAATCTTTTTTCTGTTCTTTCTCATCTTGCTGTGGTACGTACTAACCGTCGACAAATCCTTCATCCATTACATGAAGGGGCTGCCCACCGATGACGGAACAGACAACAAAAATTCCAATCAAAATGAAACGCTCCATCCATAACCGACCGGCCTTCAGCAAGCCTGCCTTACTGATCGCCGCACTTTTATGCCCCATTGGTGTCCTGGCGCAGACATCGGCAAGCAGTGGCTCACAGTTCGTATTGTACCTGCTGTCGGGCATGGTTATCGTCACACTCATCGCAGCAATTGCAATCGCCATCTACGTGGTTCGCGTCGTCAACATGCTTACCGAGCAGGCAGCCCGCGAACGGGCGGAACGGCAGGGTGTCGCGTATAAAAGCCAGCCCTCCCTGTGGAAACGCCTGTCACAAAGGCTTACGCGGGCGGCTCCAATTGAAAGGGAAGAAGAGATTCTTTTGGAGCACAGCTACGACGGCATCCGTGAACTCGACAACCACTTGCCGCCCTGGTGGAAGTGGCTTTTCTATGGAACGATCATCTGGGGAGCCGGTTACCTTCTCGTTTACCACGTGATGGGCCTCCTCCCTCTTTCAGAGGAAGAGTACCTTGCCGATGTGGAGCGGGTACATGCAATGCGTGCAACCCGGGAGGTGGTTGAAATCGACGAGGCCACGCTGGTATTCACACCCGATGAGGAAATCATTAGCAGGGGACAGGCTATCTTTACAAGCAACTGTGCCTCATGCCATCGAAACGACGGAGGCGGCGGAATAGGCCCCAACCTCACAGACGATTACTGGCTACATGGCGGAAGCCTTCAGAACATATTCGCCGTCATCAAGAACGGTGTACCTGAAAAGGGCATGATTTCGTGGGCACCGATATTGAAACCGGAAGAGATCCGCGACGCATCCTTCTTCGTGATGTCATTGCGGGGAAGCAATGTTGCAGGTGGAAAAGAACCGCAGGGAGAACTATACCAGGAACAACCAGAACCGGCGCAACAGGATAGCGTGATGGCACAAATAGATCATTAGGGGCGATGGAAAAGGGTGCAGAAGATCTTTATCAGTATGACGACGAATTCAGGAATTCGATAGCTACAGTCGATGAGAAGGGCAAGCGTATATGGATTTACCCCAAGAAACCCTCAGGCTACTATCATACACTGAGGGCGATTGTAGCGGTAATCCTGTTAGCCATTTTCTTTGCCGGCCCGTTCATCCGGATTGACGGGCAGCCCATGTTGTTGCTCAACTTCCTGGAACGCCGGTTCGTCATCATGGGTCAGCCCTTCTGGCCTCAGGACTTCTTTCTTCTCGCCCTGACCCTGATCGCCTTTTTCGTATTCATCATACTATTCACCGTTGTATTCGGGCGCGTGTGGTGCGGTTGGGCATGCCCGCAAACCCTCTTCATGGAAATGGTATTCAGAAAGATTGAATACTGGATTGAGGGCGACGCGCAGGCACAGCGCCGACTGGATAAGATGCCCTGGAACCTAACCAAGATCACGAAGAAGGTGGTAAAGCACGCCGTGTTTATCCTGATCTCCATTATCATAGCCCATACGGCGATGGCTTACATTATCGGCTCGGAAGAAACGCTGGCTATTGTCCAGACCTCACCCCTGGACCACCTCGCAGGTTTCACCGGGCTTGTCGCCTTTACGGGAATCTTCTACGGCGTGTTTGCGCGCTTTCGCGAGCAGGCCTGTGTCGCGGTATGCCCGTACGGCCGATTGCAGGGGGTATTGTTGTCCCGGCAGTCGATCGTGGTGGCTTACGACTGGGTTCGCGGAGAGCCCAGGGCGAAGCTCCGCAAGAACGAACCAAGAACAGGTGGAGATTGTATCGACTGCAAACTGTGTGTTCACGTATGCCCCACAGGTATCGACATCCGCAACGGCACGCAACTCGAATGCGTGAACTGTACCGCATGTATCGACGCCTGTGACGACGTAATGGTGAAGATCAACCGGCCCAAGGGGTTGATCCGCTTTGCGTCGTACGACTCCATAGAGAAGGGAGTGAAGAAAATCATATCACCCCGCGTAGTCGCCTATGCCGCGGTGCTGATGGCCCTGCTGGGTGTGATCGGATACCTGGTGTTTACACGTTCGGTTATTGAGACTACCATCCTCAAAGTACCCGGTACGCTGTATCAGCGAACGGAAGCCGGGATCACTAATCTTTACAATATCGAGTTTGTAAACAAGACGTTTGAAAACAAGACCCTCGAGCTACGTATCAACTCGCCCTCCTCTGCAGTGTTGCAACAGACCGGCGAGAAAGCGTTGATCGTACCGGCCGAAGGAATACTCAAGAGCGTCGTGATCGTTCAGATCCCGGAGTCGGAGCTCAGAGAGACCCGAAGTCTGGTGTACATCGATGTGTACGCCGATGGAGAGAAAGTCGAATCGTTGAAAACCACTTTTATCGGACCTATCAAAGCCGGACCATAATATGAATTGGGGTAAAGCAATCATTCTTTCGTTTGTTCTCTTCGCCGCTTTCGTCGCGGGGATGGTCACTGTATGCGTGCGTCAGGACATCAGCCTGGTAACACGGGATTACTACAAAGAGGAACTGGCTTACCAGGAACAACTTGACCGCAAGCAAAATGCCCTCGAACTGGATACGACACCCGACATTGTGATTCGTGAAAACCATCTCGAGGTACATTATCCGGAGTTGGCTTCAGTGAGTTCAGGAACAGTCGCGTTGTTCCGCCCCTCAGATGCGTCGCTGGACCAGGAATTTCAACTCGCACCTTCTGCCGGTCCGGTACAGCGCTTCGCCCTTGAACGTCTCGCAAAGGGCCTGTATAAGGCGCGAATGCAATGGGTGATGAACGGGCGGGAATATTTCGTTGAAAAAATCATCGTGTTGTAGCCATGATGTGGACCGCCTTCATAGTAGGACTTGCCGGCAGCCTCCATTGCGCAGGGATGTGCAGCCCTCTGGTGATGGCCGTGACACGCATGTCCGCGCGGGCTATGACTACGCGATTGGTTTACAATGCGGGCAGGATCCTGACCTATGGGATGATGGGTGCCATTGCGGGGATGGTGGGTGGGCTCTTTGATCTCACTCCCTTCCAAAAGACACTCTCATTGATTACCGGCGCGTTCCTCGTCATTATGGGGCTTTCCGGAAACGTATTCAGAATTCCTTTCGCGACGCCTCTCATCGCTCGTTTCACTGGATATATCAAACAATTTTTCGGGGTAGCACTTAAAAAGAAAACTCCTCTTTCAACCTTTATTCTGGGAACACTGAACGGATTTTTGCCATGTGGGCTCACGTACATCGCGCTGGCCTATTCCATCTCCGCACCAGACGCCATCAATGGATTCGTTTACATGGTAGCTTTCGGTGCGGGAACCCTACCCGCTATGGTTGGCCTGCCCATGGTAGCAAACCCCCTGTTAAACAAACTTCATATCAGCCTACCAAAACTAAACGCTGTCCTGCTTATTACGGCAGGGTTGCTGCTTGTCGCCCGAAATTTCATTCACATTCATGTGGGTCATCCCCTTCCGCTGGAAGTGCATCCGGCTATTCCCTTGTGCAGGTAGAAGACAGAGTTGAAGGACAAACCCGATACCGCTCTGGGTAGCCCAGTGCCCTCTCGGTGATGAAAAAATGAGTGAGTGAGTGAATGAGTGAGTGAGTGAAATGAATATGAGTATTGGGAGAATGGCTTTAGCGATAAAACTGCTTCGCTCTAATCATCACCTCGACGGGATCGGGGACCAGGTATCGGACGGACCATCCTTTTCGGATACAATCGCGGATGAAGGTAGCGGAGATGTTGAGCAGCGGCGCGCCTATGGTTCTGACGTTGGGATGCGAACTGAGCGGTGAAGGTTGTGCGCCAGGTCTGGGGTATACGTAGAGGCCATAGTCTTCGAGAATTCTTTCATGGCTCTTCCATCGGACAAAACTTTCCAGGTTGTCGCTCCCGATGATGACCTTGAATTGTCGTGAAGGATGGCGCTGGGAAAGATGCAGGAGTGTATGAATGGTATAACTCGGCTTGGGAAGGTGGAATTCTATGTCGGTCACGTCCAGCTTGTAGTTATCGGCGACCGCTGCCTTTACCATATCGTAACGATCGAACTCGTGAAGCAAGCCTCTGGCAGGTTTAAAAGGATTCTGGGGTGAAACAACGAACCATACCTTGTCGAGGTCAGTGGTTTCCACCATAATGTTAGCGATGATGAGGTGCCCGATGTGGATGGGGTTGAACGATCCGAAGAACAAGCCGATCCGGGAAGTTTGGTCCATGACGGTCGCGCGGGTGGCTATCGGGGAAGGGGTATTTCCTTCTTTTTGAATTCGTCGTACAGTCGCTGCGCTTCCGCAAGGGCCTTGTCGAGGTCCTCATTGAGAAGGACAACGTCGAACTGATCCTTGAAGGTGGTTTCAAACTTTGCCTTGTACATGCGGCGTGAGAGGCTTTCCTCCGTTTCGGTGCCGCGCTCGTTGAGTCGTGTTTGAAGTACCTCGAGAGATGGTACGCTGACAAAAACTGCCAGCGCGCGGTCGCCAAAGTAACGCTTGAGGTTTAGTCCACCGCGTACGTCCACATCAAATACGACGTTCTTTCCCTCCTTCCAGATGCGTTCGATTTCCGATTTCAGAGTTCCGTAGAAATTGCCGGAGTATACTTCCTCCCATTCAATGAACTCATCGTTGTCGATCTTCCGCTTGAACTCTTCCGGTGTAAGGAAGTAGTAATCTTTGCCATCAACTTCGGTTCTTCCTCTCTTGTCGCGGGTCGATGCTGAGATAGAAAATCCGAGATCCGGATTATTCGCCAGCAGATGCTTTACTATAGTTGTCTTGCCGGAACCGGAAG
>JAJJPK010000147.1:0-14408 GCA_032907565.1 Cyclobacteriaceae bacterium | reverse complement strand
GCCGGTAACGCTCATTCGCTCATTCACTCATTCACTCATTCACTGATTCATTCACTCATTCACTCATTCACTCATTTCTTAGGGGTGTACAAAATCGAATGGTGTTCGTTCAATAAAGAACAGTGGGTAAATGGATTACGAAATTACGACTACGCGATAGTACCCCTGTCGATATCCTACAAAGACATGAATTGTGCGGATGTCAAATCTTATCAAAATAAAAGACAAAATAGTCCGATATTGTTTTACCTTTGAGCACGATATTTTTGGCAATGACGACTACAACTCCGCATACCTTTCACATTCCCGTCATGGGATTGGCCTACACTATTGATACTCCGCTGAAAGTCGCCCGTTTTGGGATCAATTCTGTTATATCAATTATTCAGGACAACCTGATCGAGAAAATGCGTAGCCACTATTATGCTGCGACAGGTCGAAGGTACGTTCCCATTAGCCCTGGTGACCCGGACCACAGGGCCAGGCGCATTACCGATTATTTAAACCTCGTAAAGACCATTATCGCTGAACAGATTAGGGTCCTGAAATCTGAACCCTTCCTGCCTGGCCATGACATCTGCAAGTACTTTGAAATGCTACCTGGCGCGCATTCACTCGCCCGGACATACAGAAGGATGCAATCTATGCCTGAAGGCACGCAAAAAAGTGAGCTTCAGCGTTGGCTTCGGGAGCAGATCGTTCCAGGAAGCATTGATGTAAACATCATGACCAAGGTTGACAAAGATAATCGCGACGCATCAGGCCGAGTGATTGAAGACGGATCTGACGCGGTGGCGGCACTTCGCGGTTATGCTGAAAGCGATCTTTGCGGTTCGACCGTAGTCCTTTCAGCGGGAATGAACCCGCGATTGTTCAATTATATGTCGCGAAGACCAGAGTTCGATCCTGATGCTTCCGGTACTTTCGAAAAGAAGATATGCTTGAAGGTATCTGACTTCCGTTCTGCGTGGGTGCAGGGCAAGATCCTTGCAAAAAAGGGACTTTGGGTGAGCGAGTTCCGGATCGAATCCGGTCTCAATTGTGGAGGGCATGCCTTTCCTACGGACGGGTATCTGCTGGGCCCGATCCTGGAAGAATTCAGGAATCGGAGGGGAGAACTGACCGAGGGCTTGTTTGACGCGTATAAAGATGCGCTGAAGTCCAAAGACCAATTCGTCTTCAATGAACCATTCCCGATACGGCTTACGGTTCAGGGTGGAATCGGAACATCGGAGGAAGATGATTTCTTGCGATCGTACTATGCGATGGACGGCACGGGATGGGGTACCCCCTTCCTGCTGGTGCCGGAAGCTACAACTGTAGATTCCGCGACTTTATCACAACTACAGCGGGCCAGAGAGGAGGATGTGATCCTTAGTCGCAAATCGCCACTCGGTGTGCGGTTTCACTACCTGAAAAATTCCAGCGCTGAGGCGGAGCGTCTGGCGCGAATCGCAAGTGGTACTCCCGGAAGTCCCTGTACCGAAAAATATCTCGTGTCCAATACGGAATTCGGGCCGAAACCCCTATGTACGGCGTCGCGCGCATACCAAAAACGGAAGATAGACCAACTTGAGGCACTGGAACTCACCGAAGAAGAACGCAATAGCAGATATCGCGATATTGTCGAAAAAGAGTGCCTCTGCGTCGGACTGAGCAATGCAGCAGTCAAGGCTTATGGTTTACATCCGTTCAAGAAACTGGATGGTGTGAACATCTGCCCCGGTCCCAACATTGCCTACTTCGGGGAAGTTGTATCCCTCCAGAGGATGGTAGATCACATCTACGGTCGCACAACCCTAATCCAGGCCAGCGGCCGCCCGCACATGTTCATAAAGGAATTGAAATTGTATTTTGACTACCTGTGCGAATACCTCGGCGAAAGTGGTAATGCTCCAGACCACCGGAGAAAGTCGTATATCGAGACCTTCTTTTCAAATCTGACCAACGGCATCGCCTATTACCGCACGCTTGCAGATCGGTTGACGAGCGAATGGACGATTGTTCGCGAGAAATTGAACGAGGGTCTCGCCGCGGCAGAGGGGAAGTTGGAGGAGCTGAGCAGGCAAGTCCGCCTTGTCATTCCCGACGCGCGGGTTGTTCCCTCGCCCAAAATTTCGTAATTAGTCGCCAGCAGTTGTCCGATATGTTCTCGAAAGCATGCGAGTATGCCCTTCGGGCTGTCATCTTCATTTATATTAAAGGTGTTAATGGCGCCCGGCTGAGTATTCCTGAAATCGCAAAGGAAATCGATGCGCCACTTGCCTACACCGGCAAGATATTACAGACGCTCACCCGGGAAGGAGTCATTGCATCGGTCAAGGGTCCTAATGGGGGTTTCTTTGTCGACCCTCAGGCGAAGGCGGTTACCCTCGCCGACGTGGTAAAAGCCATGTACGGCAATGATGACGTCCTCCACACCTGCGTTCTGGGGCTTAAAGAGTGCTCAGACAAGTTTCCCTGTCCGATTCACGCTCAAGTTAAGGGATACCGCGACCACGTTCGCAAGGTAATGGAGAATACGACTATACGAAGCCTCGTCAATGATCTCTCTAAAGGAAGAACCTTCCTTAAGAATGTAAGACAGCGCAAGTCCTTCCGGAAATAAAATACCCCCAGTGCACCCATCTACATTCGTGTTATAACACTTTTTTAGCCCCGTAAAAAAAGACAATTAAATCCTTTATAGATAATAAAAGATAGAAATATCTTTTATTATCTTGGGCAAGACTTACCAACAAGTAACCCCATGTCTTCCAGAAGTTTTATTGAATACCTGCTCAACCCCAGGAATTGGTGGTTGCCGCTGCTCATTATTTTCACCGCCAGCATTACGGGCGTATTTATGATTGGACTTCACACGTATACGGAGGCCCCGCCTGTGCCCGAATTTGTGGACGCGAACGGCGCCGTGGTATACAGCAGCGACGACATCCGCAACGGCCAGATGGTGTTTCAGAAGTACGCCTTGATGGAGTACGGCAGCATGTTCGGTGATGGTGCGTATCGTGGCCCCGATTACACGGCGGAGGCATTGCATCTGACGTCGGCGTTCATGTCTGAATACTATGTCCGTAAACGTGCCGGCTCCGGCGAAACAGACAATGCAGCGTTGGGTGTCAGTGAAAGGGTGAAGGCCACAATAAAGGTTAATACGTACGACGAGGAAACCAACCGGGTTACACTCGACGAGGCGCAGGTATATGCGGCGCAACGGCTTCCCGCTTATTATTTCCAGGTGTTCACCAATCCGGAACACGAGCAGGCGTTTTTGCCTTCAGGATATATTACTGATCCGGAAGAGGTACGGGAGCTCACGGCATTCTTTTTCTGGGGTGGATGGGTGTGCGGAGTAAATCGCCCGGGCAAAACGTACAGCTACACGCACAACTGGCCCTACGATCCGGATGCGGGCAATACCCCAAGTCCAGCGGTCGTGATCTGGAGCATACTTGGTTCGTTAGGGCTTGTTGTCGGCCTGGGTATTGTACTCTATTATCATGGAAAGATGGACAAGCTGGATGATGCCGCTTTTACGACACGAGCGGCACCTCTTATGACGAGCGCGGGTGTCGGCGCATTCAGACCCACGGCCACGCAGCGCGCTACCTATAAGTTCTTCTACGCTGCCATTATTCTTTTTGCCGTGCAGGTGTTAGCAGGCATACTCACCGTCCATGACTTCGTCGGATTTGTGAACTTCTTTGGGTTCAACATTTCAGAACTCCTTCCTGTTACGGTGACGCGGAGTTGGCATGTTCAGCTTTCGTTGTTATGGATTTCAGCATGTTGGATCGGCGCCTCCTTTTTTGTCATGCCTATGTTATGTCCGCGTGAACCCGCGCGACAAAAGGCGCTTATCAACCTGGTCTTTGCGCTTATTGTCGTGTTGGTGGCGGGATCAATTGTAGGTCTGTTCATCGGCCCCAAGGGCATGAGTGGCAATGCGTGGTATTGGATTGGCCATCAGGGATGGGAATACCTGGAACCTGCCAAGGTGTGGCAAGGTATGCTGTACATCGTTTTTTCACTGTGGGTATTTATACTATATCGTGGGTTGCGGCCGGTGATGACATGGAAGAAACCCTGGGCGCTTCCCAACTGGCTCATCTACGCTACAGCCAGCATCCTGGTGTTGCTTTGCTCGGGTTTGGTATTCACACCCACGACCAATTTTGTGATTGCCGATTTCTGGCGTTGGATGGTTATCCACATGTGGGCGGAAGCCTTCTTCGAAGTGTTCACGACAATACTGGTGGGCTACTTTATGGTGCTGATGGGGCTCGTCAGCGAGCGTGCGGCCATTCGCGTCATCTACCTCGCCTGCTTTCTGTTTCTTGGATCAGGACTTCTCGGCATTTCACACAACTTTTATTGGAATGCGAAGCCCGTTTTCACAATGGCGTTAGGATCTGTTTTTTCCACGCTACAGGTCGTGCCGCTCATCCTTCTCACGCTTGAGGCATGGAGGTTTAGTCGACTGCCTAAGAGTGTGGAGAACGGACGGTCAGGGAATCGGACATTTGGTTTCCCGGAAGTGTTCTTATTCCTGATCGGCGTGAACTTCTGGAATTTCTTTGGTGCAGGCGTCATGGGCTTCATCATCAATCTACCCATTGCAAACTACTACGAACACGGAACCTACCTGACGGTAAATCACGGACACGCAGCGCTAATGGGCGTCTATGGAAATCTTTCACTTGCGGGAATACTCTTCTGCTGTCAGTTGCTGTTTGTGCCTGGTGCCTGGAATCCGAGACTCGTGCGCACAGCATTCTGGTCCATCAATATCGGTCTGCTGTTGATGGTGATGCTGGACCTTTTTCCTGCCGGTGTACTTCAATTCAATGCCGTCGTGGAGCGTGGTCTATGGTTCGCGCGGAGCAGCGCTTTTGTCGAGGGCGCGACGTTCCAGACGCTTACGTGGTTGCGAATTATCGGCGGCGCGCTTTTCACAGTGGGAGGTGTCATACCGCTTGTGGCGTTCATTGTCTCGAACCGCCGCAGGCTGAAGGATGTTTTTTTAAAGAGCGATGGCCATCATGATGAAGTGACCACGGTCAGGACGGAAATGGATGTTCCGGTCTGACGTTGGGTTGGCCGGCGCTCCGAGCCGTATTCGGGGCACGCTTACAAGCTTGCATCATAATTGCACGTATTGGAATACCGGCCTCTCGCGGGCTGTTGCGGGCCTTTGGAGATTAGGCCGTTAATGGGCTTATTCCTATATTTGACATTCTGACAGTGATGCGGAAAGGCAACCGAAATATAGGGTTCTGCTTGATAGTCAGCGCTCTGGTGGGGATGGCAGTCTTTAGTTCCGACCCCGCCCAGGCGCAGTCGCGCAAGCGGGTGATCCAATTATCGGGTATCGTAATGGGACCGGACAGTGCGTCATTTGTCCCGGGTGTTCACGTTTATGTACCCAAGGCGGGGAGGGGAACTACCACGAACGAGGTAGGTTTTTTTTCCATGCCGGTTTTGGTGGGTGACAGCATTGTGATCAGTGCGGTGGGATATCATCGTCAGCACTACATTGTTCCGCCTTCCGCAAATGAATACCAGACGATTATTATAACCATGGTGGAAGACGTCACCTTCCTGAAGGAAGTGGAGATTGTGCCGTTCCCCACGGAAGAAGTATTCAAGGAAGCCGTATTGGCACTTAATGTGCCTACGGAAGCCATCGACGAAAAGAATTTGAATGCGGAGTTGCTGGCGTTAATGCTGAAGACGACGCCTCCTGACGGGCCGCAGAACGCGCGTTACTCGCTCGATCAGTGGGCGAACGCGCAGAACAGTAAATACCAGCCCGTCACCAACCCGCTCCTGAACCCTTTCAACTGGGCGAAGTTTTTCAACTCGCTGAAAAAGAAGAAATAGGGGGAATTGGATCCTTTTTGCTATAATTGCAACCCCGTTCGGCTGCTCATCTTATGGCCGCGGGAGTACATGGTTCGGGGTGTAGCGCAGCCCGGTTAGCGCACCACGTTAGGGACGTGGGGGTCGGTAGTTCGAATCTACTCACCCCGACTCGCCCGCCTTGACTGCTGTGATGGAAGTGGAGGCGGGCATTCTTATTTCGCTAATCTATCACAACCGCGGTTGGAACCGTTCAACGAGAGGGCGAGGACCGTGGCGATACATTTTCATCAGGGCGTTTCAAACTGCGGAGGAGGCGGTCACCCGTCGCTTTACGCACGTCCGGTAGCTGGACAACAATTCCTAACGCCTCATCCCGCGACAGGCCACGATCATAAGGGTCGAGTAGGTTGATCGTACCTTTTCGGTCAAATATCACCCATGCTTTGAGCTTCTTTTGTATTTTTGACTACGCGGCATCGAATCCGCTGAGGTATTATCATCGCATGAGGCTAAAACACTTTAACCTGGTACTGGGCTCTCAGATTTTCAAGGCGTGTGCCGATGAAGCGCGCCTGAGAATTCTGAATCTTATTTTCGAGAATGGCGAGATGTGCATTTCCGACCTCGAACGCATCCTTGAATTTACCCAGGCAAAGACCTCGCGACACATCATCTATCTCAAGAATTCAGGCATGCTCACCCATCGCCGGTACAACAACTGGATCTTTTACCAGATCAAGGATGAAGTCTACGAGATCGTAAATCAGATCCTCCAGTTCGTCCGGAGAGACCAGCAACTGCAACGTGACGTTAGCCTTTACAAGACCTTATACTCCAACCGGGAACTTTCCATCAATAAAGTCGAGCGCGAGGAATGGCAAAGTAGGGTCGCCCGTCAGCCTGGATAGAATCACCCGCCGGCCTATGCGGAATCAATTTCCACGGATTTCGTTTCTCTTTAAGACGCACTATTTTTGATGCCGGCTATGAAATACAGAGCAGTTTTCTTTGACCTGGATCATACCCTCTGGGATTACGATACCAATTCGCGCGAGACGCTGATCGAAATTTTCGAACAGCACGGTCTTGCACAGCGAGGTGTACCTGATGCTACAACCTTTGCGAATGTTTTTCAAGAGACCAACGACCGGCTGTGGTATCAATTCGATCGAGGGCTGATTACGAGCGAAACCCTCCGCAACGACCGTTTTGTCGCGATCCTGCGCGCCTTCGGTGTTGACGATGCCGAGTTGGCTTCACAGCTATCGGACGACTATCTTCATGCTTGTCCGCGCCGGTGTAACCTTATGCCACACGCCATCGACACGCTGCAATACCTGTCGGGTCGCTACGCGTTGACGGTCGTTACCAATGGATTTGAGGATGTGCAGAAAATAAAGCTCACGTCAGGAAACCTGCTAAACTATTTCGATCACATCGTTACTTCGCAAAAGGCGGGTTATCGCAAGCCGGCAAAGGAGATCTTTGAGTATGCGCTTCGTTCCAATGCGGTGCGACCGGAGGAGACCCTAATGGTCGGAGACAACCTGCTTACCGACATAGGAGGCGCGGTCAACGCGTCTATCGACACGGCATTTTTCAATCCGCAGCGCACACCGCATGACACACCCGTCAACTATGAGATCAGCAGCCTGATCGAGCTGTGTTCTATACTGTAATGGCGAACTGCCACCTACCCTTTGTCCGGCATATATTCTATCTTGGCAGTCAGAACATTATTAACCAAACGAATACATTATGCCCAAAGGATTCTTCAACGTGCCGGTCCCCAAGAATGAGCCGGTGCTTTCTTACGCGCCGGGGTCGCCGGAACGCGAGTCTCTTAAGCGGGCGGTCGAATCAGCACGCTCCAACGTAGTAGAAATACCGATGGTTATCGGTGGAAAGGAAGTTAAAGGAGAACGAAAGATCGCCATCCGGCCGCCGCATGATCATCAACATACACTGGGATACTTTTTTGAGGGGGATGTTGCTCACGTCACGCAAGCCATCAAGGCTGCCCTTCAGGCGCGGCCGGCCTGGGCAGAACTGGGGTGGGAGCAACGCGCGTCCATATTTCTCAAAGCCGCTGAGTTGCTGGCAGGACCCTGGCGTTACAAGATCAATGCAGCTACCATGCTCGGCCAGTCGAAGAATGCTTACCAGGCGGAAATTGATTCTGCGTGCGAATTGATCGACTTTCTTCGCTTCAATACCTACTACATGGCGGGCATTTATTCGGATCAACCGGAGTCAGCACCTGGCGTCTGGAACAGGACCGAATACCGCCCGCTGGAAGGATTTACCTTTGCGCTTACGCCGTTCAACTTTACCGCCATCGCCGGCAACCTGCCGACATGTATGGCCATGATGGGCAACACCGTAATCTGGAAGCCAGCCTATACTCAGATCTACGCCGCTCATGTGATCATGCAAGTACTGCGCGAAGCGGGATTGCCCGACGGCGTGATTAACCTGATTTATGTCGACGGACCGCTGGCAGGAGACGTCATCTTTAGTCATGCCGACTTTGCAGGAATTCACTTTACCGGCAGCACAGCTGTGTTCAGAAGCATCTGGAAGACAATTGGTAATAACATTGCCCAGTATCGGTCGTATCCCCGCATCGTCGGTGAGACCGGTGGCAAAGACTTCGTCATGGTACATCGCAGCGCCGACGCGCGCGAAGTGGCAACGGCACTGGCGCGGGGAGCGTTTGAATACCAGGGACAAAAATGCTCCGCTGCATCACGTGCGTATATTCCGTCCAACCTTTGGGACGAAGTCAAAGAGAGGCTGGTATCGGATATCAAGAGTTTCCGCATGGGTGGTGTTGAAGATTTCGGAAACTTCATCAACGCGGTAATTGACGAACGCGCGTTTAACAAGATTACCGGCTACATCGAACAAGCGCGAAAGAATCCGAAGAATGAGATTATCGTCGGCGGCGGATCGGATAAGTCGAAAGGCTATTTCGTAGAACCCACCGTCATCGTCACCGAGGATCCATCCTCCGTCACCATGTGTGAGGAGATCTTTGGTCCGGTACTGACGATCTATGTTTATCCCGAGGATGCATACGAAGACACGCTCGCGCTTGTCGACCGCACCTCACCCTATGCCCTTACCGGCTCCATCCTCGCCAAGGACCGTTATGCAATCGACCTGGCCACGCGCCGACTGGTCAACGCCGCGGGCAATTTTTACATCAACGACAAACCTACCGGAGCAGTTGTCGGACAGCAACCGTTCGGTGGCGCCAGGGCCTCGGGTACGAACGACAAAGCCGGCGCTCGGATGAACCTGCTCAGGTGGGTATCAGCTCGAGTCATTAAGGAAACATTCGTTCCGCCGACGGACTATCGCTATCCGTTTCTCGGAAATGCATAGCGGTGGTACAGCGTGACCAATACATCCGGAGACACCGGCTGAAGAATGTAGACTGCAAGCGCCGCACAAAGTATCACGACAACAAGCGAAATCAGGATCAGGCGTCGCCTTGTGAAGTGCGAACGGAGGAAGGCGATGTCGGCTGCGAGTATCCGTGCCTTGGTAACGGAGAGTACCACCGGAGCCAACATAAGGTACCCGAATCCGAATGAAGCCAGGGCCATGGCCGACTGCGGAAGTACTGGCAGGTACAACATTAGCATGAGCAACATAAATCCGGTCGTGGTGAGCCTGAGGATAAAGAGCGCCATCCTGGTATTTCGGTGAGGGACCTCGGGAATGCACATGGCGAATGCGTTGATGGTGGCGAGCAAATAAAATCCCTTGTGATACCAGGATTGCAAGGCGATGTCGAGAAAGATGTCATCGTTGGCAAGGATGCCGCAGAGTGGATAGGCAACTGCCGCCGTCAATCGAATTGAAAGGTAAACGAAGGGTTGCCATTCGGGTTTTCGCACGGATATCGATCGAACCCATCGCGCCGACAATAGCGGTGCTACAACCACAAAACTGATAAGCAAAAGATCCCTCCCGTGGGGATGCATCGTGGCTACCAAGGCCACTGGTATCAATGACAGGAGAATGTTCCGTTTCCCTAACAGGCGCCATCGCGGGCCGCGCATAATCATCGCTGCATGGACAAACGTGGGTGCGAGACTGGCTATGACGTACCAAAGTCGTCGTTCGCCGAGTACAGCGCCTTGAATCCCGTCCGGAATACTCTCGCATCCGGCCCTGCTGTATAAGAGAAGTGCCAGTGTATAGCTCCAGATCGTGAACAGGGCGTACGACCGGTCGAGTTTGCGGCGGTTCCAAAGATAACGCAACCAATACCCGGTATGCGCTATCCAGATTGCCATTAATGTGACGCCTGTAACGGCCCATTCCACACGCAGCCGGGCAGGCAGTTGGTCGCTGACGAGACCAACCGCCTCCCAGTTGATGTAGACCAGAATGACCGCCGGCAGGAGCGTAATGAACGGCGGCCACCATGATGACCGTTCGCTTGACATGATTTCGTTATGCTTCGGATTCTTTGTACCAGGTTATCTTCCGTGAGAAGTACATGAGCAGCCCTATCACCAGGAACAGGCCGATGCTTCCGATGAGGAGCGAGAAATCCTGTTGCAGTATGATCACGAAGATGAAGGCATAGAACACAGTTAGCATCAGACTAAACAGTATAGTGTGTGATGCTTCATTCAGGAATGTGCGGGCGTACCAGGAAACTAGCAATACCGTAGCAGCCGTGGCGATCCAGTAGGCAGCGTTGAATCCCAGGTGTTCCGAGATGCTCAGCAGCAGTGTGTAGTAGATGATGAGTGCCGCGCCGATGAGTGCATATTGGAAGGGGTGGATCCTGATCTTGCGGATGATCTCAACCATGAAGAGTGAGACGAACGTAAGCAGGATGATCAGTATCGCATACTTGGAAGTGCGCATGCTCTTCTGGTACTGGTCGACCGGAACAAGAAGGTTGACGCCGAATTCCGATCCTTCGAGTACCTTCTGGTTCCCGGTCCATTGTTGGGGGAAAGGACGGTTGTAGTGAAGGATGTTCCATTGCGCACTGAAGTCGGCTTCGTTGACGGTCCTCGTTTCCGGCAAGAATCTGCCATCGAAGCTTGGATCTCCCCAGGCGCCCTCCAGGTTCACGGTCGTGGCCTTTCCCGCCGGGATAAAATTCAGGGTTTGACTCCCCTTGAGATTCAAGGTGAATTCGACGTCCGGTTTGAAGTCTGCCGCGGATAACCATCCGGTTTTTGAAGCAATTCCCGGTGAGGCATTATGGACGGAGACATTATCCCTTCCATAAATGTCGGCGATGGGTTCTGTTTCCAGGGTTGTTCCGCCGACAGAAACAACGGGCGGTACGCTGATGCCTCCGAGGTCTTTGATGCCGACAACAAAGCGTGTGTTTGCCCATTGCACGACGTCTGGCGAAATCTCGAGAGACTCAAAGTCGGGTGCTTTGAACGTCGCCCGCGTTGAAAGCGTAGACCGATACACTACGGCGTCGAAGATACCGCGACTGAGTACTTCGGGTTCGACCTTCCCTGTGATCGTCAGCTGTTCCGGAAGGAAGTATGCATACTCGGTGTGCTGCACCGTGCGCTCATCCCCCGCGCTGCTTCGCACGGTTTCCGATACAGTGTAAGGAACGACGAGAATAGGCCCACCGAGGGTCTGGCGCCCGGACCATTTCTCGGCTATTTCGTCCACGACGCCTTCTGCGCGTTCCTGTCGCTCTTCAATCAGGGCCATGATCCATACGGCAGGGATCAAAAGTACGAGGGTGAGCAGGCCCACGAACAGCAGCTTCAGCGTAATGCTTGCGCCGTAGGGCAGCTTGAACTTGAATGGACCAAAAGATGGAGATGTTTCCATAGTATATTGAGAATTAAGTTAATGTCGATTGAATGGTTGCGATTTGACCTTCGCGGATAGGGCTGGATTTTGGATGGACCCTGGACAGTACAGCCTCGAGCAGGGGAAGCATTGTGTTCAGAGCGCCGGACTTAATGATGAAATTCCAAAGCGGCTCAAATTTTTTCCACCCACCCGTATACGCAATGTGTTTGAGTGCGTGTTTGAAGGAATCGTGCTTTAGGCTGGCAGCAAAGATGTTGCTCCAATTGTAGAATTTACGGTAGGCCCAATGGTAGCCTTTTTCAAGGGCTTCCGGAGTTAGGCGCTTTGTACGATACACGACATGACGCGTGTCGTAGAGATCCCAATTGCGCGTAGTGATTCTGCCCTGCGCCTCCATGTCGGCAAATAGCTGCGTGCCTGGATAGGGGGTTAGTATATGGTAGGTGGCTGTGGTCAAGGCATGGTTTACGCCCCAGTTCACCGTGCGACGGAAGACATCTTTATCGTCGTCGTCCAGCCCGAAGACAAAGCTGCCGTTGATCATGATCCCCAGATCGTGTAGCCGGTTGACCGCCGCGGTGTAGTCTTTTGAAAGGTTTTGCTTCTTGTTGCTTCGCCGTAGGTTTTCGGGTGAGAAGGTTTCGAAGCCGACGAACAGGCTTCTCAGTCCTGCATCGGCTGCCTTTTCGATAAGATTTCCGCGCAGCACGGCATCGACGGTTGACGCAGCTTGAAACACGCGGTTCATGCCCTTCATGCCTTCGAAGAGGGCAGCTGCGAACCTGGCATTTCCGAGCAGGTGGTCGTCGAGGAAATACAGGTGACGTCCGGGTAGGCGGTCGATCTCTGCCAGTGCTTCGTCCACCAGCTGGGTGTAGAACGACTTGCCGCCGTTGAAGAATGCATCCTTATAGCAAAAGTTACAGTGGTGCGGGCATCCGCGCGTTACGACGATAGAATTCGGTACGAGGTAAAGGTGCCTCTTGATGAGGTCGCGGCGAACCGGTGGAACGTGTTCAAGGGATCGATGTGTGCCCTGGTATATTTTGAGAGGATTGCCATTCCTGAAGTCGCGCAGGAACCTTGGGAAGGATTCGTCACCGGGTCCGATGAATATGGTGTCTGCATGTTGGGCCGCTTCGTCGGGTAGCGACGTGACGTGGAGTCCTCCCAGGACGACATAGGATCCTTTAGCTCGATAGTGATCGGCCATCGCGTATGCGCGATAGGCGTTGGTGATGTATACCTGTATTACCACAAGGTCCGGTTCGTCGGAGAGATCCACCCGCTCCACGTGCTGATCTTGGAGGATCACCTCGTCGTCCGGCGAAAGCCAGGAGGCAAGTGTTGCCAGACCCAGCGGAGGAAAGAGTGAATACTTGATCGGGCGCCAGTAGGGGCTTTCCGCTTCGGTGAGGGCCGGGAGGATCATCTTGACGATCATAATTCTTATCAGTTTGAAAGTACTTTGTGTTTCAAAGTTTACATTCAAAAAAATTAGCTGCGTTGTTTTCTCACGACGGCCTCCAGCGCATCCAGGTGTTTTTTGAAGGCTTGTCGTCCTTTGTCGGTGATCCTATACTTGGTATTGGGTTTCCGATCGACGAATGATTTGTTAATCGAGACGTACTTTTCCCGTTCCAGCGCCTTGATGTGGGAGGCGAGGTTGCCGTCGGTAACACCGAGCAGTTCCTTCAGCGAGTTGAAGTCGTACGATTGGTTTGAAACCAGTACCGACATGATCTGAAGTCGCACGCGGTGTTCCAATACTTTATCGAGTTGATCGAACGGGTTTTTCACTTGTCGTAGCGATAATACATGACGGCTCCATATATAATATGCAACACTCCGAATCCCAGGGTCCAGAAAAGCAGTCCAAAACCGGCGAGGTAGGCGGCAATGAGGCCGAGCGCGATTTCGCTGTAGCCGAGGTATCGAACTTCGTCGTACAGGTTGGCGCTGGCGTTGATGAGGGCCAATCCGTAGAATATGAGGCAGGCCGGTGCTGCGATACCGTAGTGGCCGCCTTGCAGCAGGATGAGAATAAAGAGCCCGCCCGTGACGAGGGGGATTGCCAGGTTGATAAGTAGCGTTTTGGTTGTGGTGTTCCAGAGGTTCATGTCGTGTTTTCTCGCCTTGCGGTGGCTCAACCAGAGTCCCGTTCCGAGGGAGGCCACCAGCACGCAGACCGCGGTAATAATCAGTTTGTTCAGCGTACTGACTTCCTGCAACGTTTCGATGCGGTAGGCGAAGGGCGATTGGGGGTAGTAGACCAGGCGGTAGGCTACAGCCGCGCCGACTATAGCGTAAATGCCCGCCAGGATCCCGGAAAGGCCGCTAAGGGAAATGAATTTTACGGATCGCTCCATCATCGTCCTGATGGAGGCCAAATCCTTCTCATACTCCGGTATTTCCTTCATTTTAAAAGTACTTTGAAATACAAAGTTAGAAAAGTAACTGACATCTGCAACGCCCCGAGTACACTAAGTTCTTCGTCGGGGCGCGTGGCCCCTGTAACTTATCGGTAGAAAAAGGAACAGGAGGGGGGTTCTAACCGTTATTGCAATGCGGGCTGCCAATGGCATTTTTTGGGCTCCGGTATAGAAAATCTGCACCTGAGTCCGTATTATTGCAGCCTGTCTGGCTGCATATCCCAGATTGATCGATTAGAGTAGTTTGGTCATGCAGACAGGTCCGTTTTGAAGAGACCTTCCTCGGTA
>JAJJPK010000146.1:0-14620 GCA_032907565.1 Cyclobacteriaceae bacterium | reverse complement strand
GTCGCTCCTTTCGCGCAGATGCTGGTAGGCATCGCGCGTGCCCTCCCCGATGTATTGCTCGCGTACAAGGCCGGCACGGGTGTCCCTTACGAAAAATATGGACTGGACTTTCGTCAGGGACAAGGCGGCATCAATAAGCCCGCATTCAGCCACGACCTTACCACGAGCTGGCTGCCTGCGGTTCCCGACCTGCACGAACGCCTGACGTCCGGCGACGAGGTACGCATCCTGGACGTCGGGTGCGGTGTAGGCTGGTCGAGCATAGCGCTGGCCAAAGCCTATCCCAATGCAAAGGTGACTGGCATCGACATGGATGCCGGATCCATCCATGAGGCGGGCGCGCATGCAACCCGAGCACGCGTTGATGTCAGGTTCCTCAACGACGATGCATCGTATGCAGTCTTCAACGAGCCGTTCGACCTTATTCTCATCCTTGAGACGCTGCACGATCTCTCGCGTCCTACAGCCGTGCTGGAGAACCTTCGTCGCGCATTGAAAGACGATGGATGTGTCATCATAGGAGATGAACGTGTAGCGGAATCATTCTTCTCGCCGGGCGATGAGCTTGAACGTATGATGTACGGCTGGAGCGTAACGCATTGCCTGCCCGTATCCATGTCGGAACATCCCACTGAAGCTATTGGAACGGTCATCCGCCCTGCGAAGGTGATGGAGATCGCGGGACGCGCGGGCTTCAGCAAGATCGAGATACTCCCTATCGACAACTTGCTGTTCCGTTTTTATCGGCTGATGCCTTGAGTGAAATATTAACCCACCCAACAATACAAAACAACTAACGTAATGAACAAAGTAATCTCAATCCTCCTCTTGCTGGTGGTCGCAACCGCATACGCGCGTTCCTATAAAACCACCAGCACTCCTCCCGCGAAGAAAGCGCTGAGGCTGTCGACAGGCATCACCATGTCGTACATCGAGCGTGGCAACGTGGGCGGAAAACCCGTAGTGCTATTGCATGGTCTTACCGATACCAGCCGCTCCTTCGAAGAAGTCGTGGAAGAAATGGTTAGCAAATACCCACACTTAAGACTAATCGTGCCTGACCTCCGTGGCCATGGCGACAGTTCCATGCCATCGCGCAATCAATGCGCTGGCGCTCCCGAAACGTGCTTTACTCCGGCAGTGATGGCGGAAGACGTCATCGCTCTCTTCGATGCGCTGGAACTCGACGCAGTATACCTGGTCGGTCATTCCATGGGCAGTGTTGTCGCCCAGGAACTGGCTCTCAACCATCCCGATCGCGTATACAACATGGTACTCATCGGAACGTATGTTTACGGCAAGGACAATTCGCTGTTCTATGATTACCTGACAATCGGGTTGATGGAAGGAAGCTGGAAGCCAATGCTGGAGACGGAGCCCGACTTCAGCTGGCCTCTTGACGCGTATACCATCACGCCGGCAGACTTCGGGCGCGAAGTAACGCAGCGGCTTCGGAAGGAATGGGTAACGGAAGCAGGTGCCAGTGAAAGCCTTCTCGATGCCATCTGCAATGAAACGGTGAAGATTCCGCTGGGGACATGGATCGGTACGACAACAGCGTTGCGCCAGGTCGACAACCGTAAGGCATTGGAAGCGCTGACCGTGCCGACACTCGTGCTCTGGGGAACACATGATATGGTGTTCGACAAGGATGAACAGGAGCGTGTAATGCACGCACTGCAGGAAGCGGCACGTGTAAATAATACACCGGTGGTATTCAAGACTTACGGTAAAACCGTTCGTCGCGCACGCGACCCGCAGCGCGACCTCGGACACAATCTGCACTGGGCAGCGCCTGCACAGGTGGCGGCGGACATCATTTCATTCGTCCGCACGGGCTTTCCCAATGACGTGCAAGTATGGCTTAACCCTGAAAATCCGTACGAAGTCATGGAAATGCCCGGCGCAGCACAAATCAGCGCATGGGGTGCAAATCGTGTTCAGGCATCTCGCCATTCCAGGTAGTACCCGATAGTATCCGGCCATCAAATTAGGGGTAGCGGTGAGTCAAAATTTGGATAACTTGAACGCTGTCAAAACGCACAGCTATGAGAGTCCTCCGCGCCGGTGTAATCACCGTTGCACTGCTGACGTCCACCGCTGCCCTCTACGGTCAGCTTCCGAGAATAAAGCCTGTCACGCCAAACGCCTCACCCGAGGCCGTGGCGCTGCTGGAATATCTCCAGGACATTAGCGGAAAGTATATTCTGTCGGGCCAACACAACTTCCCCATCTCGCGCGACAGGAATACGCAGTTTGCGTCAGACTATATCGGCAAAACGCCCGCCGTGTGGAGTCAGGATTTTGGCTTCGCGAAAGATGGCGATAAGGACTCGTACCTCGCGCGTCCTTCTATCGTTGAAGAGGCTGTACGGCAACACAAGCTCGGGTCGATCATCACGTTGTGCTGGCATGCTGTACCACCAACAGCAGAAGAGCCCGTTACTTTTCAACCGTTGCCGGGTTCCGACTCCACAAAGCTTGCCAGCGTTCAGGGCCGGCTCACCGACGAACAGTTTCGCGACATCCTCCGTCGTGGAACCCCGCTTCACAAACAATGGATGAAACAGGTAGACGAAATCGCTGGGTACCTGAAGCAACTCCAGGACGCCAAGGTGCCTGTGCTGTGGCGACCTTACCACGAGATGAACGGCGACTGGTTCTGGTGGGGTGGGCGCTACCAAGGAAAATACACCACGGCCGCCTTGTACCGCCAGATATTCGATCGACTTGTCAACCATCATAAACTTAACAACCTGATCTGGGTGTGGAGTGTCGACAGACCCAGTCGCCCCGACAGGGAGTTTGCAAAGTATTATCCCGGCAATGAATACCTTGACGTTCTCGCTATCGACATTTATGGCAATGATTTCAGCCAGTCGTATTACGACGGGCTGATGGCCTTGTCACAAGGTAAGCCAATCGTGCTAGGCGAAGTGGGTAATCCACCGTCGTCAGACATCATGGATGCGCAACCCAACTGGGCATACTGGGTCGTGTGGGCCGGAATGGTGCGCGGCACGTCGAGGGAAAACTATCAGAAGCTGGACGAAGACCCTCGCGTCCTGTTCATGGAAGACCTGGCGTTTGCGGAAAGCACAGCGTCGTATCGCAAGACCTGCGGATTTGCGCCGTTGGTAATCGAGCGTGAAGCCGACCTGAACGGCAGCTGGGTGTTGAATGAATACGAAAGTAAGTTGCAGACATTTGGTCCCTCTGGTACACCGTATCGTCTCGACATCACCCACAAAGGCGATGAGCTGACGATCCGTTCACGCACGATCGTAGAGTGGGGAGATGATGATGTCGACGAAGAAAAAATTGTGGCTGACGGCTCAGAGACTCGCTCTGTAGTATATAACAACGCGCCGCGACTGCAGACAGCGCAGTGGTCGCCCGCCCGCGATACCCTCAATATCAACGCCAAAGTAACTTTTACCTGGGGTGGCCGCGAAGTGAAGGTCAAGTCTCATGACACATGGGTCCTGCAACGGAAAGGAAAGCGGCTCGTGATCACGAAGGTGGTGAGTTCGCCGAGGGGGACGCAGACGTCGGTGGTGGTGTATGATAAAGTGGGCAGTAGGCAATAGGCAGTAAGTTGGTTCTTACCCTCCGCACGCCCCTTACCGCTAAATGAGCCCAACACACAGTTACCCCTTTTTCGACGCGATGCCTGTCCACCTCGCGCTCACCAACTTCAACACTTCAACACTTCAGCATTTCAACACTAACCGTAAAGCAGCCACCGGCTTGCTTTACGGCAACACTTCAACACACCGCAAAGCATACCTGTGGTCGCTTTACGGCCAGCACGCCGCAGGACGACACATTCACACACCTGAACTATATTCGATTAACATAGACCTTCTCTCGCGAGGAAGCGACTGTTATTGAGAATCGTTTTTCAATAAAGGGCGTTCTATTGCCCACTTCAAATCATTAATCCGTTTTCAAATCACTAAACCGTTACAACCATGAGAACTCTACAAGCTTTTCTTTTGCGTTTTCGGGCGGCGCCGGTGGTCATTGCACTGTGCTGCGCTGTGCTGATATCCGCGTATGGGCAAACGTGCGGGCTCGTTAGCAACAGCGGCTTCGAAAACGATCTGGCCGGATGGACCAATGCAGGCGGTACATCCATTACATCGGATAGCCATTCCGGTAGTAAAGCGGCAGTTGTCACTGCGCAGGGCGGACTTAACAGCAGCGGTACCTTTGCCGTCTCGGCTGGGCAGCAGGTGACCTTCCAGTTTTGGGCCAAGACCTCCGGGTCACCCGTCTGGGCAGGCGTGGGACTGGATTTCCTCAACGCTTCCGGTACTGAAGTTGGTGAAATCAACCTTCCCGTTACGGCAACAGGTTACACGCTTCATTCTGTAACGCAGGCGGCTCCCGCAGGAACAACCAGCGCGAGAATCTGGGTGTGGAAGACAGGTTCCCAGGGAAGCCTTTACGTCGACGACTTCTGCATTACTGTCCCCGTTAACAGCTGCGGGGAAATGGACAACAGCAGTTTTGAGAACGGACTGACGGGATGGACGAACACGGGCAGCGCGTCGATTACGTCGGATGCGCACTCGGGTGCGAACGCAGCCGTGATCGGCACAGCACAAGGTGGCCTGAACTACGGTTCGGCGATACCCGCCTCGGGCGGCCAGACAGTCACATTCGAATTCTGGGCCAAAGTGTCCGGATCGCCGGTTTGGGCCGGTGTGGGCATCGACTACCTCAACAGTTCGGGAACAGAAATCGGCGAAGAAGTTCTGCCCATTACGGCGACATCGTACACGAAGCATACGATCAATGCGACTGCCCCATCGGGAACTGCAAGCATCAATGTCTGGACGTGGAAAACTGGAAGTGCCGGAAACCTGTTCCTTGACGACTTTTGTCTCGAACTCGACGGAAGCGGCGGCACCTTTGACGTCACCATCAACAAGAGCGTACAGCACCAGACCATGGACGGTTTCGGATTTTTCGGCGCCATGAATACGTGGTGGTCGAGTCCTTCAACCCTGTGGAGCGATGCGTGGGGCGACCAGGTCATTGCCGACCTCGGCATTACGATCTGGCGCAATGAGTATTACCCTCCTGCCGATCAGTACAGCGGTCAGGATGCCGACTGGAACAAACAGAAACCGGTAGTGCAGGGATTGAAAGCAAAGGCCGATCAATACGGTGTGGATCTCAAGTTCGTGTTCACGGTCTGGAGTCCGCCATCATCAATGAAAGTTCTGGTTCAAAACAACACCCGCATTATCGGCACACCGCATCCGTTCGGCACAAAGCAAGGCGGAGCGCTTGATCCCACCAAGTACGGCCAGTTTGCAAACTGGCTTATCGACGGCATTGAGTTGTACGAAGACATCGGTATCGACGTGTACGCAATCAGTCCCCAAAACGAACCCTTCTTCGTTCAGCCATTCAACAGTTGCTGGTACAAGCAGGAGTGGTATCCCGAAATGCTGATCAACACCATTCCAACTGTGAAGACTGCATATCCGAACGTTAAGATATTTGGCAGTGAAAACATGCTGGAGATCGAGGCGCTTGATATTAACTGGCAATGGTTTTATCACAAGCAGATTCTAGACAGTCAACCCGCGCGGAATAACCTCGACATCCTCGCGGTGCACGGTTACAGTGACGGTGTTGCGCCTTCGTCGGGAAGCCAGCTTGCACAGCTGTGGATCAGTCACAAGGAGCACTTCGCCGATCCCATGGGCAAGACGCAGTGGATGACGGAAACGTCGGGATATGCAGATTCATGGTTAGGCAGTCCGGGTGCGTTTGCCCTGGCGCAGGACATGATGTCGGCCCTGAACTTCGGCAACGTTACGGGCTGGATCTGGTGGCAGGGAAGCGAAAATCCCGGGTCGTCGAACATAGGCGAGTTTGCGCTGATGAACGGCATGGTAAAAGGAAAGAAGTACTACGTGTCGAAGCAGTATTACCGCTACATCCGCCCAGGTGCGATACGAGTTGACGCGACGAGCACGAACAACAATGTTTTTGTTTCAGCATTTCATCATCCCGGTCAGGGCACGCATACGATCGTGCTGATCAATTCGGCCACGAGTACGCAGAACATCACGGTAGGTGGTGCCGGCTTGCCTGGCAGCTTCACGATCTTCAGAACCTCTGCTAGCGACAACTGTTCAAACGTGGGCACCTATTCTACGGGAAGCAACCTGAGTCTTCCTCCGCAGTCGATCGTCACACTGCAGGCCGGCGGTACGCCACTGGCAACGGGTGGTGGATCGGGTTTAATGGCGTTATCACAGCCTGTCGAGATGACCAGCGAGGCGACCGTCGCTACGCGCGTCTTCCCGAACCCGATGAATAGCGACGTCCTCACGGTTGATCTCAAGGACCTGAGGCGGAACGGCAAGACGCAACTGCAATTGATAGATGCAAACGGGGCGCTGTTGCGGACCTACACGGCGCAATCCGATACGTTTAAGATCCCTCGTCAGGATTTGCCGGGTAAGGGCATCTATGTTCTGAAGGTCATTTCTGGCAACACAGTCGAGAATGTACGACTCGTGATCGAGTAAGGGACGACACCAAACACAAAAGGCGCAGAACACTTCTGCGCCTTTTCTTTTTGTCTGAGCCTTGATTTATGGGGGTTGATGGATTTGCTTGATTTGATTAGTAGATTAATCTTGATTCGTAAAATCCTCTGGTGGCTAAGCAGAAAAACACCCTTTACTCAATTGCACCATCCTAATGTCGATCCTACCCAACATAAACACGTAAGCACATAAACACGTAAGCACATAAACACATAAACACGCAAACACGTAAACACGTAAAGACATAAACACTTAAACACCCCCTCCCAACTACCGCTACAACTCGGGCCTCCAGCAATACCAGTGGCTCGACGCATCAACGTAAACACGTAAACACATAAACACGTAAACACGTATCTTTGGTCGCTGCATTAATATTTGGCCGCCATTAGAACATAGCTCCGACATGAACAAGATATTATACGATTTCTTTACAGACGACCACAGGCGTATTGAAAAGCTCTTTGAGGAAGCAACGAAGGACCCACACCAGGTTGATTTGGAAAAGTATCATCAATTCCGCGTCGGGTTGCTGACACACATAAAGATGGAAGAGAAAATACTCTTCGTAGCCGCACAGAAAGCCAACGGAGGAGAGCCCCTTCCCTTGCAGGCAAAATTGAGGCTGGATCACGGTGCGCTGACGTCATTGATGGTATGCTATCCATCGCCTGGCGTGATTCAGGTCGTGATCCATATCCTGGAACAACACGACAATCTCGAAGAAAAGGAAGGTGGCATGTATGAAGCTTGCGAAAACCTGACACAAAATGAAACGCAGCAGATTTTGGAAGTTCTAAAGAAGGTGACCCCGGTCCCTGTTCATCCGTTTAATGAGGCCGATTACGCCCTGGAAGCTGCCAAACGCGCTGTGGCGCGGGCCGGGTTTGATTTTGATGAGATAGCGAATCATTAACCGCAGAGATGCAGGAGATGATGATCTGTGCGGACTCACCGTAAAGCGGCCGCCGGCCTGCTTTACGGCAACACATTGTATCCGCCCGCCCACGCCCCTCACCCCTAAAGGGGCCCGACGCGCAGTCGCCGTTAATGATAAAGGGTAAGAGTGATCAGGGAACCTACCTCAACCCATACAACCTAACGTTCGGGCTAACCAACGTAAACACGTACGCACGTAAACACGTATACACCTCCATTTCCCGCACGCCCTCAGATACCAGACAACTTCAACACTCACCGTAAAGCGGCCGCCGGCCTGCTTTACGGCAACACTTCACCACATTCAGGTCCGCCCTGAAGCAGACCTCCTTCGTCGGTCGCTTCAGGACGGTGAAGCAACCCCAAAGCAGACCTCCTTCGTCGGTCGCTTCAGGACGGTGAAGCAACCCCGAAGCAGATCGCCCAAAACAAGAAAACCCCGAAACACATCACCAAAAGGCGATCGCTTCGGGGTTTGCTTCACCGTGGAGCCGGAGAGAATCGAACTCTCGTCCAGAGAAGCTGATCACGGAGTTTCTACATGCTTAGTTGCCTTTGTTTGTCGGGTGAACCAAGGCAGGCAACGGCCTCAGATCCACCTTAGCTGCTGTATCTTAACCGCGCTTAGCAAGCATCACGCGGAGCAGTTCTACCTATCGACACCGCTAGACCAGCGCCGGCAGAACGGGAGCGCTGAGTGGTGATGGCCTCCCCGATCTTATCGGGGACACGCTTATTCTAACATCCTGTCAGATTAAGCAGCCATGGCGTAGTTAGACTCGCCAATTATGGTTCGGGACTATCTTTCAGGGCTCTCATCCCATGAGCCCGCATGCTTATCTACGTCATCACGAATCCTGTCAAAACCGGTCGGCCCCATTTAGACACAATTGTGGCGTAGCCCTTTAAGAACAGTCTAAAATAAAAGACAAATATACAGCCCCCAAAGTTCACTTTTGCTCCTGGACCAACCCGAACGCAGCGAGGAGCTTTTTGTCCAGCGAAAAGATGTCCAACTTATGAGTCCTGGCCGCCGCGATGAGGTAACAATCGATCAGGCCGACGCCAGCAGAATAGAGCTTATGGCGATAAAAAAGCCTCCCGGCCTCAATGAACAAATTGGATTCATCGACCTTCGGAAGATTCCTCCAATGGTCCAGGACAATCTTCTCTTCCCGCTGGTCCCGGACACCCTGCAACAATTCCCCAAAAACCATACTCAGGGCAACCACTTGCCCATGCTCAATGTGTGAAACAAGCAGGTCCGCCGTTGATCCGGACGGCCTCCGAAAATAGTCGATCCATATCGACGTATCGACAAGGATCACGCCTCCCTATTCTTCGATCTGACCTTTTCGGCGGTAAAATCGTCCAGGAATTGCAAGGGCTTATCCTTTACCCTTTGCATGGCCCTTTTGAGGCGCTGTCGTGAAACGTAATCCTCCAGGGCAATGCGGATGCTCTCGGTAATGTTTCGCCCACCACTCGTTTTTCGCACTTCCCGAATCAAGTCCTCTGGTAGTAAAGCCGTTATTTTCATTATCAACCCGTTTGCTCGTTATCCAAATATACGATGTAACATCGTATATGGCGAACTAATTCCCACCTGCGATTACGAAAATTCCCCAAGCCCCATTATCTTGCCACCCCATGGAGAATTTTGTCGTTTCGGCACGGAAATATCGCCCAACAGGGTTCGACGAGGTGGTAGGTCAAGAGCACATCACCACCACGCTGAAAAATGCCATCGACAACAACAAGCTGGCGCAGGCACTCCTCTTTTGCGGTCCCCGCGGCGTGGGCAAAACCACCTGCGCGCGGATCGTCGCACGGTTGATCAACGGCTTCGAAGATCAACCTGAACTCAATGCGCTGAACATCTTCGAACTGGACGCCGCATCCAACAATTCGGTGGACGACATCCGCAACCTGATCGACCAGGTGCGGTACCCGCCTCAGTACGGCAAGTACAAGGTCTACATCATCGACGAAGTTCACATGCTGTCCAGCGCTGCCTTCAACGCGTTTCTCAAGACGCTGGAAGAGCCACCTCCATACGCCATTTTCATCCTTGCCACAACGGAAAAGCACAAAGTGCTCCCTACCATCCTGTCGCGCTGCCAGGTATTCGATTTCAACCGGATCCAGATCAGCGACATTGTAGCGCACCTGCAAAAGATCGCCGAAAGAGAAAACGTCCCCGCAGAACCCGAGGCGCTTCACCTCATCGCCAAGAAGGCCGACGGCGCCCTGCGGGACGCGCTTTCCATATTCGACCTGATGGTCACCTATTCCTCGGGTAAGGGAATCACGTACCGCGAAACACTGGCGAACCTGCACATCCTGGATTACGACTATTACTTCCGGGTTGTGGATGCACTGCTCGCGGAAAACCACGCCGACCCGCTCCTGATCCTGGATGAGATCCTCAGAAAGGGCTTCGATGGTCATAATTTCATCGTCGGCCTGGGCGAGCACCTGCGGAACCTGCTTGTATCACAGGATTCACGCCTGGCGAAGCTCATGGAGGTGCCGGAATCTGTTCAGCAGAAGTACCATGAACAGGCAATCGCTGCGTCGTCCTCCCTCCTCCTCACCTGGCTTAACCTAACAAGCCAGGCCGATATCAATTACAAGACGAGCAAAAATCAGCGGCTGCTCATCGAGCTTTGCCTCATGAAGATGGCCCACGTACACTCCGTTCTTCGTCCCGCCGAACTTTCCGAAGCGGGGTTAAAAAAAAAATTAGTTTAAAGTCGGATACGCCAGCCAGTGCCGAACCGGCATCCGCCAGCGTACCATCTACAGTCTCTACAGTTTCGCCGCCTTCCCCTCCTATCGCAAGCCCGCGAAGCAGCGTGTCTCTAAAGACGCCACGATTGTCCGAACTTGTGGGCAGTACCAGGCCAGCCCGTAACGGCGGTCCTGCGGTAGCGCACGCTGTTGAACCAGAAACCGCAGAGGCAGAAGACAAAGAACTCACGACGGAAGGCGTACAGGAGGCGTGGAACGCTTTCGCGGAAACGCGTCGGCGAAACGCAGCAGAGTATCAGCTTCTGACGCAGCCCTTCGACCGCAGGGACCACGAGATTATTGTTCACTTGCACAACCCCGTGCAGGAGGCTATTCTAAATACGTTGCGCAGTGACCTGACCGCGTTCCTTCGCGAACGCCTCCAAAACCGGTCGGTCTTCGTCACGGGAGAGCTTAAGGAAATCGAAGCGGGTAAGGTACTGTACACGAACAGGGAAAAGTTCGACCATTTGGTCGAGAAGTATCCAATTCTGAAAGACCTGAAGGAGCGGTTGGGATTGGATCCTGATTTCTAGGGGCAGAGGCCGATGCAGTTGCAAATCTCCCCGATTGCTATCATGACAATGGTCAACGAACTCATTCAATGGTGACGACGCCGCTGCATCTGCATCTGCCTCTGCATCTATTCACTCGTCGTCTTCCACAAACAACCCCCACCCATCGCCTTCCTTTGTGGTATTAATTTCAAACGAGGCGACCCATTTTCGGAAGAGCAACCTAAACGCTTCAATTTCGTCCCGGAGCAATTGGAGGTAGGCCGGTGCTACCAATTCCAGGTATTTCAAAGAGGCTGTACGCGTGAGCAGGCTGCGGGCGTGTATCTTAATGATGACCGCATTTTCCATTTTCAAAATATAATCGTCCACCGCTTCCGCGCCGGCGATCTTGGCGGGAATGATCATGGAATCTTCCAGCATCAGCGAACTTTGGATCTCCGATTCGGGATCGTTCTTGTCCATCGTCTCTACGATCCGCTGCGTAAGATCCCTGATCTCTTCGGCTTTCTGAAAAATCGGAGTCGCCTCTAGCCTCCGTCGTTCCTCTTCCGGGTCGAAATCCGGTTCGTCATCGTCATCCCACATGGTGGTGTGTTGAAGTGTTCAAGTATTGAAGTGTTGAAGTTGTCTGATATCTCAGGGTGTGCGGGAAATGTAGGGTGTTTAGGTGTTTACGTGCGTAGGTGTTTATGTTGTGCGCTATTGTGAGTACGTGCCCAGATTCTATGATTGGCAGGTACTTCCTCGGGAGGCGTTGAAGTTGGGTGCGTGCGGTATCCAAGGTTGCGTGAAACTTAAATTATGCCTGAAATCAAAAGATGCTTCGAGAACGTGAGCGAGAGCGGGTGGTTTTGCCGAAGAGCATGCCGAAGATGCCGCGGACAACCTCCCTGCCCACCTGTCGTGCAGCGGAGGACTGCAGCACTTTCTCCAGCGTCGACTTTTCGGCGCGTCTCGATGTCCTCCGCGGAGCGGGTTCCTCTTCCGTGCGCGCGGCTTGCTCCATTTTCCTGCTAAGGACCTCAAAAGCACTTTCGGGATCGATCTGCTCCTGGTATTTGCGGTACAGGTCCGAAGAAGTCATCAAAGACTTGTATTCTGATTCGTCGAGAGGCCCCATCACAGATGCGGGCGGGCGAAGGTGGGTCACCACCGTTTCGGTGGGAATCCCCTTCTCATTGAGAACGGTAATAAAAGCCTGACCCGTACCCAACTGCGTGAACTGTTGCTGCATATCGTAATACTCCGAGTGCGGGAAGGTCTTGATCGTCTCCTTCAATGCCTTGACATCGTTCGGTGTAAATGCACGAATCACGTGATGGACGCGGTTACCCAACTGGGATAGTACTGATGAGGGAACATCCTGCGTCAGCTGCGTACAAAAGAAGATGCCGACGCCCTTCGATCGTATCAGTCGGATAACCTGGTCGATCTGCTCCATGAACGCATCGCTGGCGTCCTTAAACAGCAAATGCGCCTCGTCAAAGAAGAACACCAGTTTCGGTTTATCCAGATCGCCAACCTCGGGAAGCTTTTCATACAATTCTGCCAGCAACGCAAGCATGTACGTCGAGAACACGCGCGGCTTATCCTGTACGTCGGATAAATTCAACAACGAAATGACGCCGCGACCGTCTATTTTTGCAAACAGGTCGTTGATATCAAACGATCGTTCACCGAACAGGTGCTCAATACCCTCCTGTTCCAGGGCAACGATCTTGCGAAGTATTGTTCCCGACGTTGATGAAGATATGGTTCCGTATTCGCCTTTGATTTCGGCTGCGCCAGGGCCGTCGGAAAGATACGCGAGCAGTTTCTTCAGATCGCGCAGGTCGACTACCGGAAGGCCTTTGTCGTCGGCGTACTTAAACAGGATCATCATTACGCCGGTCTGCACCTCGTTGAGATCAAGGATCTTGCTCAGCAATACAGGCCCGAATTCCGTGATGGTCGCACGCATCTGTGCGCCGCATTTCCCGCTGAGGGAATACAACTCGACCGGAAAGCCATCGGGCTTGTAGGGGATTCCAATAGCATTAGCCCGCTCCAGGAGTTTTTCATTTTCGGTTGCGGCCTTTGCGAGACCCGAAAGGTCGCCTTTTATGTCCGGCATAAACACCGGCACCCCTGCCGCCGAGAGCTGCTCGGCGATGAGCTGCAGCGTCCTCGTCTTTCCGGACCCCGTGGCACCCGTGACAAGCCCGTGCCGGTTCATCATACGGAGCGCCAGGTTTACCTTTGCATCGGGAAGTATTTCACCGTTGAGAACGCCTGCGCCCAGGCAGATAGAGGAAGCGTTGAAGGTGTATGAATTCCGGATGGAATCGACAAAGGCGGCTTTATCCATAGCTAAATTTGATAAAACCTACTCAATAAAAAAAATAGGCAGTAGGCAGTAGGCAGTGGGCAGTTAGCAGTAGCTGCCGATCACCATCTACTTCGAATCGACGTAATTCTGATACTTATAGGCAAACCCCAACGTAAACACCTGGCTAAGTTGTATTTCTTCGATCTGGTCGAAGTCGTACAACATCACCCCACCGAGGCTGACATTGACAAACTTGTTGACTTTGGCAAGGAGCATTACTTCCAAACGGTGATCGAGTTTGTCCAATTCCAAGGTTTCGTAGTTGGCGAAGAGTGCGTAGCGCCATTTGAGGTTCAGATCTTCGGCGATGTCTTTATTGAACTCAGCCACAAACTGAAGCGCAAGCCATTCGAAACGCGTCTGGTCGGGTGGCGTCACACCGTAAGGATTTTCTCCCACCGTGGTGACAAACCGTTCCGGATTCCTGACGATGGTGAGTCGAGGTGCGAAGGGAGAGAAGCGCATTCGGAAATAATCTTCCTTATGATATTCGAGACCCCATGCCGAGGTGATGAAGGCGGGAGCAAAGAAGTCGGAGATATGGGATGCCGTCTCGACCCCGTTCGTCTGCTCGTAAGAAAATCCCGGCGCAAACTGGGAAAGGAAGTTCAGGGATGTGAAGGCGTTCCAGTGGGTCGACAGCCTGTACCCGTACTTTGTGTCGAAGAAGATCCGGTCCAGCGTCTTTCTGAACCCCTGCCCTTCGTTCTTTACAAAGCCGTACTGAAGGCCGATGGTGTTGTCCCAGCTGTGCGGGCCCCGTGCGTAGTTGGCCACATAGTTAAAGGCCACGCTCAGACCCACGGAGTTCACACCACCTCCTGTCCAGTTGGAGGTGAACGATGCCTGGTTGACATTAATGCCCAGGTCGAGCTTTTTCTTCCAGTATCGAACCGTGTCGCCGTTGGCCAGTGTGTCTTGTGCACGCAATTCCCCACCGGCCATCGCTATGATCATCAGTACGATAGCGCATGATCTTACAATCCTCATTGTTCCCTGATTAGTCCCGAATTTTTGCGCGCAAATTAGCAGGCTGGGGGGAGAGATGGAAAGGTAGAAGGGAATAGTTCAGATACTATTCAATTTGATTTCATCCAACGCGACCTCCGTCAAAGGCTTGGTGATAAACTTAATGACGTGGTTGTTGTTGACGATCTTGTCGATGTCGCGTTTGTTATCGGAGCTCGAGAGGATGATGACCTTACACTTCTTCTTCACCAGCTCGGTAAACTTCTCAAACTCGTAGAGAAAGACAAAGCCATCGACGATCGGCATATTGATGTCGAGAAAGATCAAGCTGGGGAGATTCTCGGGTTTGCTTTCGTTCTCACGCAAGTAGTCCAGCGCCGCCTTGCCGGAGCCCTTTACTTCTACCCTTTTTGCAAATCCTGTTATTTCGATAATGCGCTTACTGATAAAATTAT
>JAJJPK010000145.1:0-3360 GCA_032907565.1 Cyclobacteriaceae bacterium | reverse complement strand
CTATGAAACATTCGGCGTACTTTACGCGCGTGGGACCCCTTTAGGGGTTAGGGGCGTGCGGGGGTATAAAATTGCATCTGCCTCTGCCTCTGTTCTGCAACCGTTCTATTCCGCGCTTTCGTCCCTCCAAAATAATTATCTTCCCCCTGCAACTTCCCTACCCCCGCCGGCGTCTAGATCTGGGTAAGGATGGGAAACGAGGGTCAAGCGGCAAAAAAATCGTCACGTCCAGTAAAAGCCTTGGCATGTTCAAAAACTATTTCACCATCGCCTGGAGAACGTTCCTGAAAAGCAAGGGCTACTCGCTAATTAATCTCGTGGGCCTTGCTGTGGGTCTGGCCGCGTGTTTGATGATTGGCCTGTATGTCAAGCACGAGCTGAGTTACGATCGCTTTCATGAAAAAGCTGACAGGATATACAGGGTCAACCTGGAACTCAGGTTTGGCGACAATCACCTGCACATCGCACAGGCTAATCCCCTGTTTGCCGAGACGGCCAAAAACGAGATCCAGGAGGTCGAACAGGTAACCCGCCTGCGATGGTATGGGAGCTTCTTGGTGAAAAAGGGCGATGAAAATATCCGCGAGGGAAATGTTGCATGGGCGGATTCGACATTGTTCGATGTATTTACGATGCCCATGATCTCGGGTGACCCCAAAACTGCGCTGACGGAACCCAATTCAATTGTGATTACCGAGTCCGTTGCGCGGAAGTATTTCAATAGAACCGACGTAGTCGGTGAAACGCTCACGATTGACAATACGAAGTCGCGGAAGATAACGGGGGTCATCAAAGACCTTCCTACGAATAGCCATTTTCAGTTTACCAGCTTTATTCCCTTGCTTGAGGATCAAAACGCGCAGGATGGCACCTGGGCGGGGAGTCAGAACTGGAACACGTACCTTGTATTAAGAGAAGGCGCGGAAATCGGGGACGTAGAATCTTCGGTGAATGATATGCTCGACCGCCATCTCGGGCCACAACTTCAAGCAATCATCGGAAAGACAATAGATGAATTCAACAGCGAAGGAAATTACTTTAAGGCTTCACTGATCGCGCTGCCAGATATACACCTTCATTCGTCGAGGATTGGTGAACTATACGGCTCCGGAAACATTCAATATATTTATATCTTTTCGGCAATTGCAGTCTGCATTCTGATCATTGCGATCATCAATTTCATGAACCTTTCCACCGCACGTTCAGCCAATCGGGCACGCGAGGTGGGTATGCGCAAGGTGATGGGTTCCATGAAAAGCGCCCTGGTAGGACAATTCATTACCGAATCCGTGCTCACGTGCACAGTAGCCATGCTGCTGGCCGTCGGCATTACCATGGCTGCATTCCCATTCTTCAACGAACTCACAGGAAAGTCAATCGACCCATTCGTTTTGTTCACGCCTCAGATTGTCGCAACGTTGGTTGTTCTGACTATTGTAGTTGGGGTTTTGTCCGGCAGCTACCCGGCATTTTACTTGTCGGCTTTCCAGCCCGTGTCCGTATTAAAAGGCGCCCACGCGGCTGGAGGCAAGCGGTCGACATTTAGAAACATGCTGGTCGTATTTCAATTCTCTGCCTCCGTGTTTCTGATCGTCGGAACGCTGGTTGTGTTCAGGCAGCTGCAATTTATCCAACAGAAAGATGTAGGATACAGCCGCGAGCAGTTGCTGATCATCAATAACACCGACAAGCTCAAAAATCGAATGGAGGCGTTCAAGGAAAGCCTGGTCAGGATTCATGGCGTTGAGAAAGCGACCGCAACGGGTTTTCTGCCGACCAGCTACTATCGCAGCTCTGACACGTTCTTCAACTCGCCGTCACTGGATATTAAAGACGCCATCAACCTGCAGAAGTGGTGGGTGGACGAAGATTACCTGGAAACCATGGGCATGCAGTTGCTCGAGGGCAGGAATTTTTCCAGGGACATCGCTGCCGACACAACGGCAGTGATCCTGAATGAATCGGCAGCCAAATTCCTGGGCAATCGCGACATCCTGGAGAAAAGACTTTACCGCATCGACGATGAAGAAACGAAACACCTAACAATATACCGCGTTATCGGTGTCGTGAAAGATTTCCATTTCAGTTCCTTACGCGAACCGGTTAAGCCATTGGCGCTGATATTTCATCCGGACGACGGGGCAATAACCGTGAGAATCCAGGGATCAGACATTCCCAAGACGGTATCCGCCATAGAAGACGAATGGAAGTCGCTTGGTACCGGTCTTCCATTTGAATACACCTTCATGGACGCCGACTTCGACCAGTTATACAAAGGAGACAGGCAAACCGGAGAGCTGATGACCTACTTTGCTCTGTTGTCAATCCTGATTTCGTGTCTCGGCTTGTTCGGGCTCGCAACGTTCATGGCGGAACAGCGCACCAAGGAGATCGGTATCCGCAAGGTCATGGGCGCTTCGGTGCCTGGGATCACAGCGCTTTTGTCCAGGGACTTCTTAAAGCTCGTACTGATCGCGGTGGCGGTTGCTATTCCCATTGCCTGGTACTTCACGGATAAATGGTTACAGGATTTTGCATACCATGTAGATTTGGAATGGTGGATTTTTGGAGTCGCTAGTGTGATCGCGTTGGTCATTGCGTTGCTGACAGTGAGCTCGCAGGCGATCAAAGCGGCCGTGCAGAATCCGGTGAAGAGTCTCCGGTCCGAGTAAGACGGGTAGGCTAATACTTTCTCTTCACCACCAAAGGAACGCAAGGAAAGATGCAGACGCAGATGCAGTCGCAGACGCCCTCCTACTCGCACAATCAAAACCTTGTTACCTTAGTGGCAGGCATTGGTGCCCCCTAGCCTTATTACCTTATTACTCTAATTTCTGCCTGCAGCAATGAAAAAGACCGCCCTCCTGCACTTAGTCCTCCTGATTCCGTTGTACGGGCCCGGACAGGACAGCCCCAAACTCACCATCCACCACTTAACAGACAACTTTTACGTCTACACCACCTACGGCGAGGCGGGTAATGGCGTCATGTTTCCTTCGAACAGCATGTACCTTGTCACAGATGAAGGTGTTGTCCTTTTCGATACGCCCTGGGATAGAAGTCAGCTATTACTACTGATCGACAGCATTCGGGTCAGGCACGGAAAGCCCGTAATCATGGCCATAGCAACGCACTTCCACGACGACAGCACCATGGGTCTCGAGAAGCTTAAAAAAATGGGGATAAAGACATTCAGTTCGCACATGACTTATGAGCTGTGCGAAAAAGAAAACAATGATCAGACGGAATTCTATTTCTGGAATGACACTACATTTCACGTTGGCGGATACGCTATTGAAGCCTATTACCCGGGCGAAGGACATACGAAAGACAATATTGTCCTCTGGGCGGATACGCATG
>JAJJPK010000144.1:0-14823 GCA_032907565.1 Cyclobacteriaceae bacterium | reverse complement strand
TTGCCGCAACGTCTTCACCTTTTCAACCTCCTCATTCCCTTTTGCAGCCAGGTTTACCTTTCGTGCAAGAGCACGACAAACATTCCGGCGGATCTCAACCCTTTACCCGACAAGTTTGAAATCGACAGTCCGCTCAACGGAATCCTCAGCGCATTTGTGCATGAACCCAATGCCGCATGGCTGACCGTTGCTGTCGACATGCCGTTCGTCGATGCCATAACACTCCAAACGCTTATACAACGCCGCAACGCTACCAAAGTCGCTACCTGTTTCTTTGACTCCGAAGGCGTCAAACCCGAACCCCTGCTCACCATATGGGAGCCGCGTGCATTTCCGCTCATGCTGGCCTTCCATGGACGCGGTGGCTTCAGCCCGCGAGAATTTCTAATGGAAAATGACATCCATCTCCTCACCGTGCCTGACCAGCGCGCATTGGTGAACGTGAACACCGAAGAGGACGTGCGAAAATCGGAGGCGGATTAAGATGAACGCGATGGATGACACTGGAGACGCGTGACGACGCATCTTTACCGAGGGTGCTCATACATAATTTTCATTTCAACCCTTCTGTTCGCAGCGCGTTCTTCTTCCGTTGCATTTTCATTCAGCGGTTCGCGCATTCCTTTACCCTCGACAGAAATACGATCTTCGTCTACGCCCTGTGCTACTAGGATTCTCTTTATCGCTTTGGCACGTTCCAGCGACAGCGCGAGATTGAAACGGTCGGAACCGACGTTGTCTGTGTGTCCGGTAAGCATCAGCCTTAGCTTCTGATTTTCCTTCATGATGTTCGCGAGGTCGCGCAGGTATGCCTCCGATTCTTCGTCGATGACGGTACTGTTAAAGGCAAAGCCGAACCTCAGCGTCACGCGCTCCAGCTCAACAGGTTCGCGCATAATATCCCCGGCCGTTGCGCGAGCCAACACAGAGTCTTGCTTTTGCTGTAGCCTGTCCTTCAGCGCGCGTTCCGTTACGACAACCGAATCTCTCGGTTCCGGTCCCCGTTTTGGTTGCAATGTGTCCGGGGGCGAGGAAGTCGGCGGACGACGCACGCGCGTCGCCGCCGTCTCCTCTTTCCGAGGGTCCCGCTTCCTGGCTCGTTTCGCTTTAGGTTCAACGAGCCGTCGCAGACTAAGCCCGATCTCAAATGCTCCCAGGTTTCCCGGGTTGCGGGTGAAAAGGGGAAAATCATAACTAAAGCCAACAGAAAAATTATCACGGTGCAGTTGGAGCCCGACGATACCGGAGCGCTCAAAAACATATTTCGTAATCAGGTCGACACGACCCGCAAGCTGATTGGGCATGGGTCGGAGTTCATAACCGGTAACGGCTCCAAGAGTGACCGTATGGTTCGAATAATTACCCATGTAGATGAATTCAGGCGTAATGCTGAGAGGACCTTCCTGATATAACCGTAAGCCTCCGGAAGCTATGATGGTGGTGCGGAGTTGGGTGTTCAGTCCGACGAATGAGTCCTCGGGTTTGTTAAAATCAAAAAAGGAGAGTCCGGCCCACGCAACCCGATTTTGGTCACGATCGAGGTGTTGCCAGTGGACACCGAGGCTCAGCGTAAAGAAGTCGCCGTGGTAATCGCCGCCTTCTTCTCCACTGCTCAAGCCTCCGTCGAATCCCCGATCGGGTATGAATTGCATTCCCGTAAAAAGTCCGTCAAGACTCAGTCGTCTTTGCTGCACCATACCTTTCACGCCAAGCGAAACCGTCTGATAGCGCGAGAGGTACACGTTAGCAGCGTATGTTAATGACGCTTCCTGGATGGAATAAATGCCACCGGTCCGGTCGTCAAGTAAGGAGAAGCCTACACCGGAAAAGCGGCGACCGCTCCGCCGGCTTAGCAGCGGATACGAGCCGGATAGAAAAGCGCTGTTGATGTTGAAGTCGCCCCCTGTCGTTTGGTTACGGTACAGCAAATCGATTTCTGCAAAGTCGGACGCGGCTACCAACGCGGGATTCACCCGTTGTTCGGCAAAGTTCACCTGGCTGAATTGGAAATACTGAGCCCATCCGGCCACGACCGGCAGTTGAAGTATTGCCAGCGCTGTCAGAAAACGCATTAACGAATGAGTATGACCGATCCTGTTTTTTTTCCGTTAAGTAACAGTCGATCGCCATTAGCGTATCGACCCTCGATCTTCCAATGGTAAACTCCCGGTGGTTGCAGCACGCCGCCAACCGTCCCGTCCCACCCCTGGCTTGCCGCTGCTGCGGGGCTGTCTGCATGATAGACCAGGTTGCCTTCGCGATTATAAATCCGGAACGAAATCTCGTTGACATTATCAAGACCGTACACCTTCAGATGGTCGTTCTTGCCATCGAGGTTCGGTGTAAACAAGGTTGGCACAAACGCCGTATTCTCAACAAGGATGACAAAGCGAGCCATGGTACTGCAACCTACACTGTCGCTGATCATTACCGTGTATTCCGAGCTGGTCACTGGAGTAGCAACCGGATTCGGGATGTCGTCGCGACTGAGACCTGCTGCCGGCTGCCAATGGTAGGCAGTTCCGCCAGCGACCTCCGCATTCAGTTGGACACTCTGCCCCTTCAGTATCTGGTACGTGGTTTCACTGGTCAATGAGTCGGGCTGACTCAGGATCACGGCCGTCTTTCTTACGAGGGTACATCCACCCGCATTGACCAGCGTTGCTGTAATCGTATCGTTCCTGGTGACGGTAACGTCGATTGCCCTGTCATTCGAAATGAAACCAGACACCGCACTGGCCCACGCGACATCGACCCAGTTGTCTTCCGCTTCGAAGTGGACCGTTTCACCCGGACACGCAAAACGCAAAGTCTCTTCTTCGCGCGAAGCCGTATCACTGCGCTGAATGGTATACAGCTTCAGCGCAGTGCACATTGCGGTCGACTGCGGTACCAGAGAAAAAATAGTGTCACCTGCCGCGGCGGTGTATTTGAGACCTGCCGACCGCCCCAAGTAACCATCAGTGAAGGAAAACCAGAGGACTTCTTCCGTCGCACTTAGGTTCACTTCCTCATCGGAACAAGCGACAATATCCTGGGTGGGGATTTCGCAGGACACGGCAGTGCCGTAGCACAATCCGCTTCCGGACGAATCGGAGGGTACTCTCGCATACAGGGCATTGTCCACTGCCTGGATCACAAAGTTGTAGGCAACCGCTTCCATGTTTCTGAGTAGGACGAAATTGTTGAACCCTGAATTACCATGTGCCACTTTCAGCCGTGTCTCGTTCGCAAGGTCGAAATCTCCCGCGATAATCTCTTCACCCATAGTGCTTAAGACAAGGTCATACGTGAGCGATGATGAAGGTGTGTGATCGTCATTCGCTTCATGCCAATACACGAAGAGCCGATTGTACAAAATGGCAGCCAGGGCATTTGACGGGCCTATAGGGCCTTCGTTTACTTCCTCTGTTGTGTTTTCGAAGTAGGCGAATTCGCCGTTCAGAATCTGAATCAGATCCAGGTCACCGTCGCCGTCCGCATCGCCAAAGCCCTGATCGATCCAATTGTCCAATGGAAGCACCGCCTCGCCAGCGCCTCCGATCAGAACACGGTTGTCGCTGCCAGCGGAGACAACGTTGACATCCACCAGGCCATCGGATGAAAGGTCGGCCGCGAACAAGTGTGTAGTTACATTGGATGAAAGCGTTGTGTCGCGAACCACAGGATCCAAAGTCCCGCCACCGTAGTACACCGATGATTTCGCTTGGCCGACATTGTCCTCTCCGGTCACGAGAAAGTCGGGGTTCCCATCCGTGTTAAGGTCAGCCATTGCGAGGGACGCATTTCGAATCACCGAAAGTGGAGTACGCTCTTCAAAAGAGAATCCTTTGCGGTTCGCCAGGATGAGTTGTACCGGAGATCCGTCTTCGGCTGCACCACTGACGAGCATGTCGTTGTAAAAGTCGAGGTTGAAATCGTAGGTCACGATAGACTGCGCGAAGATCTTGATGCTATCAGACACGAGTTGCCATCCACCATTTTGCATGCGATAGATGTTAATCGCAGGTTGATCCGCGGTTGAGAGGATCAGTTCGCTCCTGCCATCGGCGTTGAGGTCGGCGATGGCGATGGTCTCGGCTCGGATCGGTAACAGATCGGTGGGTGTGAACGAAAAATCGCCGTTGTTAATAAACACCTTTGTTTTGTCGACGCCACCCTCCTTTCCCGACGCGATGATGTCGAGCCGGTTGTCGTGGTCGTAATCGGTGATAAAGAACGATGCTTCCGTCAACAGGGTATTTATGACAGGTTGGGCAACAAAGTCGAGACTGTCGTTGCGGAACCATTCCATTAACCAAGTGCCTTCAGTGTCCGTGGCGAAGATGAGCACGTCGAGTTGGCCGTCGTTATCTGCATCAGCCCATTCACCGTACTGTGGGGTGTAAGCAGCGTCCGTCGGGAAACTGGCGCGTTGTTCAAACTGTGCTGTTACGGTGTAGTGAGCCAGCAGCGCGACGATAAAAATGAGATGCGTGAGCTTCCGTTTCATTTTGCGTCTGTTTTTCAATGCTTCAAGACTAAATCACCGGACCTTCTCTAGCCTGAATGTGATCGGGATGGCGAGTTTGCTCGGAACGGGATTGCCGTTCACGGCGGCCGGTTTCCACGCGGGCATGTTTCGGATGAGGCGTCTTACCTCGTCGTCAAACGCAGCGCCAAGGGCATTTTGGATCTGAATATTTTCCGGTGAACCGTCGGTACCGATAACGAAGTTGACTGTAACCACGCCCTGGATGGAGTCAGGGATAGCGCTTGTCGGGTAAACCAATTCGCGGTTGAAGTATTCGTACAGCGCGGGGAATCCGTCCACTGGAGCAGCCTCTGTGTAGACATAGTTATTCGTATCCGTAGTTTCAGCTTCCGGTTTCTTGTCGGCAGGTTCCGGAAGGGTCGCCTCCGGTTGTTGAGGTTCCGCGGTGAGATTCTCGCTTGTTGAGTTTGTGTTGTTCGCGTTCTCAGTTTCTTGCGCAATCGTTGTGGTATCGGGCGGCAACACTTGCGACGGTTGAGCTTCCGGAGTGTTTTGCTCCGGAGCATTCGGGTCCTGGGGAGTTACCGCCTGGTCGCCGCGATGCGTAAACCAGACCACGGCCAATAGAACGCCGGTGGTGAGCAGGATGGCGCCATTCCGCAGCATGTTAAGGCGTCCGGCCTTTTTGAGGGCAGCCTTTCTCCGTTCCAGCAGTGCATCAAAGTCCATGTATGCACGAAGCTCCTCGTCCGAGACTTCAGGCCTTGTTTTCATTATTTTCAATTTGAGTTTCATGGCTGATCAGGTTCAGTCGTCTATTTCAGCAGTAGTTTCCTCATCTTATCAAGCACGCGGTAGACCTTCACCTTGGCGTTGTTTTCCGTGATGTCCAGGATAGCGGCTACCTCGCGGAAGGGTCTGCTCTCCATGTACCGGAGTTCGATCAGTTGGAGTTCATCGGCCCGCAGCCGCTCCAGCGCATAGGGAAGCTTCTCCTTGAGCTCGTCCTTTGCGTCTGATGTAAATATTTCCTCATACAGGTTTTCGGCCACGCCGTCTTCAAGGACCACGTACCGGACCCTCTTCTCCCTCCGGAAAAGTTCGTTGCATTCGTTTACGGCAATGCGGTACAACCACGCCGAAAAGGGCAGGCCGCGAAACTGGTAGCGCGACAGGTTAGTCAGCGCCTTAAAGAAAACCTGGGAGGTGAGGTCAGCCGTTGTGGGCTTGTCGCCGACCCGGTGAAGGATGAACAGGAAGATGTTGCGATAGTAACGTTCGTACAAAACCCTGAAATTTTCGGGATTTTGCACGCTTTGGCGTATAACTTCCTCTTCGTCAGTCAGTTGCGTGATGGCTGGAGCTTCTTGTTTCAATGGACATCACCTTTTTCAATCCCTAAATGAAGAGATTTCAAAAAAGATACATGCCCACGAGAAATCTTTCAATAATGGGGATTTCGGCCCAAAATATTACATGGATTTGCGTACCTTTGTAAGGTCGAAAAGTTGGTAAATCATGAAAACAATTAGCAAAACCCTGTTTCCTGGAATTTTTTCTAATTCCATAAACAGAAATCTTACACTCATCTTCCTTTTCGGATTCCTGGTAGCGTTGACGCTGGTAACGGTGGGTGTGATCCTTCTCGGCCTAGTTATAGGTGGCTGAGACGCCCTCGGGGCGGGCTGACACCCATTCTTCTCCGTCTTCAAATACCTCTTTTTTCCAGATCGGTACCCTGGCCTTGAGGCTATCGATAATGTATTGGCATGCCTCGAAGGATTCGCGGCGGTGGGGAGCAGATACCGCGACAACGACGGACACTTCGGCGGGTTTGAGCGTACCTACGCGATGGCTTATTGCCCAACCGAGCAGAGGCCACTTGTGAGCAGCTTCATCGATGATCTTGCGTATTTCCGCAACGGCCATGGACTCGTACGCCTCGTATTCCAACCACACCACGTTTTTTCCATGGGCGGTGTTCCGCACGGTTCCAATAAAGACGTTTACTGCACCGGCGCCCAGGCTGGTGGCAGTATCGATGACCTTCTGTACATCGATTGGCTTTTCGGTGATCTTGATCATGGATTCGATGGGTTGAGTTGACGAATGTAGAACAGACTAGGACAAATTAGGGCATTTGTAAGTCTGGTCAAAGGCAAACTCCCATTTATTACCCATCGTGAAGTTTCCTTCTCACCCACCGCTGACCGGCGGGATCAACGCAACCTCGTCGGTAGGATTCAGTACTAAAGTATCGTCGGCGTACTCATTGTTAACGGCGATAAAGAGCGATTTAAGCTCTAACACGCCCGGATATGCGGAAGCCAGGTGAGCTTTAAGGTCGCCCACAGTCCCGCCTTCATTCAACGGGAGCTCCACTTCCCTACCGCCAAGGATGTCACGTGTAATACCGAATGCCTTGATTTTTAGCTTCTTCATCGTCGTAATTCCACCAGAACCCCAAAAATACCAAAACCCGATGGGAAAACATCGCCTCATCTGTTTTGACCGCCGCAATATCCTCAACTTGAGCGTCTGCTTCCTGACACCTATCTTTAGCCAATGCAGGACCCTGGGAGACGCCTTATTGACAATCACGGACGAGAACTCAACTACCTCCGTCTGGCTGTAACCGACCGTTGCAACCTGCGCTGCTTCTACTGCATGCCCGAAGAGGGCATTCACTACCTGCCCAAAAAAGAACTGCTAACGTTCGAAGAGATCGAACGACTGGTACGCATTCTTGCGGGCATGGGAATATCGAAGATTAGACTCACCGGCGGCGAACCTTTCGTGCGTACCGATCTGATGATGCTTATTCGCCGCCTCGTGGAGATACCTGGTATCCGCGACATTCATATCACGACCAACGGCGTTCTCACTGCACCGTTAGTTCCCGAACTGAAAGCGTTGGGCATTGCATCCGTAAACCTCAGCCTTGATACGCTTGACCGGGACCGGTTCAGGATCATCACGCGCAGGGACGCATTTGATCCGGTGATGAAATGTTTTGAGAGCCTCCTGCGGTACGACATTCCATTCAAGATCAATACAGTTGTCATGCAGGATCGGAACATAGAAGATATCGTCCCGCTTGCGACGCTCACCCGCGACCATCCCATTGATGTGCGGTTTATCGAGGAGATGCCGTTTAACGGAGAGGGTACGCACTACCCCGTCCTTGCGTGGACTCACGAACGGATCCTCGATCATCTTCGGGCACATTTTTCCGACATCAGCAAGGTTCCTGATCCTCCATTTGCTACTGCCAATCATTACCATATTCCCGGACATAAGGGAAGGATCGGCATCATAGCAGCCTTTTCCCGTACCTTCTGTGGCACGTGCAATCGCATTCGCGTCACAGCTCAGGGAACGCTTCGTACGTGTCTCTACGACGACGGCACACTCGACCTTAGGGCGCTTCTTCGCAGTACGGCTGACGACGACGCTATCAGGAAAGCATTACTCAGTGCATTCCGCTCACGGGCGATAGACGGGTTTGAGGCGGAAGCACGCAGAGGAAGTCGGATGCCTGCGACGGAGTCGATGTCTACGATCGGAGGCTAATAGACGCAGACACAGACGCAGTTGCAATGAGTAACCCAAGACGTCGGTAGTCACCCTGCATCTGCGACTGCATCTGCAACTACTTTAACGCCCTCGTTCATTGCCTTTTCCCAATAGTTCCTATTTTGCATCCCTTATGAAAAAAATCAATTTCTCCGGTGATGTGCTGCCTCACCTCATCGCGGTCGCTGTGTTTCTCGGAGTGACCGTCATCTTTTTCAGACCGGCATTCTTCGAGAACAAGGTGCTCAACCAGCGTGACATAGAGGAATGGGAAGGAAGCTCAAAGGCGCTCCGCGATTTTCGCGACCAAACCGGAGAAGAAGGGCTCTGGGCACCATCCATGTTCAGCGGCATGCCCGCTTACCTCGTAAACCTGGAATGGAGTTATCAACCCGTTACTGTCCTCAAGCGCATACTCACCCTGGGCTTGAAACACCCATTCGCCAATATCTTCGCTGCGTTTGTATCCTATTACATTCTCCTGCTGGCGTTCAGGATCAAACCCTACCTGGCAATTGCCGGCGCACTGGCTTTCGGGCTGTCGTCATATCTGATCATCGGTATTGCGGCGGGCCACAACGCACGCATCGGATCGATCGCCTTTATGCCGCTCGTCATGGCCGGTATTCACCTCGCTTTCACCAATCGTCGCCTGGCAGGTTTTGCCGTCACCGCATTGGGCATGGCATTGCACTTGCGTGAAAACCACCTGCAGATTACCTACTATCTGATGATTATCGTGGCAGCGTACGGTATCGTAACGCTGGTATACCACGCGCGCGAGAAAACCGTGATGGAATTTGCCAAGTCGGTGGGTCTGCTCGTTCCCGCCGTGTTGATTGGTGCTGCCACTTTCTTCGGCCCATTCTGGGCGATAACAGAATACAGCAAGTACTCCATGCGGGGGCCTTCGGAGATCGCCTCCGGCAGGTCCGGGTTGTCAAAGTCGTACGCCTTTGAATTCAGCAACGCCATCACCGAGCCCATGACACTGCTAATCCCGAACTACTATGGGGGAAGCTCAATGAACTACCTGGTGCAAGACGAAAACAGCCAGGTGTACAGGGCGCTCGTTCAGTCGGGTGACCAGCAGACCGCCAACCAACTTGCATATTACTCCAGTGCATACTGGGGACCTCAACGGCTGTCGGCGCCAAGCTACGCCGGCGCTATTGTCTGTTTCCTCTTTGCGGTGGGTATCGTCTTTGCGCCACGTCGCCTCGTATGGTGGCTTGTACCGGTGAGCGTATTGTCAATCGCGTTAAGCTGGGGCGACAATTTTGCCGCTTTCAACTACTTCCTGTTCGACTATCTCCCGGGATACAACAAGTTTCGTTCCGTCACATTTGCCCTGATCATTGTCATCTTCTGCATGCCGTTGTTGGGATTGTCAGGGTTGCAGAATCTGCTAAGCCAGGACGCCACCAAAGCGCTGTTAAAGCGCCTCGCGTGGCCGGCAGGCATCGTAGTGGGGCTTTGCCTTATCCTTGCGATCACCGGAGGCTTCGGGAGTTTTCTTCGTGCAGGTGAAGAAGAACTTCCGGTCTGGTTCACAAATGCGCTACGAGCAGATCGCTCTGATCTCCTTCAATCCGACGCCTGGCGATCGTTCTGGTTCATCGCCATGTTTGCTGCGGGTCTGTACGCGCGACTCAAAACCTGGATTGGCGACTGGGTATTTTACCTGGTCACCATCGCATTGATCACGGTCGACCTCTCAGGCGTAGATCGCAGGCTCCTCACGGCCGAACAGTATCAGAACGCGAGACAAGCCCGGATCACACCTACGCCGGCGGATCAGCAAATCTTGCAGGATGATTCATACTTCAGGGTATATAACCTCCAGAGCGCGTTCAACGAGGCGAGGACATCGTACTTCCACCATTCCATCGGCGGTTATCATGGCGCAAAACTCAGAAGGTATCAGGACCTCTTAGACTCATGCCTCATAGGAGAAACGCAGCGGCTGTATCAACACCTTCAGGAAGGACAATTGCAACCGAACCAGTACGGCACCATCAACATGCTCAATGTAAAATATTTCACTTACGGCCCGGATCAGGTCTTTGCTAACCCAGCGCCCAATGGGGTGGCGTGGTTCGTAAGAGAAGTCGTTCGCGCTGAGTCTCCCGCCGAAGAACTGGCGCAAACTTGCCGCATCAACACCCGTGATCAGGCGGTCATCGACGCTTCCCGGTTCGATGTTCCGAACGTCGGCTACGACAGCGCCGCCACGGTGACGCTGGCCGAATTCCGACCGAATTACATCCGCTACGAAACACACTCATCCACGGAAGGCTTCGTCGTGTTCTCCGAGATCTACTACCCTGAAGGGTGGTCGGCAACCATCGACGGCAACGCTGCACCGATATACCGCGCGAACTACGTGCTCCGCGGGCTCGTGGTGCCAGCCGGCACACACACAATAGAATTCAGGTTCGCACCACGCGCCTACACTGTGGGTAACAAGATCACAATGGCATCCTCGTGGTTGTTGTTGCTTGTGGTGATTGGTTGCTTAGGATGGGCGGTCCGTGATTCACGGGTACATTAAAATCTTACGGTAACATATCCCGGCGCCGGCGATTTGATATGCCCGCGTGACACGCCCGGTCGCCAGGGTGGGCCTTCTTTCACCAAGCGGATCGCTTCGAGGTCGCACGCGGTACACAGACCGGTGACCACTACGAAGTCGGCAAGTGTGCCATCGGTGTGAACGAGGAATGTCAACTCTACAGTACCCGAATGGCGTCCCGTGCCTTGCGGTCTCCTGATGTTTTCCTGCAGGTATTTTTCATAGGCGGGCATGCCCATCTCTGGAAAAGGAAAAATGCTGAGCTGATCGTACACATATCGTGCTCCGTCCTCATCCAGTGCCACGCCGCGAATAAGCCTGCCCTCGCGGTAGAATTCCTGGTAGTGTCCCTTTCCCGATGGGTAATATCCGTACCAGGTTCCCTCCTTCCGGCCGTCGATATAGCTTCCCTCTTCTTCGATCTGGCCGTTGGAATACCACGTAACCTGTCGACCGTTACCATTCGTCACCTGGGGATTGCCCAGTGAGTCGTACACCGACCTCGTAAAAGTTCCGTTGCCATAGTACACTTCACTTTCGAGATGTCCGTTAGCGTAATAATTTTCCCACTTGCCTATCGGTCGGTCTTTTTCGTATCGTCCAAGCGATTCGTATGTCCCGTCGCGACGATAGTACCGGAATATTCCGTGGTGCATGTTGTCGGAGTACTTTCCTTTCATCTGAATGGCGCCGTTGAGGTAGTAGTCGTGAACATCACCCTGCCAGCGGTCCAGCGAGTCGCGTCGACCGATACGAAAGAAGTGGGCGCCGGTGCTATCGGGCAACTCGCGCCACTCACTGTCGTAATACACTTTTATTTCCGGAATGTCCGCCAGCGAAACCTCGCTCTGTTCCGAATTGCGTGAATAGGGATGCCGCGCTTCAAAGCCGATCTTGTAGTTGAATGAAGGAAGCGATCGGATAGCCGCCGAAATGTCGTCCAAGGAGTCAACGTAAACGTACGTTTCCTTCTCTATTCCTCTCAACCTGTAGGCAATTTCTTTCCTGCGCAACTCAACATACTGGCGAAGCAGCATGGTATCCGCGGCGATGCGAGGGGGGAGCTTGCCCAGCTCCGACAAACGTTCCAATGCCGAATCGAATTTGGGTTGAACGCCATTCCGAAGGCTGTCCGCCCGCTGATCATCGGTGAGGAGCTGGTCGTACACATCAACAAGGCGGGTTTCTGCAACGGCAACCAGGTTGAACGTCTCATAGTATCGCAATTGGCCTTTCGGCACGAACAGTACCGCAAGAGGAAGCACTATCGCCACCAGCGCCTGCTGCCACAGGGAAAGCAGCAATCCCCAGTAATTTAACAGGCACAAGATCACACCGGCAATAAAACCGCCAATGTGCGCCGCATTATCAACGCTAAGCTGTCGGGCTATGGCGTAGTTGACGACCACAAACAAGATGAAATTGAATGCTATTCCTCTTAGCACCTTCAGGTTTCTGAAGTTGGCAAGAACCTGCTGCATGATGAGATAGCCATACAGGCCGAAGATGGCTCCCGACGCGCCGGCGCTTACCACGTAGACGTTGAAATACAAACTCGCCAGGCCGGCGGTCAACCCTGTGATCAGGAAGAAGACGAAAAACCGCAGTGAACCGAGGAAGGGTTCGAGGATACGCCCAATACCGTACAGCGCGTACATGTTAACGGCGAGATGTATGATCCCCCAATGCATGAACATGGAGGTAAACAGCCGCCAATATTCACCTCCCACGGTGTAGGGGTTGAAGTTGGCCCCGGTAGTCAACATGAAGTAAAAGTCCTGGTCACGATTGAACCACAGGTTTTGCTGAAACAGCGCCATCCCTCCAAACACCAGGGCGTTGGCGACAATCAAAAGGATGGTTACCCTGGGACTCTTCATCGTCGGCAGCCGGCGAAAATTACTATGGAATGGCTCTTACGCATGAATCGACTCCAGGCGTTTTAGCAACGGGGGGTGTGAATAATGAAAGAAGACATACCAGGGGTGGGGAAAAAGGTATGACAGCGAATCAACGGAAAGCTTCTTGAGGGCATTGGCCAATGCCTGACCGTCGTAGTGCGTTCGAGCAAAGGCATCCGCTTCGTATTCGTTCTTCCTGCTGTACCACGTCATGAGCAGGCCCGCAATTCCGGAAATGGGAGAAAAAAGAATCGCGAACGCCAACAAGTTCAGATGGATCGCGTATTGTGTGCCTCCTAATGCGAGTGACAGATTTTGATTGTATATCATTAGCGACAGGATCCAAAGCGTAAACGTTACCTGGAGGATGGAAAGCAAAAGACCCCAGATCATGTGCTTTTTCTTGTAATGCCCCACTTCGTGTGCGAGGACGGCCACCAATTCCTCAATGGAGTGATTCGCAATCAGCGTATCATACAATACGATCTTCTTTTTGCGTCCTATTCCCGAGAAAAATGCGTTGGCTTTGCGAGACCGTTTTGATCCGTCGATGACGTAGATATTGCCCAGCGGAAAATCCACCTTTTCCGCGAATGCCGCGATGGCCGATTTGAGTTCTCCGTCAGGCAGAATAGTCAGCTTGTTGAACAAGGGCAGGATCAGCGACGTGTAGAACATGTTCATGAAAACGATAAACGCAGCCGCAACCAGGGCGAACCAGATCCAGAAATTCGGCCCGATGGCGCGTACCAGGTAAATCAAAACAGCCAGGAGACCGCCACCGATAATAGCTGCCAAAAGGTAACCCTTGAGTTTGTCGAGTACGAACGTTCTTATGGTAGTCCGGTTGAACCCGTACTTTTCTTCTATGACAAAGGTCGCATACCACTGAAAGGGCAAGGTCAGCATGTCGGATGCAAAGCCGATCAGTCCGAAGAACGCGAGTGCCAGCATCACCTCGTGTTCGATATAGGAGCGCAGCCATCCGTCAACCCATCCGAAACCGCCCGTCACCAGCATGGTCATCGTGAGGATAAACCCGAACGCGGCGGTAACAAACCCAAACCGGGTTTGATCGCGGTGATAGGCGAGCGAACGCTGATACTTTTCCCGGTCGTAATACCCTTCTACTTCCGGCGGAATGTCGGCGCGCTGATGCTTCAGATTAAGGTATTCAAGGAATTGATCGAAAAGGTAGCTGACGCTGACAATCGCAATGATGATGTATAGAATTTCCTGTTGATCCATAAATCAAGTGTACAAAATGCACAACTGTCCGGCAACGAGAAAAATTCCGTGCATCAGGAGACGCCGAGCAGATTGTTTAAGCAATCGTCGACCCGGCGGAAGTCAAAGCTCCGAAGCGTTTCGTCAAAATAACCCCGTATTCGATCATTACAAAGGTTGCCGATGCTGCCCTCGTGCGTGTGGTCAATGGTCAGGGTTGGTTTATACGTTCCCGATTCAATTTCCTGCCCTACCTGCCGGTACGCATCCCGGAACGGCACGCCGGCAAGCACGCGTTTGTTGACCTCCTCGACACTGAAGAGATAACGGTACTGCTCGTCGTCGAGGATGTTCTGCCGTATTTTGATATTCGACAACATGAGTGTCATCATACGGAGGCAGTCGATCAGGCTTTCGAACGCGGGAAACAGCATTTCCTTGAGCAACTGCATGTCGCGGTGATAGCCGGAAGGGAGGTTGGTGGTAATTAACGCGATATTGTTGGGGATTGCGGCAATATGATTGCAGCGCGCGCGGATTAATTCCAGCACGTCGGGATTTTTTTTATGGGGCATGATGCTCGATCCCGTCGTGAGTTCATCCGGAAACGAGATGAACGCAAAGTTCTGGTTCATGAAAAGGCACGCATCCATTGCCAGGCGGGCTAACGTGGCACCCACACCCGCAAGCGCGAAAGCTACGGTCTTTTCCACCTTTCCGCGTGTCATCTGGGCGTACACGACATTGTAGTTCAAAGACTCGAATCCCAGGAGTTCGGTAGTCATCGTGCGGTTAAGCGGAAACGAGGAACCAAAACCTGCTCCCGAACCGAGGGGATTCCTATTCACGATCCGATATGCCCCGGACAAAAGATTCAGGTCGTCGGCCAAACTTTCCGCATAGGCACCAAACCACAAGCCAAACGAAGAGGGCATGGCAAGCTGGAAGTGCGTGTATCCCGGAAGAAGGTCGTCCTTATGTTTTTCGCTGAGTTCCAGTAAGAGTGTAAACAGCTGCTGCATCGCCTCGGTAACGCGCCGAATCTCATGGCGGAAAAACAGTCTGAGGTC
>JAJJPK010000143.1:0-14940 GCA_032907565.1 Cyclobacteriaceae bacterium | reverse complement strand
TGATCGAGAGCAACGCAGAAAAGTCAGCCTACCTGCTGAAGGCATTGCGCGAGCGCCAGTTGTCTGACAACAAGATCATGAGCGAGCTCGACGTCAACGCCAACGCCTACTATACGCTTCGTTCCAGGCTGAATCTTAAGATAGAGGAATATCTCATGGAGCAGCTCGAGAGTCCGCGCACGGACGTGCTCCGGAAGGTGGCCAACATCAACGAGGTGTTGTTTACCAAAAAGAAGGCTATTGCTGTGGCCACACTAAAGAAACTGGAGAAGGAGCTCATAGACTACGACCTCGCCAACGAGCTAACAGTTATTTACAAGTCGCTCAAGAAACTAAATACGAACTCACCGGATTATTTCCAGTACTCCCAGGCCTACAACCGCCACGTGGCCTACATGCTGGCAGTGGACAAGGCCGAGGATTTGCTGGCCGATTATTTCAAGAAATACGGCGACTACCTGATGACGGGGGATCCGACGGAAAACCTGGGTCTTACCCTCCTGATGCGCGAAATGCAAAATGTAGCAAAACTGTACGAGTCCCACCGTTTGTACGTTTTTCAGAGCTGCATGTACATTTTTCACCGTCTTTTCGTTGAAGTTGACGACAATCTCAACCAGGACGGCGAATCGATTGAAGATATTTTCGACCGGGTTCAGAAGATTTTCGAAAGCTATCACCTGGACGCCATCTATTACCACCTGAACCTCGTATTTGAATTTCTGAAACTGGAATACTACAACCACTACAAAGTATACCGGCAGGCGGAGAAATATTACGAAGAGGTGAACGACGCGTGCGCCAACCTGATGGTAAATTACTCTACGTATTGTTTCCCTGCCCAGTTCCTGATCTCTAAGATTGAACGTCACATCCGCCTGGGCATCGAGCATGAATTATATGCCGACAACGAGAGTCTGTTCATGGACCTGGAGGTCGATACGCAGGATGTTCCCAAACACATCATTTACGTGACCTATCGTGCCCTGTCGTGCCACTATGCCGACAAACACGAAGAGGCTGCAAAACTGATCAACAACCTGTTGAATGAGGTCAGTCTGAAAAAGTATCCGTTCGTCCAGCTCGAGATCAAATCGCTCCTGGCGCTTCAGTATACGTTGCTCAAGGATTACGAATTGTTCAACCAGCTGTCCAACAGCATTCAACGCCAGATCCGGCTGTTCGGCAAAGACAGTTGTGAGAACATCCAGTTGTTCATCAAAATACTAAAGATCGCTACCAGCGAAGCGAAGAAGGAGAAAGCGAAGAAGATCCATATGATCATCCCGAAATTGAGCACCATAAAGGTAAATTATTTCTCCCCTACCCGATTGGTAAAGCTCGACGAGAAACTCGTTTCTAAGCTTACGGAAGTCTAAACGCTCAGCTGCTGAATGCTGTCGTGTGACAACGGTTTGTTCAGATAGAGCTTAACGTTGTCGTACTTCTTTGAGCGGTTGAAGTCCTGCGGGTTGATGGACGAAGTAAGCATAACGATCTTGCACTTGTTCTTCGTCGTATCGCTGAGTTTCTCGAACTCATCCAGGAACTGGAAGCCGTCCATCAGGGGCATGTCGATATCGAGAAAAATAACATCGGGCAGCACCTTTTCAGCAACGTCGAGCTGCTCCATGTTCCGAAGAAATTCGATAGCGCTCTTCGCGCCGGTGTGAGTGTAGATGTTTTCTGTAATGGCCGCCGCCTCTATCATCTTTTGATTAATGAGATTGTCGATCTCATTGTCATCAATGAGCATAACGGTTCGGTACTTTCTTTCAGCCATGGCTTATCGTTGAATGTATAAAAATAAGGTTTTGATAAATATTTACAAACACGGTGTTAGATTTGAAACTTAATTCCCTGCGCTAGCGGGAGCGTATCACCATAGTTGATGGTGCTCGTCTGCCGCCGCATGTAGGCCTTCCAGGCGTCGGATCCCGACTCACGCCCACCACCCGTCTCTTTTTCCCCGCCAAAAGCGCCGCCGATCTCAGCACCTGACGTGCCAATGTTAACATTGGCTATACCACAATCGGAGCCGCTAACGGAAAGAAACCGCTCCATCTGCCGCATATCGGTGGTCATAATGGCTGATGACAGGCCTTGGCGAACACCGTTGTGCAACGCTATGGCTTCCTCAAGGGTCTTGTAACGGATCAGGTACAGGATGGGCGCAAACGTCTCCTCCTGCACGATCGGATATTCGTTCTTTACCTCAGCAATTGCCGGCTTGACATAACAGCCGGATTCGTAACCCTTTCCTTTCAATAGGCCCCCTTTCACTAAAAAACGGCCACCCGCAGCGCGAATTTCTTTCAGCGCCTTAAGATAACCTTTCACAGCCTGTGCATCAATGAGCGGACCCATGTGGCAGGCAGGATCCAGGGGGTTGCCGATCTGGAGGTTGTTATACGCGTTCTTCAACCGGTCGCGCACCTCTTCGTAAACGGACTCATGTATGATAAGGCGTCGGGTAGTTGTACAACGTTGTCCCGCCGTGCCAATGGCTCCGAATAACGCCGCACGAATCGACAGGTCCAGATCGGCATTTTCGGTGATAATGATCGCGTTGTTGCCGCCTAACTCCAAAAGGAGCCTTCCCAGCCGGGCAGCTACAACAGCGGCGACCGCCTTACCCATGCGCGTCGAACCCGTCGCCGACACCAGCGCAATGCGCGAGTCCCGCGCAAGCATCTCCCCGACGCGGTAATCGCCATTCACAACGCAGGAGACGCCTTCCGGAACCTTGTTCTTGCGAAAGACTTCGCTTACGATTCGCTGACACGCGATGCTGCATAAGGGTGTTTTCTCAGACGGCTTCCACACACAGGTATCGCCGCACACCCATGCGATCATGGCATTCCACGACCACACAGCCACGGGAAAATTAAAAGCTGTAATAATGCCTACCGGACCCAGTGGGTGCCACTGTTCGTACATCCGGTGATGCGGACGCTCCGAGTGCATAGTGAGGCCGTATAATTGTCGCGACAGCCCTACGGCAAAGTCGCATATATCGATCATCTCCTGCACTTCACCTAGTCCTTCCTGGAGCGACTTCCCCATTTCGTACGACACGAGTGTTCCCAGTGCCTTCTTGTTTCGCCGCAGCGCTTCACCAATTTGCCGCACAACTTCTCCCCGCCGCGGTGCGGGCCAGCTGCGCCAGTCGAGAAACGCCTCCGACGCAACGGAAAGAACGCGGTCGACCGCAGCGCTATCCGCAGCCTGGACGGTGCCAGCAACTTTGCCGTCAACTGGTGATACAGATGATATTATCGAACCCTGTGAACGAAGCCACCGCGTGCCCGTGGAGACGCCGGCATTGGCGCGACTGACTCCGAGCGCGCGGAGCATGTCCCTGATGTTTTCCCGCCGCATGGTTTTACTTATTTAGAGGCAAAGCTAATGAATGCCGGGAAAGTGCAAGGGAAAAAAGGGTGCAGCACCGGCTTTACCAGTCCATACCAATGGTCCCTTTCCGACCGTCGTTGAAATATCCTTCGATGAGGATGCCTCCTCGCTTGAATTCAAGTATACGGTTGAGGTCGGCTACATTCTCGACGGCAATCTTGTCGATATAACCGATAATGAATCCTCTGCGGAATCCAGCCTCCTTCCATTTGCCCTCGGTTACGTGTGTGATCCGTACTCCACCTTCGAGTCCCATTTCGTTAAGCTGGTCGATATTGACATCCTCAAAGGTGGCGCCTTCGAGCGTGTAGGAGATCTCCCGCGGCTGCGCTACCGATGCTCCCGTATAGCTGCGAAGACGTGATTGCGCAACCCGTTGCTGTCCGTTTCTAAGATACGTCACCTTGATCTCCTTGCCGGGCCTGTGTCGCGCGACATATTCCTGCAATTCCGACACCGAGTTCACACGGTGTTGTTCGATACCAACGATAACATCACCAGGCTGAATTCCGGCCTCCTTGGCGGCGCTCGACTCATGTACCCGCTTCACGAGTACTCCCTGACTTGTACTGAGGGACAACTCTTCGGCAACGCGCGCATCGACATCCTGGATCTCGATACCGAGTAACCCGCGCTGCACCTGGCCGAACTCTAGCAGGTCATCAGCCACTTTACGCACAAGACTTACCGGGATGGCGAACGAATATCCCTGGTACATCCCGTTGTTGGTTGCAATAGCGGTGTTGATGCCGATGAGTTCGCCCTTAAGGTTGACCAATGCACCACCGCTGTTGCCCGGATTGACGGCGGCATCTGTTTGAATAAAAGATTCCACCTGGAGATTGTTGCGATCCCTGAGGATACCGATGTTCCGCGCCTTTGCGCTGACGATGCCGGCGGTCACCGTTGAGTTCAGGTCGAAGGGGTTGCCGATGGCCAGTACCCATTCTCCCGGACTGACACGGTCTGAATCGCCATACTTTATGAAGGGCAGGCCATGTGCCTGTATCTTGAGTAGAGCAAGGTCGGTCGTTGCGTCGGAGCCTACCAGCTTGGCAAAGTATCGCTGATTGTTGCTCATGACGACTTCGATGTTCGTAGCTTCGGCAATGACGTGATGGTTCGTGACGACATAACCATCGTCGGAGACAATAACACCCGAACCTGAAGAGCGGGCTGGCCGGTCGAAATAAAATTGAAGGGGATTCATGCTGAATTCACCGGCGCCATATGACGTACGGATGTGCACAACACTGGGCGTCACCGCCTGGGCCGTCTGGAGAAAGTCGAGCCCTTCGGGTATCTGGTATGTGGTGTCGGGCTCGTAGTTGGCCAGGAGAAGCTTCTGTCGATCGTCGATAGACGTATACGAACTCACGCGGTCGCCGAAGTACCGGAGGGTAAACAGCGACCCTATGACGCCACCTCCAGCCGCACTCGCCAGTAACAAAACCAAAAGAACAGAACGCTTCATGCCACTCCCGATACTATAGTTTCCGCAACGATCTTTAGGGAAAATTAGTGCATAATCGGGAGAAAAGACAGCGGGAAAGAAAAAAGGCGCCCCGGCTCTCGCCGAAACGCCCCATGATCAGAGCAAGGACTCAAAGCGGCTAGCTAACCTTAATGGTAGTTTTCTGGGCCTTCTTTTCGTCCTTCGGAATCCGGATTTCCAGAATTCCGTTGTTGTACTTAGCGTTGATCTTTGCGCCATCTGCATCCTCAGGGAGGGTAAATGAGCGGGCAAACTTGCCGTATTGCGTTTCAACGGAATAAACACCGTTGTTCCGCGATTCGCGCTTCATCTTCCGCTCGCCGCTTACCGTCAGAACATTGTCGTCAAGGTCTATCTTGAAATCTTCCTTGTTCATTCCGGGAACGGCTACTTGCACGTCGTAGCCCTTGTCATCTTCAAGGACATCAACGCGCGGTACAAATGAAGGCGTCGACCCGCCATAGCGCACTACCGAATCATTGAAGAATCGGTCAATCAATGAACTGAATGACGTCGGTGCGAAGTCACTCCAAATCGGATTATATCGAATGAGGCTCATAACGTTTGTTTTTTTAGGTTCTACATCGATCTTCCATCGATGCCCATAGGAAAAAGTATGCCGCGTCCTTTTTTGAGACATTTTGACTTATTTTTCAAGATCCTATTAAGTAAATAGGACTTTTTGTCATTAAAGTAGTTGCTCAGGTCCGCAGGTTATTGTCAAAAAAGAGCGCCGGGGTTTTGCGATCAAGAGTAAGATGCCCCTGCCCTTCTTATAAACTGTCACGGCCACATGACCTTCCAGCAACATCTTCACACGGATGAACTATGCCTTCGTCGCGCCAACCCGTTGCCCCACCGTTGCATTAAGGAAACATGGAAACTTTTCCCCATGCAAAACACGATAAGGGTGAACCGTGAATGAAAAATATTTGAGTAACTTCCAACGCAAGCAATCAACAACCTGGAGCGTCAGCGCATAGTGGCACAGTGAATATCTCCCGGTTGTACCGACGAAGCTTACTGACAATGCACTTATAAAAACCTTCACAACAAAAAACAGCAACCATGAGGATTACGATACTGCTTCTTTCATCACTGTTCGTGGTGCCCGCCGCGTATGGACAAATTGTTCGTCCCGACACAACTTCAAACTGGAGAAAGCAACTTGCGATTGGTGTCAACCTTAACCAGGCTGCGTTCTCCTCCAACTGGAAAGGGGGCGGAATCAATTCTATAGGTTTGAATGCGCTCTTCACCTATCGGGCGAATTACAAACGCGACCGCCATTCGTGGGATAACCTGATCGACCTGGCGTATGGATTCGTCAACAATGAAGGACAGGGAAACCGCAAGACACTGGACCGCATCTTCCTTGATACGAAGTATGGATACCAGATTAATGAGAAGTGGGACGCGTTTGCTTCCCTTTCCTTCCAAAGCCAGTTCGCTAAAGGATATCAATACCCTGATGATAATACAGCAGAACTGATCTCCGACATATTCGCACCGGCCTTTATCACGCTTGCACTCGGGTTCGAATATCATCCGGTCGACTACTTCAAACTTCGACTATCACCGTTCGCTCCGCGGCTCACGATCGTCAACGATCCCGAACGCTTTGTTACGACTGTAGGACCCGAACCCTACGGCGTGACACCGCCCGACAACACGCGATGGGAATGGCTGGCCCTCCAGATCATGGCCGAGTTTGATAAGGACATCGCAACCAACCTCAACCTGAAGTGGCGTTACGTTATGTTTGCGAACTATGAAACACTGGAACCTAAAACGATCGACCACCGCCTCGATGTGACACTGACGGCACGGGTCAACAATTTCATAACGACAAGCCTGGGCGGAACGCTGTTGTACGACTTCGACCAGGATTCAGGACTCCAGGTGAGTCAAGCGTTCGCCCTGGGATTTGCCTATACGTTCCAGAATTATGAGCCGGAATGATCTACATTGAGAGTACCTCTCGTATCATCTGGTTGGTGAAACCCCATTCATTGTCATACCAGGCCAGTACTTTCACCAGGTCGCCATCCACAACCCGGGTCATGGCTGTATCCACTACACTGGCGTAAGGACTCTGGATTATATCAGACGACACAAGGGGCTCATCAGAGACCAGGAGCACGTTGCGATAGCGCGGCGTCTGTGATTCCTCGAGTAGGATGGCGTTGATCTCCTCGGGTGTTGTGGACCGGCCCGCGACAAACGTAATATCAGAAATGGAACCCACAGGTACTGGTGTACGAATGGAGATCCCATCGAACTTACCGTCAAGCTGAGGTAACGCCTTGGCCGTGGCTATGGCCGCTCCTGTCGTTGTAGGTATGAGGTTCACCGCACCGCCGCGGCCCATCCGCGGGGACCTGCGCGACGGGGAGTCCACCAGCGTTTGAGAGGATGTATAAGCATGTACCGTACTCAGGATGGCTTTACTGACGCCTATGCGTCTGTCAAGAATCTCCATCACCGGGGCCACGTTGTTTGTAGTGCAACTTGCACACGAAAAAACAGATACCTTCCCATCTTTTTGGTTGACACCGTGAACCACTGTGGGCGTATCCTTGCTCTTGGAGGGGGCAGAAATTAGTACCGTCTTAGCTCCCGCTTGAATGTGCTTTTCCGCGTCTTCGCGCTTTGTGAAAAGACCCGTGCTTTCAATGACTATCTCCACGTTGAGTTTCTTCCACGGTAAAGCACCGGGGTCACGCTCGCTAAGGAATTGAATTCGTTTGTCGCCTACGACCAGATAATCGCCGTCTGCTTTAACGTCCTGTTTAAACCTTCCGTACACACTGTCGTATTTCAACAGGTACACGGCATTTTCAATACTCATGATGTCGTTGACGGCGACAACCTCGAGTGAAGGTTCCTCCGCCATAACCTTCAGCGCCGCTCTTCCGATCCGGCCGAAGCCATTGATGGCAATTCGTTTCATAATGGTTTCAAAAGAAGTTGGTTTAACTCATAACCGGTATCAGCCGGAAACCGTTCGACGCCGTTAATAATATTGGCTCGTCCAGTACATGATTACGTAAAAGATCGCCCAACCGGCGAAAAGAATCACCAGGGCCCAGATCCAGGAAGGAATAGCTTTTGGCGTTTCCGACCCTTGAACAACAAACAGGTCCTTGCGCTCACTGCCATAGGAATTGATAAGTATAGGAACCTTATCCTCTACAACGTCACCGTCGGAAAGTCCCACGACAGTAATGGCCGGTCCGTTACGGACCTGAAAGTGGATTTCCTTTACACCTTCCCTGCCATCCGTGGATCGGGAAACGATCCGAAGGCGATGTGGCCCATCGGTCAACCGGGCGGTATCGAGGACAAACCGCACCGGTGCTCTGAACGCAGCAAATGGTTTGGGGTCATCGTCGAGAAAGACCCGCACCAGATTTTTTTCAGGCTTTTCTTCCGTCATGACTCACCCTTAAGGATTACGTTCTTGATATGATCTGGATTTCGCTCACCCGGACGTAACAGGTACCATACGCTGAGAACAAGTGCAGCAACGACGACAACGACCGCACCGCCGATAACGAAGTAGTCTATGAAACCGGAGGGTCCAGCACCGTGCGTGATATCACGCAGCGGCGCCGGTTGCCGACTCCTGCAAACGGTACACGCAAGAGCGGGCACCGTACCTGACATTCCTAATATGGCAAGCAAAATTCCTATTCTCTTCATCATCAATAATTTCAGGGCAGGTTAGCGGAACCTCTCAATTTCTTTACATCATCCGCGCTGACCTGCGAGGCGTTGTTGCCCCAATGGCTTCGCTCAAAGTTTACAATAGCCGCAATCTCTTCATCCGTAAGCAGCTCAGCGAAGGGCTGCATCGTAGCGTACTCCGGCCGCGCATCGTATCCCTCGAGGACGATGCGGATCATGATCTCCGGATTCTCATCGGTTACAATCGGGCTGCCTGCCAGGGGTGGAAACGCCCCCGGAAGTCCCCGTCCATCAGGCTGATGGCAGACAGCGCAGTTGGCCTGAAAGAGCGCCGCACCGTCGGGCAGAGCGGCCTGATCGGAAGGCGCCGCCGATGCCGATCCCCGCGCTGCCGCGCTTTCCTGCTTACGCTTTCTTCGGGACGGGATAAAATCGCGCTCTACGACCGGAAGCTCGACCTGCTTCAGCGACAAGAGGTAAGCTACCAGGTCTTTAGCCTCGTCACTGGCCACGACGACCTTGTCAGCGGGTTTGAGCGATGGCGGAAGGTTGAGCACAATGTCGTCACCGTCGGCTTTTGATTTCGTTTCGAATAGCCAGGCATAAGAAGGCATAATAGACTCGGGAACCACAATACGTGGATTGTACAGGTGCATGTAGTGCCACGTGTCGCTCGGAATGCGCTGGCCCACGTTTGTCAGGTCAGGTCCGGTGCGTTCGCTGCCCAGGATGGAAGGACTTTGCCGCCATACATCCATGCGAGCCTTGGTGTAGTAATAATCAGCGGGAATGGATGGGCGGCTTCCCCATACGTTATCCATTTCGATGTTCCTTACCTGCTGCGTATGGCAGGCCACACATCCTTCCCGTATATATATCCGAAGGCCACGCTGCGCTGCCTCCGACAAGGGGCTGCTACCCGGCAAGGGCGCATTGTCTTCCTGCATGGTGGTGGCGGGGAAGACAGCAACCAGCAGGCTCAACAAGAGGAATACCCCGAACGATAGTCCGACCAAAACACGATGATCTTTTCCTGGACTCAGCATCATGCAGTTGATTTAGGAATCTCCACTGTGCGCGTCCTGAGGAACCGACCGCACATCGTATAAATATTTATTGCGAACAGAACGTGCGAGAGGAACATCAACGATCCTCCAACCGCACGCCACACCCAGTACGGCATCATGAGTACAACTGATTCAATGAACGGGTGGCCTTCCATCCAGGAAAGACCTTTCATGGTACCACCGATCATCATTGAAAACATGTAGGCCATGAGTCCCAACAACGCAAACCAGAAATGGATACCTACGAGAACGGGTTTCGGTCGCCGGCCCGTGAGCTGCGGAAGAATAAAGTACAAGCATCCCCACAGGAAGAATGTGATGATACCATACATGGTCATGTGCGAGTGGGCAACATTGAAATCAGTAAAGTGCCACACATAGTTTGTGAAACGAAAAGCCTGAAAGCTTCCCTGAGACGAACCGACAAAGTAGAAGATCACGCCGACAAGGAGGAAGGGAATGACGTAACTGACGCGTATACTGTCCCAACTCCCCCGCATAGTCATCAGAAAGTTTGTTGTCCCGGCGATGACCGGAATAAACATGCCCATGCTGAACACGATCGCCACGGTTTGAAGCCACCACGGAAGCGGGCTGAAAATAAAATGGTGCGTGCCGATCATCGTGTAAAAGAGCATCTGTGTCCAGAAGGCGAGAATTCCCAGCGCGTAGGAATAGATCGGCTTGTTTAAAGCCCTTGGCAGGTAGTAGTATACGAGACCCAACGTGAACGTCATGAACCACATGCCCACACCCTGGTGCATGTAATATCCCTGGATCACGGTTTCACCAAGTCCTTCCTGGTAGAAGGGCAGATAGCCGATGATTACCAAGACCAGTGTCCATATCAGGCCCGCGAGGATATACCAGTTCGATATGTAAATATCGGTTGTCTTCCGCCGGGCGACGGTACGATAGAAATTGAGGAGCGTGAGGAACAGTCCCGCTGCAAAGAGTGCGGCTACTGGCCAAATGTACTCGCGGTACTCCCCGCCGCCGTTGTTAATCCCGTTCATGAGGCAGAGCGTTCCGATCAGTACGGAAGTGTTGACAAGCCACCACGTAATCCATCCCCACCGCAGACTGTAGATTCGGGTATTGCTGGTACGGGCGACGACGAAGTAGCCCAGGCCCAGCATGGCGATGGAAGCCCAACCCCAGAAGACCATATTGGTGTGTACCGGCCGTAATCTCCCGAATGAGAGCCAGGATATGCCGTCGATTTCCGGCCAGATGAATTTCATGCCGAGGTACTGCCCGACGCCTGTCCCCAGCACCAGCCAGAGCGCGGCCGACACAGCAAACGCCACGACCAGCCGGCTGAGTTCCGGATCCGATCCTTCAATCCTGCGCGGCGCCTTTTTCTCTGCGACTACCGGGATATAATCATCGGTCGATACCTGCCGCACGATGCCCCGGGAATCCTCTGCAGTTTGCTCGCCCGACAGTTCGGTGCCGGCAAGCCGGAACTCCAGTGCTGCGCGTCGTTTTTGGAGGAGTTCGTCGACATCGTGATCTTCCAGGTTGAGGATTTCTTCCTTTAGCGCTTCGCGATCCTCATGTGCCTTTCTTAACGAAAGAACCGACAAAAGTCGGTTCAATCGCAACACTATGAAAACACACACCACCATGAGCACAATGCCGGCGAGCACAAGCGTGCCGATGATACCGGGCTGTCGAAGCACATCTTCCCTACATCCCACCAAAAGTGAGCCCGACGCAACAGCCAGGATGCATGCGAGTGTGTTCTTGCTGAAGTTCATACGCTAATTCTTGAGAAGAAAAGTTTTGCCACTAACAAGACCTGCCGCGAGATCCTGTATTGTATTTCGTTGCAGCATGTTGCGTATCTCGTCGCGGATGGCTTTGTACTCATCGTGAATCGGACAGGGCTTTTCGGCGGAACAGTTCTTTATGCCCAGACCACAGTTCACGAAAAATGCATTGCCATCTATGGCGAGCACGATATCAAGCAGAGGTGTCGGAGGAGCATCGGGGTCGATGTAGAAACCTCCGTTGCGTCCCTTTGCCGAGGACACGATGCCTCGTTTTGAAAGTTCCTGTAGGATCTTCGCCACGAACGGCTCGGGTGTGCCGGTATGTTCGGCGATGTCTTTGATACCGACCTTCGAGCCGTCGCGGGTGCGCGTTACGATAAACATCATGGCACGAATCGAATACGTACAGGCTTTTGAAAACATTGGGTGGAGTTGCTTTTCATTACAATTACTACAAGAGTCCCAGTTCAAGCCGCGCAGCTTCGGACATCATTTCCGGACTGTAAGGCGGATCGAATGTCACGCGTACCGTGGTGGATTTTACTTCTGGGATGTCTTCCACCACCCGCTGTACCGCTCCAGCGATTTCGCTGCCTGAAGGACAGCCCGGATTCGTCAGCGTCATGGTAATGGCGACCCCGCCGTTGCTGATGTCAACGCGGTAGATCAGCCCCAGGTCATAGACATTCAGGGGGATCTCCGGGTCGTACACAAGCTTGATCCGGTCAATGACGACCTCTGCAAGAGCCTCGTCGTCTGTCTCAACCCATGCGTTCTTCACGACTTGATTTCCTTTTCAAGGTCAAGTGCACCAGGAAAGAGAATGTTGTTTTCCAGGTGGATATGCACCCGCAGGTCCTCGTCCAGTTCCTTCATCGCAGCATACGTGACGCGGTACGTGTTGCACGCATCATCTGGTGGTGTATAACCGTTCGTGAGCGCCGACAGTTGCCTCAGCCGTTCCCCATCTTCGTCGTGTTCGTGCATCATGGCAGCTATAGGACTGGCCACAGTGCCGAATATCGGCGCGCCGGCTTGCTTCCCGACCGAAACCATTTTGCGTATGTAAGGGAACAGCATGAACTCTTCCTTTTTCATATGCACTACCACACTTCCCCGCAGGTCGCCAAAGACTTTCTGTATCTGAGCCAGCTCGGGATGATCGTTTCCATGTACTGTGACCATTCGGACCAGATTGTTGCCGATGTACTCGACGGCGTCATCGGTATAGCGGTGATGCACCTCTTCAATATGTCGTGTCAGCCTATCAAGCGGCATGGAATAAAAATCCTCCAACGATTCATCCTTGCGTCTGTGTGGCAACGCTTCAAGTTCGGCACGCACCTGCTCTACGGGGACGTTAGCGTCCGCACAGGCTTCTTCGAGCGACTTTTGACCCCCGCAGCAAAAGTCCAGACCATGGCGGTTAAATACTTGCGCCGCGCGGGCATCCCGCGCTGCAACGGCGCCTATTTTTTCGGATTCCATAATATCTGTGTGGCTGAAATCGGCCTCAATATAAATCACGGTTTTCGATAAAACAATATTAAGACCTTTTTATCTCTTTTATGTAATGAAATTTATTCACCCGCCTGAAAGACTCTGAAAATTAAGATTTTACGGGTTCGGGTAGCGGGGCCTCGCGTTCCTCGACCAGGATGTTTTCAACAAACTGGAGGACTTTTACCTGTTCTCCAGATTCGTTGTACACGTAGAAGTAACCATCCCGTTCGCCGTTTACATAGCGACCCACGGACATCCTGTTCCCGTTTTCGTAAAAGGAGGTGTACGTTCCGTGAAGTTTGCCCTTCACATAGTGCTCTTCGATAGCGAGTTCGCCGGTTTCATAGTAGTACCTCCACTTGCCGTCTTTCAGGTCATTGCGGTACGTGCCTTCAGCGATCAGGACGGCGTGCTTGTTGTACTCCTTCCACTTGCCATTCTTACGCTTCCGGCCGGAGAGCCTGTCCAGGATGCGTTGAAATATGTTGCCCATACTCAAAAGCATTGTTCACCCAAAATGCGTACCACTCAAGAACATGCTCTGGGGCGCCCAGAGGAAGAATTGCACATCCAGAGGTGGAGAATATTTACCCATAGGTACAAAATGCTCCAATGCGCGACGGCAAAATCCCACCGGAGCATCCGTTAGAATGACGTCCGATGATGAGATTTGGCCGCGCAGCTCAGCCTTCCTCTTTAATTATGCGAGTCGGATCCACGCCAAGGTTGGCCAATTGCGCTTCGACGGCTTCCATCATGGGGGGTGGTCCGCACAGGTAGAACATCTTGCTGAAATCGGGAACGTGCTTTTTCAGGAATTCTTCCGTAATCAGCCCGTGCGCCTGGCCTGGTACGTTTTCCTCAGAGAGAATATTGACAAAATTTTTTCCCAGGAGACGCTCGAATTCCGCCTTCAGTATAATGTCGTCCTTCGTCTTGTTTGCGAAAATGAGTTTGTTATTGTCGATGCGTTCCTCCGCTTCGAGGGAACGAAAAATGGAAATAAAGGGAGTAACGCCTGCTCCACCAGCGATGAATACGCCCTCGCCGCGATATTCGATTGCGCCGAAGATGTCGTTCAGGATGAGCGCATCGCCGGCCGAGAGCGTTCTCAGTTCGTTGGTAACCCCTTTACGGGAAGGGTAAGTCTTGATGGTGAATTCAAGGTAATCGTCGGTGGGAAGGCTTGTGAAGGTGAACGGTCTTCCCTCCTCCTCCCATCCGGACTTGTCGAGGAAAATTTCCGTGGCCTGACCCGGTGTAAACGTTAAGCCTGCCGGTTTTTCGGTACGAATTTGCACTACATCGTGGGTGACAAACCCGACCGACGTCACATTAACTTTGAATCTGCTCATTGAATAAAGGTTTTTGGTGACTTGACTCGTAGTGTTGGATGCTTATTGCACAAAATAGTTAACCTATTCGTCATTTTTAAGTTTTGACCATTCCTCTAATCAACCTGCCCGACTACCCAACGACACCTTGTCATCTTGACGATCCCGGTCGGGCAGGCGAGCCCTTGAATTCTTCAATCTTCTTCAATTCTTCAATTCTTCAATCTTCAATCTTTCCCCTTGTAACTCTCCGCCCTTTTCTGTATCTAATGCAAAACGGTCAGCCCCATGGGAGTAATTTCGTTGGAAACCGCGTCATCAGCGCGACTGGAAGATACAGTCGTGGTGCGACGTGTGCTCTCCGGTGAAAAAGAGCTGTTCGAAATTCTGCTCAGGCGCTACAATCAAACGTTATATCGTGTAATCCGGGGTTACCTGCGCGATGAGGCGGATGTTGAAGACGCCATGCAGGACACCTACCTAAAGGCATACGACAAATTGGAGCAATTTCAGGGGAAAGCGGCATTTTCCACATGGCTTATCCGGATCGGGATCAATGAAGCCCTCTTGCGCTTGCGCAAGCTGAGGCGCGTGCGGGCACTGGTATCGCAAGAAGCCGATGTTGACGCCAAAACAATAACCCAGCTCCCCGACACACG
>JAJJPK010000142.1:0-3417 GCA_032907565.1 Cyclobacteriaceae bacterium | reverse complement strand
GTAGGGGAGCTGGTCGTTGGTGAATCCTACATTACCCACCATGTACGGTGCAACGAAGGGGATAATGGTAAAGTGTCCCAGCATAAGAACGGACGTAAACGTAAGCCCCAGTCGCGCGTTCGGCCTTCCGAAGATTCGCCTAAGCACCTCCACGGGTCGCGGATGAACGCCCGCGATGTGGCCCGTCATCGGCTGCATGAAAACGACAATGAGCCCGTTGATGATCAGGGAGAGTATTCCCAGAAAAAGGAAGGGTGCATGCCAGGAGAATTTACTCGCCATAAAGAGTCCGAAAGGCACGCCGAATACGGAAGCGACGCCAAATGAAGCCATGACGGTGCCGATGCCTTTTGCGCGGCGCTCGAGAGGAACTGCATCGCTGACGATGGAAAGCACCAGTGCCCCGATGACGCCCCCGAAAGCGCCGGTGAGCGATCGCGTAATAAGCAGCACCGCATAGGTGGGCGCAAATGCGCATGCCAACGTGCCGAGGGAAAAGCCGAGATATATGACGAGCAGGGATTTCTTCCTGTCGTAGCGGTCGATCCAGAACGATATGAGGAAGCCGAAAATTCCTGCGGTAATCGTATATGATGCTACGAGCAGACTGAACTGACGGGGTGAGATGGAAAAAATTTCCATCAGCATGGGTCCCAGGGGCATCACGATCATGAAATCCATGATGTGCGTGAACATGCCTGCGGCAAGTAGCAAAAGCAGGATACGCTCGTTCTTCATACGTTGTGAATGTCGCATCAGCCGGGACGCAGCCGGCAAATAAAAATTTTAACTGAAAAGCGATTTTTTTGTTGCAATTCAACAACAATTCCCGGCGTGAGCAATCTTTGAGAATAACCTGCAAACGTGCCCGAAGCCGAAACGGGCGTGCAACATAACCTTTATTCTGCTAAACTTGTTTCAGGAATGATTGTTGTTCCTGGAGATAGTATGAAAAAAGCGCTTGCTCTTGCCTTTGTCGGTTTGCTGCTCACCGGGGCGTCAAATGCCCCCCGGGTGATTGTATTTTATGGCGACAGTCTCACGGCCGGGTACGGCATTGACCCGGAGGCTGCCTTCCCGGCCCTGGTGGGTAAAGCGCTGGAGTCGAAGGGCAAAGAGGTGAAAGTCGTGAACGCCGGATTGAGCGGGGAGACCTCCGCCGGCGGGCTGTCGCGCATCGATTGGGTCTTGCGCCAGCCTGTGGACATCTTTGTGCTAGAATTAGGTGCGAACGATGGCCTTCGCGGCCTGCCCATTGAGCAGACAGAAAAGAACCTTCAGGCGATTATCGATAAGGTAAAGGCCAAAAATCCCGGCGTCAAAATCGTTATTGCCGGCATGATGGTCCCGCCGAACATGGGGCCCGACTATTCCTCGCGGTTCCAAAAGATATTCCCGGAACTGGCGCGACGGAACGATGCCGCGTTGATACCCTTCCTCTTGCAAGATGTTGCGGGAATTGAAACGTTGAACCAGGCTGACGGCATCCACCCCAATCCAGAAGGGCACCGGATCGTGGCCAGGAATGTGCTGGCCGTGTTGGAACCTCTGCTTTAGCTGGCTGCCTGTAGGTGTTAGTGGATCACCATCTTCATTACTTTCTTGCTTTCACCCATTACGGCCGACACAAAGTATACTCCGGCGGGATATTGCGATGGCTCCAGCTCGAACGCGAGAACATGGGTACCCGCAGCAAGTCGATGTGTGCCCGTGTAGGTCCGCTTTCCAAGAGAGCTAACCATTTCAATTGAACATTCGCCAGCCTCTTTGGCCACAATCCTGATAAAGACTTCCCTTTGGGCCGGGTTCGGGAAGAGGGTTGCGAATTCCTCGTCCCTTGTTTCAGAGGTGGGATGTGCACCCGCGATTTGTTCGGCAGAAGTTCTTAGGCCTAACCCGCCAGCGGGCACTATTCTGAACGTGAGAGACAGTGGTGTTCCTGCAAGCCCCGTAGCGTTAGCGTTTTGGAACGGCGTGGCGGTAACGGCATAGGTGCCAACACCAAACGTCATGTTGTTGTAGTTGCCACTGTTATCACCTCCCAATGCGTACGGCGGTACGTTTTCTACGCTATAGTTTGGATTTCCCTGGAAGCCGAACCGGACAGAACCCACAGTTGGCGGATTGACATTTGCCTTAATGTTCATCTGCTGAGGAACGCTTCCCGCCTGGAGTTCCATGCCGTCAAACAGCGTGAGAATTTCGGTTTCATTCGCGCTGTTGATAAGCACCAGGCTGGTGACCTGCATACCATTTCCGCAGTCCTTGACCGTAATTTGTATTGCCGCCTGGGCTGCTGCGCCGTCTGTATCCTTTGCTTCGATGACTATATCGTACGGCGTTGTAAAATCTGCAGTCGGTGAAACGATGCCACTAATCACACCTGTCGAGGTATTCAACGTCAGACCCTGTGGCAGGGCATCGCTTGTAGCAGCGAGTGCAAAGGTGATGGCATCACCATCCGGATCAGAAGCTACGGGGGCCGCACTAAAGGAGGTACCGCGGCAAACTTCCGCAGCGGAGGCAATAGAGATAACCGGTGGCCGGTTTTCGGTTACATTGATCTTGAAGGAAGTCGCAGCGATGAGTCCTTCAGAATCTTCAACCGACAGTGACACGGTAAACTCGCCCGGAGAACTTGTAACCGTCCCGCTTATCACGCCCGTCGACGAGTTAATCCCAAGCGATCCGGGTAACCCAGTGGCTGTGTAGGTGAGCGGATCACCAGGATCAGTAGCCTGGACCTGATACGACCAGGATTGGTTTACTTTCAGCGTCACGTCAGGGGGCTTCACCACAACGGGAGGCGTATTGGCCTGCTGGTCAGTGACGAAGAAGGTAATACTGAGCGGTGTACCTTGGGTCCCCGAGCCGTTACCGCCGGTGAAGGGTGTCGCAGTAACAGTATACGTGCCAATACCGATGACCAGGTTGCTGTAGTTTCCGTTGTTGTCTCCGGCGAGCGCGTAAGGTGCTACATTCTCCAACCTGTAGTTGCCATTACCCTGCCATCCGAACCTGACAGATCCTGCGGGTTCGCTTACATTAGCCTTGATGTTGATGGCGGCTGGCAGATCGCCAATATATATTTTCTGGCCATCAACGAGTGTGAATAGCTCCGTATCCGAGATGCTGTTGATGAGAACCAACGAAGTCACCCGCAGGCCGCTGGTGCAATCTTCACTGTGAATGTTGACGAATACCTGCGTTGCCGCGTCTTCCGGATCTCTGACGTTAACGATGATATGATAATCCTGTGTAGTACCCGCCTGGGGTAAGGTTCCGCTAATGACGCCCGTGGAGGTGTTGAGCAAAAGGCCATCCGGTAGGGCATCGCCTGCGTCATCAATTTCAAAGGTTAGGGTTCCATCTTCCGGATCGGAGGCCTGGATCGCAATAGAAATCGAGGAGCCCTGG
>JAJJPK010000141.1:0-15062 GCA_032907565.1 Cyclobacteriaceae bacterium | reverse complement strand
ATCCAGGATCGAACGTGCCGCCCGTTCACATTCATCCGGCCGTGTGAGTTCAGCTGTGACCTGAAATGCCTTGCCGCCGGCCTGCACGACCCGGTCAACCGCTTGGATGTTATCGGCTTCATTTCTTCCCACGATTACGGGAAGCGCGCCTTCGCGAGCGAGCACGTTTACAATACCCTGCCCGATGCCTTTAGCACCACCCGTAACGACTATGACTTTTTCTTTGAGATGCAATTCCATGTTGCCTGGTGTTAAAGCTTATAAAATGCGATAGCATTACTTTTAAAGATCTTTTCCTGCTCGTCTACGGACAGTGCGGCAAAATAGTCCACTACGATCTCCAACATCTCTCCATACGTCGCAGCTACCAGGCATACAGGCCAGTCGCTGCCAAACATGAGCCGCTCCGGACCGAAGAGGCTCATTACCGTGTCGAGATAGGGTGTAAAGTCGTCTTTCTTCCAGGAAGTCCAATTTGCCTCCGTAACCATTCCGGACACCTTGCACCATACGTTCTCGTGCGCCGCCAGCCGCTGCATGTCTTCACGCCAAGGATCCAGTTTGCCATCGCGGATGTACGGCTTTGCGATGTGGTCCAGAACGAATCGCTGACGCGGAAACCTGCCGGCAAATTCTGCAGCAAACTTCAATTGATCAGGATAGATGAGGATATCATATGCGAGGTCAAATTTTTCGAGGTGTTCGATCCCGCGGAGAAAGGCCGGGCGCAGCATGAGGTCGCGTTGCTTCTCTCCCTGCAGGATGTGGCGAATTCCTTTCAGCTTTTTTCGTGTAGATAGGCGTTCCAGGTGTTCGACGACGTCATCCGCCTGCAAGTCCACCCAACCTACGACGCCCTTAATCCAGCCGTAGCGCTCCGCCAGCTCAAGAAGAAATTCGTTTTCGGCGGCCGACTGATCTGCCTGCACGGCAACGCAGCCTTCCACGTTGTGAGCGTCGTACACCGGCCGCAGGTCTTCCGGCATAAAATCCCGGCGGATTGCAGCCATATCTTCTGTGATCCATGCATCCCTTTTCGGATCAAACTTCCAGAAGTGCTGATGAGCATCAATTTTTTGCACGGAGTTCAAAGATTTTATCCATTACTATCCATTTCTCATCCGACTTTGCCCAAGGCAACCTCTGCTGAAATTGCTCCATGAGTCGTTCCCACTCCTGGACCTTCGGGTTGGACGCGTCCATCTCAGCCTTACGGGCAAAACTAAAGGAATCTCCGGTTTCGATGATCATGAACAGGCGATTGCCGGTGCGATAGATTTCCATTAGTTCTATGCCCGCATCCGTGATGCTGCGTTGAACTTCCGGCCACACCCTGCGGTGCCACTCCTCATATTCCGCGATAGCCTGCGGATCATCCCTGAGATCGAGAGCAAGAGCGTAACGAGACATTAATTTATGTGTTGAAGTGTTGAAGTGTTGAAGTTGCTGAATCGCCAAGTTTGTGCGAAATTATTTAATTATTCAACTTTTCCTCATTGTAACCGTGAAGTCGCCAGGGCCTCGCCAGCGCGCGAAACAATTTCGCACCTTAATGTCATCTTGTACAATAGCTGGCGTACTTTACGGCATTCACTCATTCACTCATTCGCTCATTCACTCATTCACTCATTTCTCCATCCTCACGCTCTCGATCCCGATCTCTATTGGCACGCTCGTTCCCGGTTTCAAGCCTGGACCGATGGAGATTTGCAGCGTTTCCACTTCGGACATATCGAGCGCTCCTTGTCGACTCGCCCTAAAATAATACGGCAGAAACGTAGGATAGGGCCTCGGCAAGAGAACGATGTCGACGGGCTTCAAGTCGCTGATGTTGAGGGCGTGATCTTCGGTAGATGAAGTAAGGGTAACCATCCCCCCAAACGCCTGCCCATCGCGTGTGATCAGGGCGACCTGTACGGGCAATTCACCTTCACCCACATGTCGCCCGCGGAAGATCAGCGCACGGGCTCCCTTGACATCCTTCCTCCTGCCAGCAACCTGGTCTCCAAAATAAAAGCGCATTGAATAATCGTTTTTTTTGACAGTTCTTCGACATGGATGCGCAGCTCCGCGCGCGTCGGATCGGCTAAAGGCACGAGCCGGTTCATGCGCGTAAACTGGCGTGCCAAAAGCGAATGATCGCGGGAAGCGACAAAAAGGTAGGCGGGTTCGCCAGCCCGTGTTACCCGGACTTCATACGGATCCGCTCCGCCGAAATCCCACCGCAAGGGATGGCCATCTACCGCACCCGGGTACGTGGTTGTCTCGTCGCCGACAGTGACACTAATGTAATAGCGGAGGAAACCCTCACGTATGTCTTCCGCAGGAATAACAGCCTTGTAGAGATAGCCGTCGTCACGTGTCATCGTATATCGCTGCGGTCTCCATCCGGCGCCCTGAACGAACAATTCTACCGCTTTTGGTTCCGACTTCGACACAATGGTAGCCGCAACTTCGAGGGGACCCTCAGAGTGTTCGGTCCGGGGCGTATGAACAACCCAGGTTCTGTCCACATCCTCCGCAGGTGCATAAAACTCCTTCAGCGTAATGTTCTTCCATCGACTATCGCCATTCCATCTTGTAGGAACGTTACGTTTGGTTACAAGGTACGTTCCAGGTCGGATCATAAAACTCCCGTCACTCACGCCCGGACTATGCTGATTGCCCTCGTTGACGGGAACTACTGAAAAGTCTCCACCAAGGTCGGGAAGGCTTATCGTCATCTTCCATTCATTCCACTTTACCACAGCATTGATCCGGTCGAGGCTATTGCGTCCAAAAGGATCGTTAACCCAGATGGCGTCGGGCATTACCTCGAGGCGCCACACGCCCGGCTCGAGCCGATCCAGGAAGTAGGCGCCCTTTCCATCGTACTGCACAACCTCTGAATTACCAAATCCCGCGATCTCCACCAGGGAGCCGGGCGACGGCACTGTCGATTGTGTATTGTTGGTATATATGAATCGGCTATCGGTGGTCATCTCGGCAAGGTCTTCTGTATAGCTGACGCGGAAGGGACCGAATTGCGTGTTGTCAGGATATCGTCCGAAGTCGGCATACATCGGAATGGTGTGAAAGACCTCGGAAGCCAGCTTGAGACTGAGTGCCTTTTGCGGCGCGTACACGAGGTTCATGAAGTGAGTGTTGTATTCCGTGTTGTAGGGCGCCAGGTACGTGGGGTCATATGCGAAGTGCGCCGCCCACTGTATGCCGGCCGTGCGAAAACTTCGCGCCATCGCGGGGTAGATGTACGACCGTCCTATGTCAGCTGCATCGAATTCGTACACGATCTTAGCTGCCCGTCGAAAAGCGCGAAGGTCGGCAAAGGGAATGCGGTAGGCGTCGACGTTTGGCAGGACGTTACCGCCGATCTCGCGACCAAATCCCAGTCCTGTAGGATACCACTGGAACGTCCCACCCTGGATGTCTGCATCAAAGTACGCTTCCACCAAATGGATACTGTGGCTGATGTTGTAGAAGATGGGCTTCTTGCAACCCGTCCTTCGCATCGATCTCACCATCCGGTCGATGAAGGTTGTCACCTTTTCCGGTGCCTCACGGTGATGGGGCTCATTACTTACTTCGAAGGCGATGATATCCGGATCGTCCTTGTACGCCGTCCCGGTGTACGGGTTCACGTGGTTAAGAAATTGGTATAGGTAATTTTCCTGAGCTTTGATCGCCCCCTCGTCAGTGAGACAAGCGTCCTTGCCATACTTTCGGGAGAATCCCGGTGTATCCTCATCGGGTTCCGGCCAGCCGTTACCCCAGTAGGCGATCGGCGTAAGAATGAATTTGATGCCGCGCGCCTTCATCTTTGAAAGCATGTAGTCGAAAAGGTCGAGGTGTTCGTTCTCCAACAAATTGCCCAGGGTATCACTAATCTCTGTATCCCATACATGAACGCGATAGGCATCGAAGCCCAGCCGTGCAAAGTGGTAGATGTCTGCGTCGATGGCTTCGCGAAGTGGTACACCGAGACGCTTTGCGGAGCGATAGGCGTGAGCGAAAGGTGCAGTGTAGTTTACGCCGAAGCCTTTAACTTCTTCGCGTGTGCCTTGCCAACGCATCGTGCCTTTGCTGTCGACATACACATTCCCCGCCCGTTGCGCCACGAGTTGCGTAAGCGCCACAGTCGTCAGGAGGATGATTGTCGCCACCCACTTGGTTCCTTGATTAGTCATAGTCTGCCTTCATGTAGTCGATACTGCTGATGGTATTGCCATCGAAATCGAAAAACGTACAGTTCTCCCACGCAGACCCTTTCCCCCAAAGGTCGCGCATATCGCTTGTAATCCACGCTGGCTCCCAATAGATGACACCCTTTCCCCCTCCCTCTTTCACTTCGCGCGTGATGGCTTTCATCATGTTGAGTTGGCCTTCAGGCGTGAACGGGTAGCCAGTGAGTGGAGCCTGGCCGCCAAAAATGTTCGTATAGCCATCGGCGCCGTCTGTTGTCCACGGATAGGCCGTTTCCAGGATCATCACCGGCTTGTTGTAGCGTTGCCGAAATGAACGGATCTGTTCACCGAGTTGATCCACCGCGACAGTGGTATGCCACAGAGGGTAGTATGAAAAACCGATCACGTCGAAGTCGGATACACCATGCGATGTAATATTGTCAAACCACCACTGAACATTCTTCGGGTCAGCCACGTGCAGGATGATCTTTGTTTCGACCGACGAGTTGGCAGAAGCGCCTCGCACCGCGTCTATGGCGCTGTTCACAACTGCGCTGAGGTTGTCCCATGCACCGTCGCACGCGTTACACGCGGGAAATTGCGCATCCGCCTCTGTGTAGAGCATCCCGCAGTTGATTTCGTTACCGGTTTGGACATACTCGGGGGCAAGCCCTTTTCCCTCAAGTGCAGCGAGCACGTTAAAGGTATACTGGTACACGGAGTCTTTCAGCGTGGCGATATCGGTGATGGCTCTCCATGCGCCTGGTATTTCCTGACGGCCGGGGTCAGCCCAAACATCGGAGTAATGAAAGTCGAGAAGCACTTGCATTCCCTCTTCCTTTGCCCTGGCTATTGTCTTCTCTACGTCCGCAAGATCGTGGTAGCGTTGCGTGCCCTGGGGGTCGTACACGTCCTTAGTCCAATCGGGACTATGCCACAAGCGTACACGGACGAGCGTGGTGCCGTGATCATTGAATATGCGATACGGATCCCGCGCTTCACCTTCGTCGCGATACGTTCCGCCGTGGTCGAGAATCTGGTTGACGTACGACAAGTCAGCGCCAAAATGGAAGTCATCCATCTCCCCCGGCGGAGGGTTCGGTCCTTCATCCCGTGAATCATTCTGGCAGGCAAGAAAACCAAGCAACAATGTCAACGCCAGTAAGGCCATAGGTATCCCGTTTCTTTTCATCACCCTTTGCAGAAGGTTTCGTCATCCTCTTCTCATCGGCGTTGAAAATAACCATAATAGACTAGGATTTATAGGATGTTGAGGATGGATAGGATTGGATTGGTAGGATTGGACCAGGATTTATTGGATGTTATAGAGAGGTAGGATTAGAATTGCCAGGATTTTAAAGATTTTTGGGGGGAGTTTGTGGAATGACGAAAAAAGAGGATTTGGAGATACGGCTGCGTGAGGCAATAGAGGATGATGCCGAATTGCTGAGGTTCTGGGATTCGCAGCCTCATGTGGTGGCATCAGACCCGAACGACGACTGGCACTGGGAGGAAGAGTTGGGGCGGAAGCCGCCCTGGCGCGAGATGCTGATGGCAGAACTGGACGGAAAGCCTATTGGCTTCGTGCAGATTATCGACCCGGCGCTTGAGGAGTCACACTATTGGGGTGATGTTGAGCCCAACCTGCGCGCGATCGACATATGGATTGGGGAAGCCGCCTACCTTGGAAAGGGCTATGGGACGCGCATTATGATGAAGGCGATTGCCCGATGCTTCGACGACCCTGCGGTTACGGCCATCCTGGTTGACCCGCTCGCATCCAACGTCAGGGCACACCGGTTCTATGAGCGACTGGGTTTCCGGTTCCGCGAGGCGCGCACGTTCGGAAACGATGATTGTCACGTATACCGACTTGAGCGGAGCGAGGCGGAAAGCAGAAAAGAAAGGCCTCATTTGTAATTCCCTGATTGCTATTGTTAATTGCAAGAATCCTGATTTAACGGACACCGGGTGTGGAATTTTATAGGGCTTTCGGGACAACAGAACTGGTTTTCGTAGGGGCGTTCGCCTTGTTTTATTTTCTCTACCTGGCACGCGTTATCCGCATAGCGAGGCAGCTGAACACGCCGTTTCACTCCGTATTCTTCAAGCTGTTCCTGAGAACCGCGCTGTTCGCGCTGCTCATCTTCGCGCTTCTTGGTCCTTCCTTCGGCGACGCCAGAAAAGAAGTTCAGTCCGTGGGCAAAGATATCATGATCTGTGTCGACCTGTCGAAGTCGATGGATGCGTTCGACATCCAACCCACGCGACTGGAGAAAGTGAAATTCGAACTAAAGAAAATTGTAAACGCGTTTAATTCAGATCGCATCGGCCTCATCATATTTTCTTCGGAAGCATTCATGCAATGTCCGTTGACGTACGATCAGAACGCGTTGAACCTATTCATCGAGACCATGAACACCGGCTTGGTTCCCCCCTCGGGAACGGACTTCGGTCCCGCCCTGGAACTCGCGATCAAGAAGATCGAGTCAGACGATGCAGCAAGTGTGCGGCAAGCGAAGTCGAAAGTGCTGATCCTGATCAGCGACGGCGAAGACTTCGGTGAGAACACGCAGGAGATCGCCCGCCGGATCGAAAACAAGGGCATCGCGTTGTTTACCCTGGGCGTAGGCACCGAAGAAGGTGGGCGCATTCAGCTGAACGGTGGGTACAAGAAAGACCGCCAGGGAAATATTGTCGTATCGAAGTTGAACTCACGTTCGCTGCGTTCGCTTGCGAGTCAGACCGGCGGTCAATATTTTGAGATTAACGCATCAAGGAATGATGTTGCACGGCTCATCAACACCATCGGACAGATTGAGGGTGAGTTTCGCGAAGCGCGGTTCATTGACGTGACCGCAAATCGTTACTTTTACTTTCTCGGCCTCGCCATCATCCTGCTCGTTCTGGATGTTCTGATACCCGTACATACTTTTCGTATATGACCGACGACCGCACTCTTCGGCTACTGGCTTATTCCCTCGCCCTTGCGGGCGTTGCCCTGCTGCTGTTCGCGATCATTTACGGAACGAGCACACGGGCTGTTCAATCGCACACCCTGGCGCAGCAGGCACGCGCAGCATATGTGGCAGCAGAATATCGCGATGCACTTTCGTCGCTTCAATACCTCGTCGACACGCTGGGCTTCGATAACGAGAGTGCACGCCTCAACGTTGCACATGCAGGCTTTCTGGCGGCGCGATTTGATTCCGCGGGTCGGGCGCGCGACGGCCATCCTGTCGACTCGATGGCACTCAACCAGATGAGGGAACTGATCGGTGCGAACGGTGTGATAGTGAACTACGACAAACTCACCACACCGGGGTCGGACCCCTATTTAGGTTCGCTAGCCTATAACCAGCTAGGTGTGATCGCTTATAACCTGCGGAATCCGCAGGACGAGACAGCGGGGATGGCAGAGGCGGCAGAGCATTTTCGCAATGCCCTGCGGATGGACCCGGAAAACGACTTTGCCCGGTATAATTATGAACTTATTCGCCTCAGAATCGATTATCCGGAAATAGTCATGAGCCGCGTACGCGAACTGATCCACCGTCGGAACTACAAGGCGGCCCGTGATTTGCTGAAAAAAGCCTTTGACCGCGACGCTCAGATCAGGAGAGGGTACGAAGATTTTGCGGTGAGGCTGGAGAACATTATAAGAATCGATAGTCTGTCGCGTTCATGAAACAGGTAACCCGTATGGTACGACTCGTCCTACTATTCGTCCTTATCACCCTGACAGCCCATACTGCGAGCAGTCAGACGCTTGCCCGTGCGGAAGACAAGTTTCATACTGCGTCTGCACAGTACATCGAAAAGAAATACGATGAGGCGCTGACTACGGTCAAGGAAGGCTTGAAGATCAAACCGGACAGCGAAAAGCTTGAGGCGTTGAGAAAGTTGCTGGAACAGGAAAAGAAGAACCAGCAACAACAACAAAATCAGGAGAAACAAAAGCAGGACAAGGAAAAGCAGGATCAAAAGCAGGATCAGAAAGATCAGCAACAACAAGACCAGCAGGAGAACTCTGACGAAAAGAAACAGGAAGAGAACGACAAAAAGGAGGATCAAAAGGAGGACGAAAAGAAGACCGACAAGGAGCAAGAGGATGCCGAACCTTCAAAGCCTGAGGAAGACGAACGGAAGGATGAAGAAAAGCCTGCTCCTTCCCAGCGGCTGGAGGAGTTGAAGATGTCCGAGGAAAAAGCGCGAATGATCCTCGAAGCGATGAAGAACCAGGAAATGCAATACCTGCAACAGAAAAAAAGGAAGGCTACACAGCCACGGGATAGAACGAAACCCGACTGGTGAGCCCGTAAAGTACGCCAGCTATATTGTACAGGTTGACATTAAGGTGCGAGATTGGTTCGCGCGATGGTGTAGCCCTGGCGACTTTACGGTTGCAATGAGAAACAATGGAATGATCACCAATCCAGGATCGCCGTGAACGTGGCCCGTGGAGAACTTTAACAACCGTAAAGCGGCCTTGGCCTGCTTTACGGCAACACTAAACAATGAACACGTGAATGAGGTTGTAATACTCTCCGCAGTACGCACTCCAATTGGAAGTTTTGGCGGCAGCTTGTCTTCTGTGTCCGCAGTTCAGTTAGGCAGTCTGGCTGTCAGGGCTGCGCTCGAACGCGCAGGGGTCGAGCCTGGTCTCGTTCAGGAATTGTTTTTTGGAAATGTATTGTCGGCAGGTCTCGGCCAGGCGCCCGCCACGCAGGTTGCGTCGGGGGCAGGCCTGGGGTTCGGAGTGCCCTGTACGCTGGTAAACAAAGTGTGTGCTTCCGGAATGAAGGCTATCATGATGCGCGCACAATCCATAATGACAGGCCAAAACGACGTTGTGGTAGCTGGCGGAATGGAGAGTATGAGCAATATTCCCTTTTATTTGCTCAAGGCCCGCTTTGGCTATCGGTATGGCAACGGAGAATTGATTGACGGCCTTCAGCACGACGGATTGACGGATGCGTACGATGGATGCGCCATGGGCGTATGCGCCGACAACACGGCACGCGAAATGTCCATTTCAAGGGAAGACCAGGACGCATATGCGATCGCTTCCTATCAGCGAGCCGCCGCGGCGTGGTCGTCAGGCAAGTTTGCCGACGAAGTGATCCCTGTTGAGGTCAAGGACCGCAAGGGAAAAGCCATACCGGTGGTTGAGGACGAAGAATTCAAGAACGTACAGTTCGACAAGATACCATCACTGAGACCGGCGTTCAGCAAGGATGGAACAGTCACCGCGGCCAATGCGTCAACGCTCAACGACGGTGCTTCGGCGCTTGTCCTTATGAGCCGTGAAAAAGCTATTGAACTGAAGCTTTCTCCGCTGGCGAGGATACGCGGCTTTGCCGATGCTGCACAGGAGCCGCTATGGTTCACTACAACACCGGCGCTCGCCATCCCGAGGGCGCTGGCGCACGCAGGGGTGGATGCGTCGAAAGTGGATTTTTACGAGATTAATGAAGCGTTTTCGGCGGTTGTGCTGGCCAACAACAAGCTCCTGGGCCTTACGCCGGACAGGGTGAATGTAAACGGAGGCGCTGTGGCGCTTGGCCATCCACTGGGTGCTTCGGGCGCCCGGATCGTGACAACGCTCATAAACGTGCTCCGGCAGAACAATGCCTCGATCGGCACCGCGGGCATTTGCAATGGTGGCGGTGGTGCATCCGCCATCGTTATTGAGCGACTCTGACATCCGCACAACAATCTTTTTTTGCGTTCGTTATGGTAAGTCCTTATCGTCGTACTTATTTTTTTATGACAAGACTCAGCCTAATCCTGCTTTTTACAACCCTGGTCCTTCCTGCTAAGGCACAGCGTGAGGTTAGGACGTATTACGATCCTGCCAAGGAACATCTGCAGGAGATCTATTACGTGGAGGCCGACAACGAAACCTTTGCCGGTCCGTACAAGCGGTTTTACGAAAGTGGTGGAATCATGGTGGAAGGCTTTTTCGAAGGAGGCCTAAAGAACGGGATATTTGTCGAGTACTACGAGAACGGTAAGCGGGCGCGCGAGTTAACCTACGTCGATGGTGTCCGCGAAGGGCCGGTGCAAGTCTTTGACGAAGATGGTAAACCCGTACAACAGGCGTACTATCGCAACGACGTGCTCACCGATTCGGTGCAATTGTATTTCGACGATGGCTCGGTAAAGCGTTCCGCATTCTTTGCCGGAGGCAAACCCGATGGCCAGGTAAAAGAGTTCTATCCGGGCGGCAGCATCCGCAAGCTGGTAAACTATGCAAACGGCAAACCCAATGGCGTCGCGCTGACCTATTATCCTAACGGGAGTGTTGAGACGGAGGCCTTTCTTCGCGATGGTGTTATCACAGGCTATTACAAGACGTACTACGACAACGGTCAACTGGAGACAATATCCACAATGGAAAACGGCACCAAGCAGGGACGCTTCAGAACGTATGATCGCGACGGTGCTTTGATCCTTGAGGGTGGCTTCGTCGACGGCAAACTCGACGGCCCGAACACCGGATATTATCCCGACGGAAAAATACGGCATCGGTTCACTTACAAAGAAGGACGAAAGACGGGCGCCAATTTTGAGTACTATCCTGACGGCACGGTTAAGTCCAAAGAACAGGTCGCCCTCAACGGCCAGGACAGAACAATTGAAAACTTCGACGAAAAGGGAGTCAGGTTATCGGAGAAACGATACAAGAACACGCTGCCTCACGGCACCTGGACAATATATTTTGAAGACGGAAAGACTCCTAAGATCAGGGAGACCTACTCGGGAGGAAAACTCACCGGCGAACGATATGAGTATTTTCCATCGGGCAACATTGCCGTTGTCGCGACCTACAAGTTTGGCTTGCTGGCTGGTTCTTACAGAACGTACTACGAAAATGGAACGCAGGCAACGTCTGTCGAGTATCGCAACAACCGCAAGACCGGACCATTCGTATCCTATCACCCGAACGGCAAGGTAAAGGAAGAGGGTCAATACATTGCCGACAAGCGGCACAATGAATGGAAGGAGTACGACGAATCTGGACAATTGATCAAGACGGTCGTATACAAGGCAGGCGAAGTGGTGGGCGAAAAAGGCTCCAAATAAGTTTAAGTGATAGTGAAACTATTGGACTTGAAATCCAGGTGGATATACACGAGTAGATAATGGATGAATAGCAGCAAGCCAATCATTTCCAACGCCTCCTCGACGGTAGCCAGGAGCGCATACCTAAGGTTCGAAGTACCTTCCTGGGAAGCGACTTGTCCACCAATTACCTCGAATACGACAGCGCCACACAAATACACGGCGCCGGATATCATCAAGCCCGTAAAGAGGGCCTTTGGCAACCTTAACAATGATGGCACAAGGTAAAGCGCAAGAAAAACTGTCCCCAACCCATAAACTATGATCCAGGTATAACGAAAGATCCCTTGCATGCCGAAGCCCAGATGCCTGGGTAATGTAACAAAAAACTCATGGACCGAGGCGCTCTCGTCAAGGGACAGGAAAAGAAACACCACTGAAAGAAGCAGCCACTTGAAGCGTAGTCCTGTCGACTCTTTTTCCAGCCTATGGATGAGGCCGGTAAGGATGCTGCCAATCAGGAACAGTAGCGAATTAAAATACGAAGGCAGATTCTGTTCGTTGTCGACATAAAGCTTCTTCAACGCCTTTTCAAATATCGCTCCTTCGATGCCGGCTGCGAAATGCAGAAATATTACAGTGAGGTTTAAGGCCATGATTACCACAAACGCTACAGTAAGGAACTGTAGCACTCGCCGGCCACTGATTGTCAGACGCACGTATGTTGGGGGTGTTGAATGGCCAAAATAAGTAATTCAATGATTCTGCCGTAAAACACGACATAAAAAGTATTCAACCGCGTAATGTTTGTGTATCCTTCGCAAAAAACGACAGCAAAATTTTGCATTTTGCACGGAAAGCCAGAGTTATGGACATCGCAGACGCTATACGTCAAACCGACTTTGCCTTTGAGGGACAGACCGGATTTTACCGGGGGAAGGTACGGGATGTGTACTACTTCGGCGATCTGATGGCCATGGTTGCCACAGACCGGATCTCGGCATTCGATGTGATCCTCCCCCGCGCCATCCCGGACAAAGGGCGGGTATTAAACATTATCGCTGCACGCAATCTCGGGGCCACCCGTGACCTCGTGCCGAATTGGGTGATCGACACACCCGACCCCAATGTAACGGTTGGTTATCGCTGCGAACCCTTTGCCGTTGAAATGGTCGTCCGCGGTTACCTGGCTGGCCACGCCTGGCGGGAATACCGTGCAGGAAAGCGATCCCTCTGTGGTGTGCCCCTCCCCGACGGCCTGAAAGAGAACGACCGCTTGCCACATCCCATAATCACGCCCACTACAAAAGCAAAGACCGGACACGACGAAGATATTTCCCGGGATGAAATTCTGGCCCGCGGAATCGTAAAGGAGGCCGACTACCTCCGACTGGAGGATTACACCCTCAAGCTGTTCCAGAGGGGCACGGAGCTGGCCGCGCGCCGTGGGCTGATCCTGGTCGACACGAAGTACGAGTTTGGCACATATAAAGGTGAAATCCGTCTAATCGACGAAGTACACACCCCCGACTCCTCCCGATACTTCTATGCTGATGGATATCGTGAGCGTCAGGACAAAGGCGAACCGCAACGGCAGTTGTCGAAAGAGTTTGTCCGACAGTGGCTCATAGAAAACGGATTTCAGGGGAAAGAAGGACAGGCGATTCCGGAGATGACCGACGAGGTTGTCGAGCGCATTGCCTCCCGTTACCGGGAGTTATATGAGCAGGTACTCGGCGAACCCCTGCCCAAAATCGACACTCAGGGGATTTTGGGTCGTATCGAGCGAAGCATCGTGAATTCGATAAAATCTCTTAATTTAGAGGCCAGGATCTAAGGCAAACAAGGCCCTGATTACCACTCCCAAAACCACCGTGAATGAAATATACGATCGACAAGCAGGAAAAGTATAGCTTATTGCGTCTGCACGAAGAAAAGCTGGATTCATCTGTTGCCCCTAACCTCAAGTCAGAATTGATTACCCTCCACGCCGAAGGCGTAAAAAATATTATTCTCGACCTCTCGGATATCAAGTACACCGACTCTTCGGGGCTCAGCGCCTTGTTGGTGGGCAACCGGATTGTACAGGAAGAAGGCGGCATATTTGTACTTGCCTGCCTGTCTGAGCATACTATGAAGCTTATCAAGATCTCGCAGCTGGACAGCGTTCTCAACATACTCCCTACCGTAGAGGAGGCCGTAGACGCCGTGTTTATGCACGAGATTGAGAAAGACCTCAAAGGAGGTGCCGACTGACAAAAACATAGAACTACCTGACCTGACCGCGAATGACCAGAGCAACCCTTTGGTCATTTTCATTTTGTTCTTTATTTGCACGTTAAACCGAACGTAGCTGCATTGTCATTTAAAGTAACTATTCTCGGATCCAGCGGGGCGGTACCGGCCTACGGACGCCATCCCAGCGCCCAGTATGTCGAAGTTCAGAATCGACATTTCATGATCGACTGCGGAGAAGCAGCGCAGATGCAGATGATGCGATACCAGATCAACTTTCACCGCATCAGCCACATCTTCATCACACACCTGCACGGTGATCACTACCTGGGACTTATGGGACTGATCTTTACCATGCAATTACAACACCGCACGGGCCCATTGCACATCTACAGCCACGACGGCCTGGATGAAAACCTAACCGTCCAGTTCAGACACAGCCGGTTCATGCCGACGTACGATATCCACTTTCACCGGCTTCGACCCGGTGTCAGCGAAGTGATCTATGAGGACGACGCGCTAACCGTGCACACCGTCCCCCTTATCCACGCCATTGCATGCTCGGGTTTCGTATTTAAGGAAAAGCCTAAACCGCGAAGGATCGATAAAAACGTCCTTCCCCCAGGATTGCCCGTCCAGCAACTGGTCGACCTCAAGGCCGGCCGCGACGTTGTGGATGACGAGGGACGAGTTGTATATCGCAACGAAGACCTTACCCTCCCTCCGCGCCATTCCCGATCCTATGCCTACTGCTCAGACACAGGATACACAGACTCCTTCCTGCCCAGTATTCGGGATGTCGACTTGCTGTATCATGAAGCTACCTTCATGGCCGATGAAGAAGCCAAGGCGCGCGAGACATTGCATTGTACGGCGCGCGACGCTGCCGGGATAGCAAAGTCGGCCGGAGCAAAAAGGTTGTTGCTCGGCCACTTCTCAGCTCGATATAAGGACCTCGATCCGCTCCTCCAGGAAGCACGTGATGTATTTCCTGAAACGGATCTGGCCACCGAAGGGGAGACCTATGTGATCCCGGAATAACACGCTAACCTATGACCTCCACCATTGAACAAAAGAAGGGACGGCTTTTCATTGTCCTTTCCGGCATTTTTATTACCAATGCACTGCTGGCCGAGATGGTGGGGGTAAAAATCTTCTCCGCCGAATCAACCGTTGGACTTACGCCGGCCCGGCTGATGATCCTCGGATTCGAAATGAGTTTCAACCTGACTGCCGGTGCGCTGCTGTGGCCCGTCGTCTTCATCACCACCGACCTGATCAACGAATACTTCGGAAAGCCCGGCGTGCGATTGATCAGCTATTTTACGGCCTTGCTTATTGCCTACGCCTTTCTCGCGATATTTCTTACCATGCAACTCGCACCCGCCGACTTCTGGCTTGAAACCAACAAGACCGACAACGCCGGCAACCCGTTCAATATTCAGTACGCATACACTAAGATCTTCGGACAGGGTTTACGAATCATCGTCGGTTCGCTCGCCGCGTTCCTGCTCGGTCAGTTCGTAGACGTATTTGTATTCCAGCGATTGCGGCGGGCTACCGGAGCACGTATGATTT
>JAJJPK010000140.1:0-15075 GCA_032907565.1 Cyclobacteriaceae bacterium | reverse complement strand
TTCTTTGACACGATCGAATGACAGGTAGAGTAGCCCTGGAGGGCCTCGCCTTCCATGCCTATCACGGTGTGTACTCCCATGAACGCGACACCGGAAACAATTTTCAGGTTGACATAGCGGTGGAAACAGACTTCTCGCAAGCTGCGCAGCGCGACGATCTTGAAGGTACCGTCGACTACGAAACGCTGTACCGGATCGTGAAGGAGCAAATGGCGCAGCCCTCGCGGCTGATCGAAACAGTGGCCGAACGCATCGTTAACGAGGTCATGGAGCAACTTCCCGCTGTGATCCAGGTGGAGTTGTCGATCTCAAAGATCAACCCGCCTATTGGCGGAGAATGTGCGCGCGCCATGGTGAGTATCGTACGCAAACGTTAAGCGCTCTTCCAAGAGCTACTTATCGTTATTCACGGTCTGGCGTGCCCTCGTCCCGGAAAAAGAACCCGCGGCCATCGGCGCCGTCGTAGAAGTCGATGTGCTTACCAATCACGTACAACGTATGGTGCTTGTCGACAAATACAGTAATTCCTGAAACCGTGTAGATAAGATCATTGTCGCGCTGCCGGTCAAAGCCTACCACGAGTTTTGCGCCGCAGCCACCGCCCCGGATTCCCACACGGAGGCCATACCCGGCAGGAATACCCTTATTCTCACGAATGAGGTTGATCTCATCCGCGGCGCGTGGAGAGATGGTGACGGGCTGCAACGGAACTGCCATAATGCAAAAATTAGGAGAGGGCGTTCCAAAATTATTTAAATTTCAGGCAATTGTTGTTTATTTAGTCTGTGGAACCCCTGATCGAATTCATTAAAATACTTGTACCAGCATCCCTTATACTTTACGCCGCCTACCTGTTGGTGCGGTCATTCATCCATCGGGACCTTGAATTGAGAAAGCTGGAAGTAAGAGGTCGTAGCATTGAAACCATTTTACCCAACCGGCTTCAGGCGTATGAACGAATGACGCTCTTCCTGGAACGCATATCACCACAGAACCTTCTGATACGGCTGAATACAGCCACGATGCCATCGCGCGAATTTCATCAGCTGCTGCTGCAGGAAATTCGCAATGAGTATAATCACAATGTCTCGCAGCAGGTGTACATGAGCGAGCGCGTGTGGGAACTGATTAAGACGGCCAAGGAAGACCTGATCGTCGTGATCAACGACGCTGCTGCATCTATGACGCAGGAGTCCACGAGTACGGACCTCGCGCGCCGCATCTTCGAGGTGATGCTGAAAAAGGAGGCGGATCCCATCGGGCATGCGATTTCGGAGCTAAAAAAAGAGATTCAACAAACGTTTTGAACTTTCCGGCGTGTCCGGATGGTTTTAATTGGAATTAGTCGACCATGAATATCTTCTTTGAGAAGGCGTTTGAAGCCGCAGGCGCCGTTGCAGGGCGGAGAAGCCGGCTTCTGAGGCTTGTCGCCCAAGCCTTTCAAAAGGCAGCCAATGTTAACTGGACGGGTACAAACGCCGCAGCTGCACGGTCCGGCATGTACGCGTTTGTAAGACTTTGCAGAGCGTACGCCGTGGGCGACTACCGGGCTGTGTCGCTCAAAACCATGCTTCTGGTCATCGCCGCTGTCCTCTATTTTGTTAACCCCCTTGACCTTATGCCGGACGTAATCCCTCTGACCGGATTCGCGGATGATTTCGCCATCCTGCTTTGGGTGTATGGCAACATCCGTCAGGAGATTGAAAAATTCCTGGAATGGGAACAGGGCAGGATCCAGGTATAAAAAAGGTTGCCCTGGTAGCCGGCGCGACAGGCCTTACGGGAGGCCAATTGGTTACCGCATTACTGGATGACCCGCGCTACAGCGTGGTAAAAGCCATCACGCGCAAACCACTCACCCGTGTCCACCCGCGACTTGAGAACGCCGTAATCGACTTCGACCGCATTCACACGTATTCAGAAGAACTCAAGGCCGACGACATATTTTGCTGCCTTGGTACAACAATGAAAGCCGCCGGGTCCAGGGAAGCATTCGAGCGTGTCGATTATCATTACCCCGTGGCCATAGCAGAACGAGGGAAAACGCTTGGCGCAACGCAGTATCTGCTTATGTCCTCCCTTGGTGCTAACAAAAATTCAATGTTCTACTACAATCGTGTCAAAGGGCGAGTTGAAGAAGCCATTGCCGCCATGGGATATCAGGCGCTCCACATTATGCGACCTTCGCTTCTTGTAGGCCCCAGGGAGGAGCGCCGGCAAGGCGAAGCGGCGGCAAAATGGTTCTTCAGAACATTCGGAATAGTGATCCCCTCTAAATACAAGGCAATTGCTTCCATCAAGGTAGCCCGTGCGATGGTGCACTTCGCCAACGCCGGACTGATGGGTGTGCATATACACGAATCGGCCAGCCTTCAGAAGTTCTAACGCATAACGTATGATCGCAGTAATACAACGGGTGTCACGGTCCTCAGTGACAATCAATGGTGAAGTGAAGGCTTCAATTGGTGGTGGATTGCTGGTACTGGTTGGAATCGAGAACGCCGATGGGCCAGAAGATATCCAGTGGCTTGCGTCGAAAATTGTAAACCTTAGGATATTCAACGATGAGGCCGGTGTTATGAACCTGAGCGTACGCGACACGGGTGGCGACATTATCGTGGTCAGCCAGTTTACATTGCACGCAAGCACCCGAAAAGGGAATCGACCACTCCACCTTCGCGCCGCAAAACCCGATGTAGCCATTCCCCTCTATGAACAATTCACCGAAACGCTTTCGCGGGAACTGGGGAAACCAGCACAAACGGGCATTTTTGGCGCCGACATGAAGGTGGAGTTGATCAACGACGGACCGGTAACCATCCTGATCGATACAAAAAACCGGGCGTAAAAGAGGGTCGCAGGTAACTCATAAGACTTTTTGTCTTCTCCGTGCATCCTCTTGCCAATGGGCTTCCTTGCCACTCTGATCCCTTGTGCTTCCAACAGGAAGCCCGCCGACATTACGCCTCCAAAGATCCTTGTGATTACGATGGCATGGTTAATACCGTTCGTTTCTTGTCAGACTGTGTTTGCTCAGGAAACAATCAGAGTTGTTGGAACCGTTGTGAACAGCCAGAACCAGTCGCCCGTACCGTTCGTCCACGTCTACACGACCTCCTACCACCACGGTACGATTTCCGATGGGGCGGGACAGTTCGAACTGAACTTTGCAAAGCCAGACACACTGATATTTTCCTGCGTAGGATACGAGTCGAAACGCATCGCGTTCTCCGCAGAGGACAAGGGCCGTGTTCATGAGATTCGGGTTGAACTGAATCCCAGGACTTATCAACTGGACTCCGTTCAGGTTACAGCTTATCCGACCATTGAACAGTTCAAGCAGGATGTTCTGAAACTTGAGCTGGCAGAGAAGGAAGTTTTCAAATTGAATATTCCGAAAGGCGCACGACTCCCTCCGGAGGGCCCGGACGACGTAAATCTAAATCCGTCTATTTCGGTGAACGGAGTCATCGGTACACTGTACGATGCGCTTTCACGTGAGGGCAAGGAAAAAAAGAAGGTGAGGGCAATGCACCAGCAGGCGCATGATTTTCGTGCGATTGATGCCAAATATAATGTGGAAATTGTGCGTAATGTAACCCATCTCGACGAGGAAGCTGCAAAGCGTTTTATGGAATGGTGTAAATTTGAATACGACTTCATCCTGAATTCAAGTGAATATGAGCTTGCAGTAGCCATGCTTAAGTGCCTCGACGAATTTAATAAGGCCGATACGCTTCGATGAAAAAGACTGTTCTGGTGTTCTTCGCTATGATGCTGCTGGAGGCCGACCTGGCAGCTCAATACAAGTATGGTCTGACGCCTATGACAATGGATGGGTATTTGCAGCATGTCAGGCAGAGCAAGAACAAAGAACTTGTCGACCTGGAGAAGCATGTCCCCGGCGTGGTTCTCGACATCCGTTACGCCACCACCAACAACTTTACCGGAGAGAAAATTTACAATCTCGCAAAGGCGTATGCGCGAAGGCCGGTGGCCGATGCGCTCCTGCGGGCCCAGGAGGCGTTTCGGGAACATGGATACGGCATCAAGATATTCGATGCCTATCGACCGTATTCAGCGACAGTAAAGTTCTATGAAGTGTATGGTGATACTACCTTCGTTGCTTCTCCCTATCGGGGTTCCCGGCACAATCGGGGATGCGCTATCGACATGACACTTATAGACTTGAAGACCGGGGAAGAGCTTGCGATGCCCACGGCGTACGACGCATTTGTACGGGAAGCTTTTCCGAGCCATCCTGTTGCCGATCCTGTGATCAGGAAAAACCGCGACTTGCTGATCCGGATCATGGAAAACAATGGCTTCAGGGTCAACGCCTCCGAATGGTGGCATTTTGATTTTCGCGGGTATCGCGCCTATGAGGTTCTCGATATTTCTTTCGAGGAGCTCGCGGGCCATTGATCGAAATCGATACATATTCAAAAGAGCTTAACTATGACACTAAAGGAAGCCCAGGAACAGGTTGATGCGTGGATCAAGACAGTTGGCGTCCGGTACTTCAGCGAGCTTACCAATACGGCGCTGCTTGCGGAAGAGGTTGGTGAAGTTGCGCGCATCATGGCCCGACGCTACGGCGACCAGTCAGCAAAGCCCTCGGACACTGAGCATGACCTTGGCGATGAACTTGCCGATGTACTTTGGGTGCTGATCTGTCTTGCCAACCAGACGGGTGTCGACCTGACGGAAGCGTTTCAAAGAAATCTCGAAAAAAAGAGTAGCCGCGATGAGCGACGGCACAGGGAGAATCCTAAATTGAGATGAAAGATCAGGTCGTTAGACTTTGAACGCTCTTGCCATTAGATTCCTTTCGGATTTTGGTATTCCAATTTTTTCCGCTACTACCTCCCATTTGGACACCGTGCTTTGAATATGATTCACAATTTCCTTCGCCCTCTTTTCAGAAACTCGAAAGTAGCCAGCTACTTCCAGGGCTAGATCTATGGATAAGCTGTTGTCTGTATCCGATATATTCAAGCTTAGTCCCGTTCCCGTTGGTACCGGATTGAGATCATAGGCCGGTGAAAGTATCCACCCACGTTCAGTTAACAAGAATCCATGATTTCTCAGATGATCATCCGTGTTGCCGATGCAAATAAAAAAGACAATCCTACTCCATAACTCCTGAAGATCTGAATCTGGGTTAGCTCCATTTTGCATTATAAATTCAGCTAATTCCAGATAGCTCACACCTGATGAATAATTCGTTCCATCCGTATAACCAAGTAAGGTCATTGCAGAAGAAAAATGAATTCGTCCCTGTGGAGTTCGGTCGAATCGCTGTGTAAGAAATGTGTGTTTCTTGGTGTAAAACTGCCCTGTCATAACTTCGGGAACGCGTATCCCTGAATGTCTTGCCAAATCATGGGCCACCATTTCCCAGCCGCCGATATCTCGGTCATCATTTAGACTTGGGAATTTTGCAATCCATAATTTGCCGTGGTTATCCAGGACGCTAGCTTTTGGCCGCGCTCCTCCAAGGGAGGATCCAGGTGCGAGTAGAAGATATAACCATTTGAGGTCATTAGTGTCGTGATCTTTGTCCTCTTCGAATTTTAGGCTCGCGTGTTCCAATTCTGGAATAGAAGTCCACGGCGGAGTTGCCATACTGGCATTATTGTTTAAGAATGGTCCGTCTGGTGACTCCTTAAATCTGAGTCCTCCCATCCGGTGAGCGTCATAAACTCCAAGAAGATAGTCAGTTTCAAGAAGGTTTCTGGGCTGTCGTCCTTCGCTTCGTGCCTGTGCTGCTTCCCGTCTATCCATCAGTGTTCTTCCCCATCTGTCGGGTGATGAGTCGAGAAAGATTCCGAAGTTAGGCTTGTCATCGTTGAGGTATTGCATTCCGGTAAAAAGGCCCAACTCAGGATCGAGGATTTGTGAATTTTGCGACACCAGCCAGCCCCGGTCATACTCGAACGAGAAAATCTCCTTTCCGCGCACACTGGTTGAATGAAGCAAGCCCATTAGAGTAGGCTGTTCAAGACCTAACCAGTCAGCATAAACATAGATGATCCTATGTGTGGCATTCTTAGCCATCCTTCCTGGGTTTCTTGGGCGCTCTTTCCTTTACAAGGAGCTCGGCATCTTGAAGCTTTCTTCCTAATGGATCATCTCCGGCTAGCTTCAGTAAGTCCTTTTCCAGTCCCAGGACAAAAAGGACTTGCGCATATGCGGCCATGGAAACGCGCCCTGATCTTTTTTCAATGTTCCAACTCGTCGGTTGGTTGTTATTGGCGCGTGCGGTGACTTTTTCCGCTTTTAATTTTTTTCGCCGCCCGGCTCACCTTATGTTCTCACCCATTTGTGACAACACCTTTTTCAATCGGGGCAATAGAATGATTTGTCTCGGCTTCATAATGTTAATTATAGCTTACAAAAATAGTATATTTGTAAATAATAATTGACATTATCGTTGGGATTTTTTAGGATTGGTCCCACGAACTACAAAAACGGGGGGATCAAACTATTAGATAGGATAGCGGGAATAGTCGGGTTCACACCCGCACATAGATCTTCCTCCTGTCCAATGCATATCCGATGAGCCAGTTCATCAGCATCCACCACACGGCGGTGAGGAGGGACGCAAGTTTGGGCCCAGCGACACTCCCAAACACGGAGCGGTACATCCAACCGTAGAAAGACGTGTCGCCGATGCGGATCATGAAGATAATTTGGAGCAGGATGGAGGCAGTAATGTAAATAAAGAGTGGATTTCTGCCGAACACTACAAAAAAATACGTGCCGCGTGTGTAGCGGACGATGTCAATCAGGTAGATCAGGCTGGCAATCATAGCCAGGTTGATGCCACTGGTAAGCAGGACGAATGAGCTTGTCCAGATTTTCTTGTTGAATGGAAATGCCATGTCCCAGGCAAAAGCCACAAATATCAATGCTCCGGATGCCAGCATCAATCGCGCGACCGTCTCATACGTGGTTCCGTGACGGCGTATGAATTGTCCAGCGAGATACCCGATGATGACGTTCACCGTCGCGGGCAGCGTGCTGAGCAATCCCTCTGGATCGAAGGGTATACCTTCGCCGTGATACAAGTGATTCGGACCGAAAATCAGAAGGTCGAGTTTCAGAACCGCGTTGCCTTCAAGACTGTAAGGACTACCCGGGTCGCCAAACGCGTACATGATCAACCAGTATCCTGCCAGCGCGAGCACACTGAACACATACACGAACGTTCTTGACCCAAAATGTATCACAACACTGGCGATGAGATAGCACAACGCGATGCGCTGCAGTACACCAGGAATGCGCGTTTCTGAAAGCGGACTCATGATCCATTCGCCACCTGCTTTCTCTACAAACGGGAACCAGTACATCATGCACCCTATGAAGAAGATCAGGAAGGAACGTCGCAGGGTCTTCTTCCAGAAAGCAGTGTTGCCGCGGGCGGCGTATTTTTCCATTACAAATGCCATGGCATTGCCGACGGCAAAAAGAAAGGAAGGGAAGACGAGGTCCGTCGGCGTGAAGCCATGCCATGGCGCATGTGCCAACGGCGCGTACAGGTGGCTCCAGCTTCCCGGCGAATTGACGATAATCATGAAACATATCGTCATCCCCCGAAAGACATCGAGCGCTACGAAGCGATCTTGTCCTGCCATCCGCAATAAGTGAGTGAGGTCGTTGAAATGTATTAAGAATTATAACGCACACCAAATGCACATGGGAGAATGACAGAATGGGTGATTGAGTGAATGGGTAAAATCCGACCGATTCACTGATTACCGATTACTTCTCACCTATTCCGCCCTTACAATCACTCCCTCTCTCACAACGGGCACTACATCATATCGTCCTGTTTCGAGACAGAAAGCGATGTCCTTTTCAATGTTAAGGCGTTTCAGGCGCTTTACGTGACTTGAGTTGCTTAGGAACCCGGCAAGATCATGCTGTGCCTGCCGATAAAGATGCAATGCCATCAGGGGCGCATCGCATTCGGGTTCGGCGACGCCGGCGAGTTCGTGCACCAATGCTCCGGCGAAAACCGTGTCTTCGAGGTTGACCTTTCCTTTCCATCCGGCGCACACAGCCAGGATGTCGCGCGACCCGGATTTCAGGTAACGCGCAACGGAGTGTAGGTTAAGGAATGAACCGAGTATAATTTCCGACGCGCCCAGCGACCTGCTTATAGCGAGTGTGCCGTTGGTGGTGGTAAACGCGATGCGTTTGCCCGCCAGGTCGGGATTCATGTATTCAAAGGGTGAGTTACCCATGTCGAAGCCGTCCACTTTTTCTCCGTTGCGCTCGCCGGCTGTACAGTATCCGTCGGCGCGCATGGCGCGGCACGCGTCGAGGTCGGCTACCGGGATAATGCCCGCCACTCCGTGAGCCAGGGCTGTGGTAATGCACGAAGTCGCTCTGAGGATGTCAATGATTACGACCGTACGACGATCCAGGGGATAAAGGTCAATGAGCGCGGGACTTAAACAGACGTCGATGCGTTTCAGTGGGAAAGAAGCCATAGATCCGGTTAGATTCTGTCAGGAAAGGATGCGGATCATTAGTTAGACAAAGGGCAGTTTCGTCACCCTCGCGCGGAGATTTCGCTCCCGAACCTTTACGTAGATTTCTGTATCGGGTGCTGCGTGTTCAATTCCCACATACCCAAGGCCGATACCAATACCGAGTACAGGCGACTGTGTGCCGGAAGTCACTTTGCCGATCGCGTTACCGGAGGCATCCAATAGTTCATAGCCGTGACGCGGTATGCCTCGGTCGACCATCACAAATCCAACGAGTTTGCGTTTTACTCCTTCTTTTTTCTGACGTTCAAGTCCGGATCTGTTGACGAAGTCCTTAGTAAACTTCGTAATCCAACCGAGTCCTGCTTCCAGTGGAGAGGTTGTGTCATCGATGTCGTTGCCGTAAAGGCAGAAGCCTTTTTCAAGCCGCAGCGTATCGCGTGCACCAAGTCCAATGGGTTTGATTCCCTCGTCCTTTCCGGACTCAAACACCTTGTGCCATACAGTTTCGGCGTGCTCGCGGGGCACGTAGAGTTCGAAGCCGCCAGCTCCCGTATACCCGGTGTTAGAGATAATCACGTTGTTGATATCCGCGAGCGTGCCTGTCACAAAGTGATAGTAAGGTATCGTTGAAAGGTCTGTTGTGGTAAGTTTTTGAACGACAGCCGTGGCTTTCGGTCCCTGCACCGCGAAGAGGCAGGTGTCATCCGAAATGTTCTTCATTTCTGCACCCATGGAATTGTAGCGCGAGATCCAATTCCAGTCTTTCTCAATGTTGGAGGCGTTTACGACGAGGAGGTATTCGTCCGGTTTCAATCGGTATACAAGCAGATCATCCACAATCCCTCCGTCCTCATTGGGGAGGCAAGAGTATTGCGCCTGACCGTCCTGAAGCTTTGATGCATCGTTGGTTGTGACTTTCTGGATGAGATCGAGAGCAGCGGGGCCGCGTATGATGAATTCGCCCATGTGCGAAACGTCGAAAACTCCAACGCCCTTCCGGACAGTCATGTGTTCTTCGATATCCGATGTATATCGAACAGGCATCATGAATCCGGCAAAGGGAACCATTTTGGCACCCAGCGACTCATGAATGTGGTGCAGCGGTATTTTTTTCGTATCCATGGCCAATCGTCGCGGCAAATGTAAGTATTATTCTGTTAGTCGGCCGCCTGTAGCGAGACGACGTTCTCTACGTGCATAGTGTGCGGAAACATGTCTACCGGCTGGATATCGGTAAGCCGATATTTCTCGCACAGGATTTTCAGGTCACGGGCCTGCGTTGCGGGATTACAACTGACGTAAACAATCTTTCGCGGGCCAGCCTTCAGCAACATACGGCATACGTCCTCATGCATCCCTGCGCGTGGCGGGTCTGTGATTACCACATCGGGCCGGCCATGCGCCACAAGAAAATTTTCATCCAACAGATTCCTGATGTCGCCTGCAAAGAAGGACACATTCTGCAACCTGTTTAGTTCTGCGTTGGCTTGGGCATCCACAACCGCATCCTCGACGTATTCAAGTCCGATGACCTTGCCAGCACTCCGCGCTACATAACAGGCAATTGTGCCTGTGCCCGTGTAAAGATCGTAGACGGTTTCGTCACCCTGCAATGCGGCCATCTCCCAGGCCACACGATAGAGGCGTTCAGCCTGGACAGCGTTGGTTTGGTAGAACGACTTTGGACCGATGCGGAAACGCAGTTCTTGCTTGCCGTCGGGCGAGCGCATGGTTTCTGTAATCCAGGGATTACCCTTCCAGCAAATGACGTCAAGGTCGTGAAAGGTATCGTTTCGTTTTCCGTTGATGATATAATTAAAGGAGGTGATCTGCGGGAAGTCCCTTTCCAAACGTTGCAATACAGCTTCGGTCCATTCTGGTTTGTCATAGGTGACTTGAAGAATAACCATGACTTCCCCCGTGGTTGTTGAACGGATCGTAAGGGTACGGAGAAAGCCCACTTGCTTTCGCAGGTCGAAAAAGGGAATGTTGCGCTTGATCGCTTCGTCGCGGGCAGCCAGCCGGATCGCATTGGAAGGATCGGCCTGCAGGTGGCATTCCTGGACGTCGAAGACTTTATCGTACTTGCGAGGTATGTGGTATCCCAATGCCGGTTCGGCCTCCTTTCGGTCCGGCGTAAAACGCTCTGGCGGGATCCATCCCTCTGCCGAGAACGTAAAATCGAGCCGGTTTCTGTAGTAGCGCGTATTTGGCGACGGAATTATGGTCCGTATAGGAGGCAGGTTCAGTCCGCCGATACGCTCCAGGTTGTCTATTACTTGCTTTTGCTTATAAAGGAGTTGGGTATCGTACTGGATGTGTTGCCATGAGCATCCGCCGCATATACCAAAATGAATGCAGAAGGGTTCTGTCCGATCGGGTGAGGGTTCGGTGATTTGGATCACCCGTGCTTCCAGAAAGCGGGATTTTACCTTGTACACTACAGCGTCTACGACGTCTCCCGGAGCGCCTCCCGTCAGAAACACGACACGCCCCTCGTAATGGCCCACACATTTGCCCTCCGACGCCATCGTTTCTACCTGTATTCCGCGTATTATGTCTCCCTTTTGCATAACGGGCGCAAAAATACACAAACAACCCCGTTTTGGAGGCTGAAGGCTCCAACGGAACGTCGTTCAGGGGTGTCTAAGGAGATAAAACCGTGGGAAAAACCCTGCCCCCGGCGATGGTGAATTTGTTATATTTAATTCTTGACGATATGGTATGAAGTGGATTCTACTGGCTGCGTTGTGGGTTTTGATCGTTCCGGCCTTTGCCTCGCATATCGTCGGCGGCGAGTTTGAGCTGATCCACCTGTCTGACAATAACTACCGGATCAACCTGATCCTGTATTTCGACGAATTGAATGGCTCTCCGGATGCGCGCGATCTGAATGCTGTCGCGAGAATCTATCGCAAGCGCGACAACTTTTTCATGCGTGACGTATTTCTTCCCATGGTGTCGCAGACGCCGGTTAGCTATACGCAACCTGAGTGCTCCAACGGGGAAATCGTCACGACGAAAATTATCTATTCCGACGTGTTTTTTCTTCCGGACGGACCCTACAGTGATCCGGAAGGGTACTACCTCGTGTGGGAACGATGCTGTCGGAATTATTCCATTACGAACATTTACAGCGACGATCCCGTCGTAGGAATTTACGCAGGCCAAACTTTTTATCTGGAATTCCCTCCAGTTGTTAAGGACGGCCAACCGTTCTTCAACTCGAGTCCGCGGTTGTTCCCACCGCTCAACGACTACGCGTGTCCCAACCGGCCGTATTACGTCGACTTTGCTGGAACCGATGATGACAACGATTCGCTGGTGTATTCACTCGTGACGCCTTTGAACACGAAATCCAGCGCGGCGATTCCCTTCCCGGGACCAGGACCGCGTCCCTATCCGGATGTCACATGGCGTCCGCCGTTCGGACCCAGTAATGTAATGAATGGAAATCCTGACCTGAGGATTTCCGATGACGGTTTCATTACCGTAACTCCCACCACGCAGGGGCTGTTTGTTTTTGCCGTGAAATGTGAAGAGTTCCGCGGCGGTGTCAAGATAGGGGAAGTACGTCGGGATTTTCAAATGCTTGTCGTTGATCGATGCCCACAGGCAGAGCCACCACAGATACGTGGCAAAAAGACTTCGGATCCGTCGTTCGTGTACGACGGCACTATGACGGTCTCATTCAGCAACTCAGTGGAAGATGAAGATCGGTGTATACAGGTAGAGGTTTCTGATCCCGACGCATCGAAGCAGGATGAGAATTTTCAGGAGGAAATCCGCATCAAGGCCATACCGCTAGGGTTCAAGAAGGATGTGTCAGATGTGTTGCCGGATATTACAGCAGCAACCCTTACCAATGGGGGCACCCGTGTCTTTGAGATTTGCTTCCCGGATTGCCCTTATGTTCAGGACGGACCATTTACCGTTGGTATTGTCGCGTTCGACGATGCGTGCAGCCTCCCGCTGTTCGACACGCTTAAGGTAATTGTCAATGTGGAGCCGCCGCCTAATCAGGAACCCTATTTCCTGACCCCCGACGTCTCCGATGTTTTGACGGAAGGTGACACGAAATCGTGGCCCATACAGGCCCGTGATGACGATGGCGATGCCTTATCGCTTAGTTTCGTCCCGGTAGGTTTCTCTGCCGAAGAGGCGGGCATGCGCTTTGTCATTGAAGAACAGGCGGATGGTCTTGTGAACGCAAGACTGGAATGGGACGCATACTGCGACATATACGACTTCACCAAGCGTACTGATTTTGATGTGTTGATCGTGGCCGAGGATGCCGATTACTGCAGCTTTAACAACGCTGCAATGATGAAGTTTGACCTGAAGGTAGTGCTTCCACCGAATTCGTTACCCATCATCGATACAGATCTCACACCCGATCCCAACGAACGGTTTGTTCCGGAGGTGAAACGGCGCGTGTATGAATCACTCGTGTTCAACGTAACCGGTACGGACGCTGATAACGATCTGATAACCTTACAAGTCGAAGGCGTGGGTTTCGATATTTCCGATTACAACATAACCTTTGAGCCGGCAAGCGGTCAAGGCCACGTGACTTCACAGTTCAAGTGGGATATCTCTTGCGATAACGTTGACCTTGACGACAGGGACGTTTTCAACTTTCGTTTTCTGGTGGTCGACCAGGCCAACAAGTGTCAGTTTGTCAATACCGATACTGTTGACGTTTTTGTTCAGGTAGAACGACCGCCTAACGAACCGCCGACGCTCACCTACAACAGCCTTAATGCGATCCACACGTTCGTCGACGGAAGTCTGACAAGCCACCTGGGCGAGCAGATAGACATCGCTCTTGCCGGCACGGATCCCGACGAAGTTCCATCGCGCGATCTGCTCAGGCTGGAACTTATTGACGCACAAGGAACCGTCGAACCTGATGGGTATATCTTTTCTCCCGCTGAGGGAATGGGGAGCGTGGAGACCACATTTTCCTGGCTGCCCGACTGTTCTATATTTAAGGAGGGCGTGTTCGAGAATCAGTATGAATTCACATTTCGTGTATACGATAGCCGGTGCTTCAACGTCAAAGGCGATACGGTGGTCGTCAGCATTACCGTGCGCGATGTTGAATCCGACCTTGATGCATTCAACCCGCCCAATATCATCACGCCTAACGGCGACGGTTGTAACGATTATTTCGCACTGGAGGGATACGATCCCGTCGGTGGGTCTTTATGCCCTACGGAAGAACCCGATGCCATCGTTCGTTTACCCAAGGACAACTGCCTGCGCCAGTTTGAGGCCATCCGGATTTACAACCGCTGGGGTAACCTGGTGTTTGAAAGTTTCAGCAGGGATTTTCGCTGGTACGCAACTGACCAGCCGAACGGCGTGTACTACTACTCCTTGTTCTTTACCGACCGGGAATTCAAGGGCAGCGTTACTGTGAGATACTGACGTCAACAGGCAGCGCCTTGCAGCTGCGTTACCGGGATCCCTTTTTGCGCAGCAAGGTCGCATAGACCTCTTCAGCCTGGGTACTGACGGATTTTGGTTCGGCGCTGATAAGTTTGCTGTGCTTATCCATTAGGTCCGAATAAAAATCAAAGATGTCGTCGTTACCGGGATCGAGGCCAACCGCATTGAGGATAGGCTGATCCAGGTGTGGCTGAAAGAAAGAATATTCGAAGCCCAGCTCGTGGAGGGCGTTGAAGAACTTTCTGCTCTTTAGCTCTTCACCAATGAGTGTGAGTGCTAACGTGGCATCTGAACTGCTGCCGGAATACGTGTGGTGGGTCATAGAGAGCAATTTTTTGCGGTTGAAAGTATAAAAATCGGCGCGGTTATGGCAATAAATAGTGTGACTAAAAGTCACTTTTTGAAATATCATAATATGACGTTTCGTTCCCCTCCGCCAGGCAGCCGGAACTGGAAACGGAAAACCCTACCTTTGAACCCATGAAACGAAAGGAAATCCGCGTTCGCTGCTGGGTGGACGTCGACGGCGAACGCTTTTTCGGACCCGGTCCCGCGGAACTGCTCCGCCTGATCGACGCGACGGGGTCCATCTCGCAGGCCGCCCGGGCAATGGGTATGTCCTACAGGAAGGCGTGGGACATTGTAGACAACGTCAATACGAGGGGGAGAAAGGCCTTTGTCATCGCTCATAAAGGCGGCCAGCGGGGAGGTGGTGCCCAGCTCACAGACAACGGGCGGAAGGCGCTGGCTGCCTACGAAAAGCTCGCCAGAAAGATCGAAAGAATCGCCCGTGCCGAGAAGACGTTGCTTAGACTCATCTGATTCCACATTGGTAAGCACGCACGACGCTGCGTAACATTTGGACGACAATCCCTATCTTTATTCGTTATATATGATCGTACATAACGATTGGAGATCGCGATAAGCATGAAATTACGGATGGGATTGGTGCTGTCCCTGATCTTTTTTTCAGGGAGCTGCTGGAGTCAGGAGCGTATTCTCGTTGCTGCGGCGTCGGACACGAAGAACGCAATGGACTCTCTGGTGCAATCGGTCCGGTTGACGTCATCAGGAGTGGTCGACGTCCCGTACGGTTCGTCAGGGAAACTCACGGAAC
>JAJJPK010000139.1:0-3445 GCA_032907565.1 Cyclobacteriaceae bacterium | reverse complement strand
GACTTCGTCAAGCCAGCAGCACTTAACGAATCTTTGCGAATCTATCTACGGGTGTTTGAAACCCTGGAAGCAAATAAGACTTATGTAAACCTGAATCCCTATTGCGAACCGCAACTGGGAAGACGCGGATTGTATAGCCTGACCGGAGGGAGCGTGCAGGGAAAAGATTTTCAACTGGCACTGTTGTGGGTTTTGTCATTGGCTGATGGGTCGAACACGTTGCTGGATATTGCAGAGAAATCCAACCTTGACTTTGCTACGATCCAGCTCGCAGCTGAAAAGCTGCTGGAGGCAAAGTTGCTGGGCGAGAAAGATGATCAATGAGCGGTTTTTCGAAGCTGGGAACCGGGAGAGTACTTGTATCCTATTGCTTTTCTCTCATCTTTGCGCTCCAGTGGATAAGGGACGCAGCCGCGATCCCCGGTGCAGCGAATGATTTATGACTAACTCTAAATTATTGACCTAATGAAGGTTGTTATTCTGGCCGGAGGCTATGGTACCCGTATTAGTGAAGAGAGTGGTATCCGCCCCAAACCCATGGTGGAGATCGGTGGAAAGCCAATCCTTTGGCACGTGACGAAGACTGCCTCCCACTATGGGCTCAACGATCTTGTCATTTGTTTCGGCTACTAGGGATACATGATCAAGGAGTACTTTTCCAATTACTTCCTTCATACCGCCGACGTAACGCTGGACATGAGGTCGAACCAGATGGAGGTTCACAATGCATTCGCGGAACCCTGGCGTATTACGCTGATAGACACCGGCGAAAGCACAATGACCGGTGGTCGTATCAAGAGGGTTCGTCAGTATCTGTCTGATCAGACCTTCTGCCTCACATACGGCGACGGTGTGGGCAACGTAAACATCAAGGAACTTATTGAATTCCATAAGTCTAACGGAGTCAAAGCCACCCTCACAGGTGTCCACACGCCGGGAAGGTTTGGCGCCTTTACCCTTAAGGGAGAAGATCCGATGATCAGACACTTTGAGGAAAAACCACTTAATAATGAATCGCCGTGGATCAACGGCGGATTCTTTGTCCTGGAGCCGAGCGTATTGGACTACATCGAAGGCGATTCTACAGTATGGGAGCGCGGGCCGCTCGCCAAGCTGGCGCAGGCTGGAGAATTATGTGCATATCGTCATACGGGCTTTTGGCAACCTATGGACACCCTACGCGACAAGATGGTACTGGAAGACCTGTGGCGCAATGGGGCACCGTGGAAGGTTTGGGAATAACTTACTAACAATAATCTACGCTACGGTATGAAAATCGTTGTATTTGGAAATATGGGTTATGTGGGCCCATGCGTCGTTGAGCAGCTCAGGGCTTCGTATCCCGATGCCACCCTGGTGGGCTTTGATGCCGGGTATTTTGCGAGTTGCCTGACGAACGCTGACTATCTGCCTGAACGCAAACTGGATCAGCAATATTTTGGTGATATTCGAAATGTGCCGGATCACGTGCTTGAGGGTGCCGATGTTGTAATCAACCTTGCCGCGATCTCGAACGACCCGATGGGGAACAAGTTTGAAGAGGTAACGCTTGACATCAACCATCAGTCCGGCATCAAGCTTGCGAAGCGTGCGAAAGATGTCGGTGTCCGGAGTTTTATCTTTGCTTCGAGTTGCAGCATGTATGGTGCCGCAAGCGACGCCCCCAAGAAAGAAGATTCCGAACTCAATCCACTGACCGCCTATGCGCGTTCCAAGGTGTTTACAGAACGCGATCTGCAACCCCTTGCCGATGAAAACTTCGTCGTTACCTGCCTGCGCTTCGCAACAGCCTGCGGAATGAGCCCGCGACTGCGTCTGGATCTCGTGCTTAACGATTTTGTAGCCTGCGCGCTTACCTCAGGAAACATTTCAATTCTGAGCGACGGCACACCCTGGAGGCCGCTCATTAACGTTCGCGATATGGCCCGTGCAATTGACTGGGCCGTGACCAGGCCCGCATCCAATGGCGGTACATTCCTGGCCGTCAACACGGGAAGCACAAGCTGGAACTACCAGGTAAAAGACCTGGCCGAAGCCGTTGCCCGCGCGATACCTGGGGTTACTGTCTCGATCAACAAGGATGCTCCTCCCGACAAGCGTTCATACCGCGTCGACTTTAGTCTCTACGAAAAACTCGCACCGGATCATCAACCACGCTACGACCTCGCCGCAACCATCGAAGAGCTCAAGCAAGGCCTTGAGGCGATGAACTTCAAGGACGCCGACTTCCGTTCCTCGAAGCTGATGCGCCTCAAGGTGTTGACGTCACTCCAGGAAGGGAAGCATATGGATTTGAGTTTGGCGTGGACCTGAGAGGAGTGTGAGCGTGAGGAGTTCTCGGTAATCAGAACGGATTCTCGAACGCCTCCAAACGCACCAGATTCTGGTCGCGTTCGGAGATGATGGGATCGGGGTCGGGCCACGGGATGCCGGCAGAATTCCAATGTATGCCCGAATCGTGCTTGGGAGAAAAGACACCTGACGTCATATAGAGGATCGTCGACTTGTCCTCGTATGCATAAAATCCGTGAGCAACACCTTCAGGAATGAAGATCATCGTGTTTTCGCGTGCCGACAAACGGGTCGTGAATATTTTCAAATAGGTGGGTGACTTGGGCCGGAGGTCGACAACCGCGTCGAAGATCTCTCCCGAAAGACAGGCAACGAGCTTCGCCGTACTGTGCGGCGCCGACTGAAAATGCAATCCCCGTAACACCCGCTTTGCGGAGGTCGAAAGAAGTACTTCGTGTATAACAAAGTCGATGCCTACTTCGCGCAGTGCGGAAGCATCGTACAGGTCGAACGCCGTACCTGAACCATCACGACGGACCGTTCTTTCGACGAGGTAACAACCGGCAACGCCCGTCTCACTAATGCTTAAGTAAGGATTGCCCGTGAAAAATGGTGTGTACTGCATTGCGAACAATTATCCGAATTGACTTTCGTAATCTGCCAGGGGCATAAGGCGATCATCTTCGTCCGAGACAACGGGATTTGAAACAGGCCAGTTGAAATCAATGGACTTCCAATGTATCCCCTTCCTCTCGCCTGCACTCCCGTCACGACTCGCCAACGTGATCAACGCCGTATCATCGGCCACCGAGAGATATCCATGCGCAATACCCGCGGGAATGTACAGCGCATTACCCACTGACGCTTCCAGTGTGACAGAGAGTACTTTCTTATACGTCTGGCTCTGCCGACGCAGGTCTACCACAACATCCAGGACACTTCCGCTGACACATGAAACAAGCACTGCATACGTTTCATTTTCGGGATGAAAGTGCAGACCCCTGACTGCATCCCGAGAAGAAATCAAATAGTCTGCATCCGAAAAGTTGTAGAGCAGCCCTTTATCCCGGAAGGTGTTGTAATGAAAGAGTTTGCTGAACGTACCACGATGGTCTGCTAAAATACGAGGCCGTACCTCGTAGCAGCCGTCGCT
>JAJJPK010000138.1:0-15189 GCA_032907565.1 Cyclobacteriaceae bacterium | reverse complement strand
AAAAGCCCCAATTCCGGCATTATGGCGGCTGGCATACTTTTTTGAAAGGATAAGGATATCAAACAAATCATATATCCAATGGACAAGCTGAATTTGAAAGGCAACTGGAACGTTGTCAAGGGAAAACTAAAACAAAAGTACGGCGATCTCACAGACGACGATCTTCCGTACGTTGAGGGAAAAGAGGATGAGTTCATCGGCAGACTGCAAAAACGTATCGGCAAGTCACGGGAAGAAATCATCGAGGAACTCCGTAGCCTCTGATGTAACCAAATTGTTATTTCAGTAACCAGTAGGGGGACGTTGACCATGACGTCCCTTCTTTTTTCGGGAAACAATTGAAGAGCCCGCCTGCCTCTGCCTCTGCATCTGCCCCCTGCTACTTCCCTCCATCCAAAATCTCATTTATACTATTCCCCGACTTAATCCCGGTGGCCAATGATTTCCACCAATAATTGAATATTGACCGTTTCTTATCGCGTTCGAAGGAAATGGTGCCGTCGCGTTTTGCAGTTCTCACCTCATCTTTCTTGTTCTTGCGCGCAAACAACACATTCAGGATGAAAGATTTCAAACCGTCTTTTTCCTCAACGGCTTCTTTTTCTTTGAGCGCCATCATTTCGAGGTTTTCATAGAACATCATGACGGAACCGTTCGACACGTCGTCGCTATAGTCGAAATTAAAATGCATGGTGTTCATTGTCCCGGAGGCAATACGGACCTTTGCGAGGTTTTCCAGCGTGGGATTCAATTGTGTCAGTTCCATGTTGTCCAGCGTTCCCTCGGCATAGTAAAGATTCCGGGGGTTGAGGGGAAAGGCAAAGCGGGCTTTCAAGTGGCCCGATTTCATAAAACGGCTTCTGACATCGAGATTTATGAACCTGTTGAAGCGCGTGTCGCGGTTATTGATCCCGTCAAACCGTGCGTAGAGACGATCAAACACAATGCTTCCGCTTTCCTTACCTTCCTCCGGAAACTCCTCATAAACAATGGTGGCGTTGGCGATGTCCATACGTCCCACCTGCACGGCGAAGGGCAGGCCCAGGAAGTGGGTCATGGGCAATTGCTCGATGTGGTCCTTGATAAAGGGCATTCTCCTGTCGCGGAAGACATGGAGTGATGGTCTGTGAATGGTAATACGATCGGCTTCGATCAGGCTGTCGCCCGGTGTAGGTGTGGGAACACCCGTAATTCGGATTGAGTCAACCTCGAGATCGAAGACGTCGATCTGTTTTCCGACGTGGTGTGCGAACTTGTATTTCGGATAAACGGCCTTAAGTGCGATGGCGTCGAGCTGAAGGTTCTGATCGGCGTATCGCATGCCAGCTACATCATAGCGGTATAAACCGCCTTCCGGCGCATACCAAATGCTGTCAGCCGCTAGGTTCACGATTTGATAGGCGATGTCCGCGGGCTGGAGCGAGTCCTTATCCAGGGGAATACCGATATGACGAACAAGAAAAGCTGCCTGAAGGGTGCAGACGTTAAGGGAGTCGCCCTTTAGCAGAAAACTCAGGCTGTCCGTTTGGAACTCCCCGATATCGATACGGGCCAGTGCACCCTCGGCAGTGCCTGAAGGCCGTGTCAGTTCCGTGGTATCATTCAGCAAAACATTATCAATTACCAGTTCGCCACCGCGGATCAAGAGCTTGTCGATGACAAGGCGGTCGCGTAACAGCAGGGACATAATGCCGATACCGTGGGCTTCGAGGCGATCGATACGTAACGAATGGTAGCGGGTGGTTGCGTGGCCAGGTGGCCCATACAACACGGTTACCTTGTCCAGTGCTGCCAGTCCGGAACGGGCATCCATCGTCAGCGCACCGAAGTCGATCGACAGCGTTTCCGGCAGCGCCCTTTGCATCCTGTTGCGGACTATAGATTCATAGTTGAAGTATACGTATGCCGCCAGCGCCCCTGCTCCGAGTAGGAGTACAACGAATGTTCCCAGGACGATTCGCCAGAAACGACGCGCTTTGGTTGCGTTTGGCATGCAATTGTTTTTCTCTGGATCGAGAAAAGATCATGCTATCCTCGGGAAATGTGAAAGAGCGCTGTTTAAGGGTATGTATGGGTTTGTGGTTTGTCTTCATCCGGCAATTTTCTCCCCAACCCCGGCGCCGACTGTGGAAGATGGGTCTCTGAAATAAAATGCAGGGAAAAAATGATTTAACCCGGTTATCTTTGCGCCGCCGTTGAGTTGCGTTCACGAACCAAAGTCGGTTCGCTAGCTTGTAATTGTATGTATGATGATAAAACGAAGAATTCTAATTGCTCTTTTTGCGGCCCTCGCTACGGGGGTGGCCGGGCAGCCGGCAAACCGGGATATTGTTGATCAGGACCTGGAGTGGTTCAGCATTACGTCGAATATTGAGCTTACGAAAACCCTTTCTCTTATGGTGGAAGGGCAGTTTCGCTATGCGCACGGTTTTGAACCCATGCAATACCAGGCGCGCACTGCCCTGGACATCAAGGTAGGGGACCACTTCGTGCTCACGCCGCTGGGTTACGTGTATACATGGAATTATTTTTACGGCAGACAGCCCGCGCAATTTGAAAACAACGAACACCGCATCTGGCAGCAAGTTGTGTACAAGCACACCATGTTTGGGCGCGTGGTGACAGATCACAGGCTGCGTTTTGAACAGCGTTTTATTCAATCGCGCTCCGTGACGCAGGATGACGGGGTGGTGTATGACGGATACACGAACCGCCAGTTCCGGTTCCGATATCGTTTCCAGGCGCGGCTTCCGCTGAACGGACACGAGATTGAGCCCGGCACGTGGTTTCTGGGCGTATATGATGAAGTGTTTATGAGTCGTGGAAAGGCGGTAACGTTCTATGAGCCCGATCAAAACCGGATTTTTATCGGTCCTGGCTACCAGTTCACGGAGCGTCTTTCTGTGCACCCGGGATTCTTGTACCAGATGCTGATCAAGGGCAATGGTAAGCAGCAAGAGAACAACCTGGGGATCCAGGTTATGGTTACCTACAATGTAAAACGAGGCGGCAGTAACTGAGACACGTAGCGTCAAATCTCTAATTTGCGCCCCAGGCTGGGTAGGCTCGCAAAAAAGTAATTATCTTGTGGAGCCCGCTCACGATAACAACCCAACAATGACATGAAACTGGATCTGTACGAAAAGCACGAACGGATACTCGTCGCGGTTGATTGTATCATTTTTGGTTTCGACGGCAACAAATTACAGGCACTCCTGATCAAGCGGGGGTTCGAACCCGAGAAGGGTAAGTGGTCTTTGATGGGCGGGTTCGTCGGCCAGGATGAAAGCGCCGAGCAGTCGGCAGCCCGCGTTCTCCACCAGCTTACTGGAATGAAAAACATCTATATGGAGCAGCTCGGTTGCTTCAGTGATGTGAACCGCGACACGGCGGGACGTGTGATCTCTATAGCCTATTTTGCTTTGATCAACAAGAAGGACTACAGCACGCAGATGCAGCTGGAGCATGAGGCGAAATGGTTTCCGCTGAATGAAATGCCCCAGTTAATCTTTGATCACAACAAGATGGTGGCACGCGCGCGCAAGCGCCTGCAGGAAAAGGTGGTAAACCACCCCATAGGCTTTGAGTTGCTTCCCACCAAGTTTACACTACCGCAACTCCAGAGCCTTTACGAGGCTATCTACGAGACACCCCTCGACAAGCGAAACTTCACCAAAAAAATCCTTTCACTTGGCGTCCTGAACAAGCTGGCGGAAAAAGAAAAGGAGACGTCGCGCAAGGGTGCCTTTTACTACGTGTTCGACAGCGACCGCTACAGCAAACTCCAGGCAAACGGGGTGAAGTTCATTTAGTCCCGGCCGCTTCTCTGCGATTTCCCGACACCCATAGGAAGAGCGTTACCGTGCGTCAAAAATCACCGCTCGAAGAAAAAATAAGTGTAATTGATACAGTTTTTCATAACTAAATGTAAATTCACCCGGAGTAGTAGTGCATTCAAAAAAAAAAATCAGTCACGAACAATGAAGTACCTCAACCAGACCATCCTTTCCTGTTTGCTGGTGTGCTGCGCTTTAGTAGCCCAGTCGCAAAACCAAATCATTGTCCGCGCCTCGGAAGGTGAGACGACCATAAGCCGTCACATCTACGGCCACTTTGCTGAGCACCTTGGCCGCTGTATCTATGGCGGATTTTATGTAGGTGAAGACAACAGCACCATCCCGCATACCAAGGGCGTGCGCAACGATGTGATACAGGCGCTCAAAGAGCTCAAGATTCCCAACTTGCGCTGGCCGGGAGGATGCTTTGCAGATACCTATCATTGGAAGGACGGCGTGGGTCCGAAAGACAAGAGACCATCCATGATCAACCGCTGGTGGGGTGGCGTGACAGAAGACAACAGCTTCGGCACGCACGATTTTCTTGACATGTGCGAGTTGCTTGGTACCGAGCCTTACCTGGCTGCCAATGTCGGAAGCGGAACAGTACAGGAACTCATCGACTGGGAGCAATACGTGAATGTCGACAAAGGAAGCCCCATGGCTGAGTGGCGTATTGAAAACGGCCGGGAGAAACCCTGGAATGTGAAATACTGGGGTGTCGGCAACGAAACCTGGGGCTGCGGGGGTAACATGACCGCAGAATATTATGCGAACATCTACCGCCAATACGCTACGTTCCTTCCCCGCAACACGTTCCGGATTGCGTCGGGCGCCAACTCGCGCGATTATCACTGGACCGAAGTGCTGATGCGGGATATTCCGCACAACATGCTCGAAGGCGTGGCCTTGCACCACTATTCCGTTATCGACTGGAATAATAAGGGTTCGGATACCGAGTTCACAGAAGAACAGTACTTCAAGACCATGAAGGCTGCGCTGTTCATGGACGAACTGGTTCGCCGCCATAGCACGATCATGGACAAATATGATCCTGCCAAACGCGTAGCCCTGGTGGTCGACGAATGGGGAGGGTGGTATAATGTACAGCCGGGTACGAATCCCGCATTCCTCTATCAGCAAAATACCATGCGCGATGCCGTGCTCGCCGGCGCTACGCTTAACATCTTTAACAATCACGCCGAGCGGGTGCGGATGGCAAACCTGGCACAAACGGTAAACGTCCTCCAGGCTGTGATACTAACAGACGAGGAAAAAATGATCCTTACGCCTACGTATCACGTGATGAAGATGTATAACGTTCACCAGGATGCGAAGCTTCTTCCGATCACCGTGAAATCCAACGATTACACCTTCAACGGGGAAAAGCTTCCGGCGATCTCAGCTTCCGCGTCAACCGACAGCCTGGGAAGAACGCACGTCTCGCTCGTCAACGTCGACGCGCGCAACGCCCAGGAGGTATCGATTACGTTCTTCGGTGGGAATTACAAGAAAGTTACTGGAACGATCCTCCGCTCTGCTAAGCTCCAGGATCATAACACCTTCGACAACCCGAACCGCATTGCGCCTGCAGCCTTCAGCGGAGCCCGGCTTCGTGGTGACGAGCTGACTGTGTCGCTGCCGCCTTTTTCTGTCGTAGTCCTGGAATTGACAAAGTAAGCCGTAAAGCAGGCCGAGGGCCGCTTTACCGCAAGAAGGCCGGTTGATGCGGTGCTACCTGGGGGATCGCTTCCGTCCAAACTGCAGCTTTCTAAAACTCAGCCGCGGAGTCTCCACGTTATCCCCGACGAGGATGCCGTAGGGTTTCAACGGATCGACGCGATCGAAGATAACTTTCAGTACGGCGATGCCCGGGATGGCAAGAAACATTCCGGGTATCCCGCACAGCGCGCCGCCTACGAGAATGCCGACTAGCGTGGCGAGGGCGTTGATGCGCACTTTTGAACCCACAATAAACGGCATGAGAAAGTTGTTGTCGACGAGCTGAACCAGCGCCAGCACGACACCAACCCACAGCACGTCGGCCAGGTTTTCTGACGACACCAGTGTGATGAGCATGCAGAACACATTCGCGACGAGCATGCCGATGTAGGGAACCAGGTTTAGCAATGCAGCCACGAGCGCGAGGAAGAGGGGATATTTGATACCGAGGATAAGAAAGCCCACTGAATTCAGGGAAAAGACGATAGCGACTTCAATAAGCAGCCCGGTAATGAAACTTTGTCCTACCAACCGGGATTCATGCAGCACCTCCCGTATCTGGTCTTCCGTATCGTTGCGAAAAACGAAGATGAAGAACTGTTTGATCAGTTCCTTGTAATAGAGTACTAAGAAAGTATATACCGGGAGCAGAACGAGGTATGATATGAAGGTCGTAAGCGAGACAACCGTTGCGCCTACGATCTTCTCGGCCTCGACTTTTTCCTTCGTGTCCTGGATGTATTCCTGTTGCTCGCGAATGTTGATGTTGAAATGTTCCCTTACCCAAACCTGAAGCGATGTAAATAATTCGTTGAGACGCTCTTTGATGACGTCAATGTCGGCAAAGAAGGAAACCATTTGGCGCGAAAGAAAATAGGTGATTCCCACGATCACCGCCATCGCCACCAGCAGAGACATGATGATGGCAACGGGATGAGGAATCTTCCACCGCCGGAGGAACGCGACCACAGGATATAACAGCGTGGCCAACAAGATCGAGAAAAACAAAGGCACGAGGATACTCTGACCCACGTAAAGAATGCCGCCTAACAGAACAAGGGTCAGCAGGTTAAACGCCAACTTCTTGTAGAAAGGCGTAGGATCAGCAGTAGTGGCCATTGGTGTGGAAAGAAAAAAAACAAAGAAAGAATGATCATCATCCGGGAACGACGATCATTCTCGGGCTAATGTCGGCGTCAAACACTTCGACCCCGGATAATGCTTACGAGTACCGAGATGACCGCCAGGACAAGGAGAATGTGAATCATTCCGCCTGCGGAGTATCCCAGGAAACCAATGAGCCATGCTATTACCAGCACGACAGCTACGATATACAAGATGCTACCCATAACTATAAGTTGTTTAGTTTTGTTGGGTAGTTAGAAATCATGTGCCAGTTGCCTCATGGGCGTAAAACAGGGAAATGGCACAATATGTTGAGAAGGGATTTCCCCAACTTTGGGGACAGGGCGAGACGCATGGCCATACATCATGCATCTCTGTGTTATCACACGCGTCAACAATTAAATCGACATAACACCAATGTGTTATCATAAACAAGATGTAGCGTTGAAAGACGCACTAATAGACCGGTACCGCGCCGCGATGCCGTTCGATTACGAACCTGTGTACTACGAGAATGGGTTCGATTTCAAGGCATCGCCAATCATTACTTCGGCATCGCCGGCAACGTTTCAGTTACTTAATTGGGGGCTCATCCCCTGGTGGGTGAAGTCGGCGAAGGAAGCGGAATCCGTGCGGGTGCGAACCCTAAACGCGATCAGCGAGGAGATGTTCGATAAACCGGCGTTTCGGGATGCGGCATCGGATGGTAAAAGGTGTCTTATCCCCTGTACCGGATTTTTCGAATGGCGTTGGTTTAACGGTGGGAAGACAAAATACCCTTACTTCGTGTATCTTCCGGAAGAGCCTATTTTTTCTATTGGAGGATTGTGGAGCACCTGGACCGACCGCCAGTCGGGCGAAGTAGTTCAAACCTACACGGTCCTTACAACGCGGGCGAATTCGCTCATGGAGAAAATCCATAACAGCAAAAAGCGCATGCCCGTCATCATCCCAAGAGAATATGAACAGGACTGGATTGGCTCGCGATTAACTAAAGATGACGTACTTGCGCTCTGTCAACCCATCGACAGCAGTCTGATGGATGCCTATACGATTTCAAAAATGATTACCGATAGGAGGGTAGAGGATAAAAATCAACCGGAAGTTGCGCGGCGATTCGAATACCCTGAGCTCGCCCTGCTAGACGGTTGACGCGATCGTTCGATAATATAAAAGACAAGTGCGTTGAAGGTGGGGTGCTGTAACCTTCGGCACAGCAGCCTGTTGAGCAGGTCGTTAATGTTTCGGTTGCCGAAAATGAGAAAGAACTCGATCTCCGTTACATTTCGAGGTTGCCGGGAAAATTCATTCCTGAACATCCTTTTCCATTCCGCAATGTTGAAACCGAACCTCGTCCTCAGTTCTTCCCACACCATCTCCATGTGGCGTGCATCGAATTGGTCACTGATTTTTTCCGGAAGTCCCGTCATACCCGCAACGTTACGGCCTGCGCATACCCCGCACAAGGGGCTCTGACAGCAGTTGTCAGAAGGGATTTATTTTCAAACACACGGTCACACGGCAGGTTCCGGACGTATTAATACCAAACCGGACCCCCCACGCCGGTAACCCCTTGATTACCAACCCCCAGGAAAACAAAACCGGAAAGGTCATTATGGCCGCCGGACCAAACACCCATGAAACCTGGGAGACACGATATTGTCCTGCTTCCCGACGGCACGGAGGGAAAGGTACTCGAGCGTTTTTCAACGGATCGGATCACCGTATACAAAATCCAAAAGGGTACGGAAATCCAATACTTCGATGAGCACAAAGTCACGCTGAAGCGACGCCACTTCTTAAATCGCGTAAGGGATATCTTTTCTCGTTAGCCTTACCGCATAGAAAATCCCGCTATCTACAGTATGCGGGTTTTCTTTAAGATAATCGTCCCGGAAAGGGCACCCTGGCCTATTTGTCCGCGCTGATTTTTTTTGTAAATAGCAATTCGCACAGCCCCAACCCGTGTGAAAAAGGTACTGGCTATCCTCTTCCTGATTGTCTTCCTCTTCAATTTAGGAGGCTATTACATTTTTTTCTGGGGGCTCGATTTCAGGGCGAAAGCAAAGCTTGTACAGCGCCTGGACTCCGAGGATTACTCCGACCTGGAAACCTTCGAATTCAAAATCCCCCTTAATATTCCCTATCCTCTTCAAAGCCGTGGTTTCGATCGCGTGCACGGGGCGTTTGAATTCAACGGCGAATTTTACGAACTCGTTAAACACAAACTCGAGGGAGATACCCTTTACGTGGTTTGCGTTAAGAACGAAAAAAAGCAGAACCTGGCCCGGGCATTTGAAGAGTACGCCAGGGTATCCAACGATGCAGATGGCGCCGCATCCCACGCGGGCAGCGACCTGCTGAGCAAACTTGTCAAAGACTTTAACGCTCCGTCTTTGGCGGAGGTCATCAAAGCCGATGGCTGGAGCCGTACGCTACAGCACACGGGCTCCGTTGAAGCCGTTATTCAAATGGCCCGGGAAGTAATTTCTCCTCCTCCCAACGTTTTCCCTTCTTAAACATTTCCTGTTCTCAAAGAAGGAACACCCACTGATGGGCTATTAGCCTGTCGGAAGGATGCGTGTACCTGTGCTCCGCAATGGACCACAGGTGCATTGCTAGTTTAGATATTTGACTAACCCCCAATACAATGAACAACTATACCCGAATGTTGCTGGTAGGGGCTGCCCTCCTTTCAGGGACCGGACTCCTCCTGGCACAAACACCTACAGATGCAGTTATGATGAAGCAGCGCGAGTCCTGCCTTGCCGTGATATACGACCAGGGAAGTTTTGACGAATACTGGGAAGGAACAAAGCTGCGCACAAATGCTACGATAGCAACTGTAAAGCGCACGACCGTTCTGCCCATGATCGCTATCGGCATCATGGATAACCTCAACCTGATCGTTTCAACACCTTACGTTCGGACAAAATCCGACGAACCCAATGGAGGAAAATTTCAGGGTGCAAAAGGTTTCCAGGATCTTGGACTTGTACTTAAATACCGCTTCCTCAATAAGGAAATGGAAGGGGGCAGATTGACGCTGGTCGGTGCGGTTGGCTACTCGACACCCATGACCAACTACCTGTCGGACTACCTGCCCTATAGCCTGGGATTCGGCGCCCCGGAAGTGAGTGGCCGTGCTATCGTACAATACGAATGGAAGAACGGCATCTATGCCCGGGGCTCGTTTGCGTACCTGTGGCGAGGAGAGACTGAAGCGGAACGAGACTACTACTACGCCAACGGAAGCTACTATACGGCATGGATGGACGTGCCGAACGCGATGAACGTCCAGGTCGTCGCGGGGAAGTGGTTCTTCGATCACTCGTTCCATGTTGAGGCGTTGTACAACTCAACAAGGTGCCTGACCGGCGATGATATACGCGCCTACAATGCCGCCCAGCCCACGAACAAGGTGGAAGTCGGGCAAGTGGGTTTAAATGCGCAGTACTTCTTCCTGAACATCAAAGGCTTTGGCGTGCTTGCGTACTACTCACAGTTTATCAGTGGGCGCAACATGGGCAAGTTTACCAACATCGGCGCCGGCCTAACCTATCAGTTCAAAATCTAACCCCTCAAGTCAGCCCCTTATGAAAAAGCGATATACATTATCCTTTCTCGTCGTATGCCTCAGCATGCTGTTTGTCATATCGTGTGATCGGGATCTGCCGGTCAATTTACGGTACACGCATTACGATTTCTCATCCCTGGATCCCAACGGTGGCTCGTGGTCGACTGTACTTTTGGATGCACCCGATCAGATCGCTATACCCGAACCTGCGGATGTGAACTCCGCCGAGTATCAGGCCGAACTTGCCGACCTCAAGGACGCCATGACCGGTTTGAGTTCACAGCAACGGTCTGCCATTGCGTACTGGACCAACAATCCCGCGATCCGATGGATGGAGATCGCGATGGATCTGGTTGCTAAATACAACCTGATCCCCGGACCGAATCCGGATGGAACGTATACGTTGCCGAGTCCGGCAAATCCTGCCGGTCCTCCTCCATTCCCGTTTGCTCACCCAGCCTATTCATCCCGTGCCTACGCATACATGACCGTCGCGCAATTCGACGGGCTCATCGCCGCATGGCACTACAAGTTTCAGTACGAAAGGCCTGCACCATCGCAAGTTGACCCCTCGATTGAACCTGCTTACGGTAAAACCAGCTTGCCTTCTTATCCTTCCGGCGCAGCCGTAGTGACGGCCGCAGCCCGCGATATACTGTCGGCTATGTTCCCGCTCGAAAAGGAATATCTGGCCGGCCGCGCGGAAGAGCATCTCTCCAGCCTGTTGTGGGCTGGAGAGGCGGTCCAAAGTGATGTCGATGCTGGTGAATTTATCGGAAGCGAAGTGGCCAAGCTTGCGCTCGCGCGTGCGGCGGGTGATGGCATGAGCAAGGCGCAAGTCCCCAAACCCGTGTCGGATTCGATTCAGAAATCGGCGTTCGATCGCTTCGGATGGTATTGGGAAAACCAGGAGATTCCAAAACGCCCTGTTGGTCTTGCGCCGATGTACGGAAAGGTACGGATGTGGAATGTGCCGGACGTTGAACTAACGCGTCCTGGGCCGCCACCCGCTATCGGCTCCGCCGAATACGAAGCGGACGTAGAGATTCTTGTCTCGCATCAGAACAACATGACGGAAGAAAAGCGCCGCATCGCGAACTATTGGCAGGACGGTCTCGGTACCTACACGCCGCCGGGTCACTGGAACACCATCGCCTTTGGTTACATCGTGAAATACAAGATGAATCCGCTGAGGACAGCACGTACACTCGCTTATATGAATATGGCGATTCAGGATGCCGGCATCAGTTGCTGGGATGCGAAGTACTATTACCATTATCCGCGTCCCATTCAAATGATACCGAGTTTCAAAACGATAGCTGGTACGCCCAACTTCCCGAGCTATACATCAGGACACAGCACCTTCTCGGCCGCGGCTGCGGAAGTGCTTTCACGCATCTTCCCGCAAGAAGGAGACATTTTCAGAGAATGGGCGGAAGAAGCGGCCATATCAAGAGTGTATGGTGGCATTCACTGGACGTTTGATTCGGAAGTTGGACTTGAACAAGGTAGAGACGTAGCGTCGTATACCATCGCCGTGATGGAAAGCGACGGAGCGGAATAATGTATGGTTGGCGATGAAGCCGGCGCTTAGATCGCCGGTTTCTTCGTCTGCCTTTTAAGGTTATGATTTAGAGACAAGAGAAGGAGATGAAAATTTTGACTATGTGCCTGGGTGTGTTGCTGGCACTTGGTACGGCGAGAGCCCAGGAAGAACTTGAAGTTACGGGTCGTGTAGTGGACGCCTCCGGAGGCGGTCCGCTCGCCGGTGCACAGATTGTTACGACAGAAGGTACCGGGACTGTTGCGGACCGAAATGGTGCGTTTCACATTCGCGTTTCTTCGTCGACACCTGAAGTCACGATTAGCTTCCTCGGGTATCTCACCCAAACACTGAAGGTGTCGCCGGGACAGACCGATCTCGGTACCATTGCGCTGTCGGTTAGTCCGACGAGCCTCAGCGAAATCATCGTCAGCGCTACGTCGCAGAACTACAGGAGTGATTTCAAAGGGTCGAACTTTACGATTAGCCCGAGAGACATTCAAAACACCAACCCGCTTAATACAGAAGAAGTGCTAAAGACAGTTCCCGGCGTGAACATCGTGGGCGACATGGGGCTGTCGAACCGGCCCAACATCAGTATCCGGGGTTCCTGGGGAAGACGGTCGCGCAAGATCCTGCTCCTGGAAGACGGTTCGCCGGCTGCCCCGGCGCCGTACATCGCACCTGGCACGTATTACAATCCGCTGAGCGATCGCGTTCAGGCAATAGAAGTGTATAAAGGTGCCGACATGCTACGGTACGGACCGAATAATATGTACGGCGCGGTCAATTACATTACGGCGCTCCCTCCACAGCAACCGGAACTCCGGGTGAAACTTGTCGGAGGATCACGCAATTACACGACGGGCCTCTTTTCGTACGGAGGTTCATGGCAAAACCTTGGTGCGCTCGTTGAGGCGGTGCATAAGAAGTTTGACGGCTTTACGGACAACGCCGAAGTAGAAGTCCTCAACCTGAACGCAAAGATCTTCGCGAAGCTTTCCGAAAATCAGTCGCTCTACTTCAAAGTAAGCGCACAGTTTGAAGACAACCAGGCGACGCTGTCGGCACTGACGCCGTTTACTTTCCGCATAGATCCAAAACAGCAGCCTTTCGATGCCGAATACTTCGACATGCGTCGTTACGGCATGGACATTATTCACAAGTGGCTCATCAGCCCGAACCTGAGTCTTACATCGAAAATCTATGCGTCGGATTTCGAACGCGACTGGTGGCGTCAGGTCACCACAGTCGTCCGGGCTGCTGACGTGCAGGCTTATGTTGGGGACAAGATCTTTAATGATCGCTACAGCTACCTGTCTGGTCTTAGCTTTGGTGATGAGGATTTCGTTCGCGTGGGCCGAATTACCGACGGGCGGGAAAGCACGACCGACAGCCAGTGGGTCTTTACGGTGTCGGGCATCCAGGAAACCTTTGAAGCCGATTGGCAGGCGGGAGGGGAGACCCACCATTTCGAGGGAGCGGTGAAGCTCCATCAGGAATCCTATCGCGACCGATACCTTGCTGCAAACAACTCGCGATGGGCTCGTGCCGGTAACCCAACGTCGGACAACCGGTATCACCTTTGGTCGGTCTCCGGCTACCTGCGCAACGAGTTCAACATTAATCGATTTAACGTTACGCCTATTGTACGTTTCGAACACATCGAAATGTTCAGGCAAAACGTGCTGGCTGCGGCACAGGACCCCGATGCAACGAGTCCGGACGCTGGCAAGGTACGAAGTACATACAATGTGGTCATGCCGGGCCTGACGCTCGGGTACGAAATTCCCGCAGGAGAAGTTTACGGCAGCATATACCAGGGCTTTATCGCGCCGTCGAAGATCTTCGGCTTCTTTGTCGAACGGAATGGGGTGTTGACCGACCCACTGGAAGGAGAGAACGTCAACATCAAACCTGAACTCAGCCTCAATCTGGAGCTCGGATGGCAGGGCAGTGTCCTCGACGGACGCCTCTCCGGCCAGGCGGCACTCTTCAGTACTACCGTACGGAATTTTATCGCCGCAGGCGAAAACGAGTTATTTACACAGCCCGGAAAGGTACGAATACGCGGTGCGGAAGCCGGTTTCGGTGCCATGCTCACATCTTCGGCATCGCCTCACGGCCTGCGGCTGACCTTGAACGCGACGATGTTGACATCGGAGGTTCTGGAAGGCGTGTTGCAGGACAAGGACATGTTCTCCACGGTTGTGCACAACTCAGCAACACGGCAGGAGTTTGTCAATCGGGTCAACAGCAACCGTCAGGCGTATGAGCTGTACACCCGCAACGATCAGGGACAGGAGGTTCTCTTGGATGCGACGACGATAACGGAAGCCGACTTTGCCAACATAAGCAAAGCGCTCGTGCGTTACGGCGACGGGTACGTGGAAGGCGCTCGTGCACCATACGTTCCGAACGTAAACATCACGGCAGGGCTGTCCTATTCATTCAGGAAATTCGCCGCGGGCGTGTCAGGCACGTACGTGAGTGACCAGTATGCGGAGTTTATGAACTTCGACGCTGAGTCGGGCGACGGTGCGATTGGAAAGCTGGAGTCGTTCTACACTATCGACTGCTTTGCCAACTACGACTTCCTGATTGGCGGCACGACTACGCTGAACGTCTTTGTGAATGGGAAGAATATCACGAATGAAATTTACAAGGCGTCACGTCTCAACCGCGCGGCGTCCGGCGTGTTTCCCGGTGGTTTCGGACAATTGATATTGGGAGTCAATCTCAAGATTTAGCCGCAGCGTTGCAAAATAGGAGATCCCTGGAACACACTCGACGCACCTGGATCACCCGCGACGCCTGCGAAGGTAACCCGTCCACCCCAGTTGTCGGTGTAAGTGGCCGTTGCGTTGCCGTCTGCCGATATGCTGATTCGGAGGGTGGCGAAGCCGGCACCACCGAGTGATACATTAGCAAGGATGTTGATCGGCCCCTTGTCGTCAACATCGATCTCGTATTGCGTAATCCGACCGCGTAGCGTGATACCACCCAGTCCGTTAAAGCCCGGACCTCCCGAGGGGGATGCCGTCTGCAAGACCACCCGGTTGCCGTCGATGAGTATGAAGTTGTTGCCCGAAACAGGAAAGCTATTCTGATAGCGATTCCTTAACACGTTTGCCTCCAGTATGAGCGTACTATCCGTGGCAAGCTGCGCAAGCTTCTCCCTGGACTTTTTGAGTCGCTCAGCGCGTATTTCTTTTTTCGTTTTCTTTTGATCGCCGCTGTCCTGCGCAAGCGCGGGATGCGTCCCCAGCGCAAGGAGGAGCATCGCTATGACCATTATCCCTTTTTTCAACATCCTCATATCCATTTACATACAAATCGGGTGCCATAGGTATAACAAGAAACAGCAAAACTTTCTCTTGTTTAAG